>CACYSI010000014.1 GCA_902776975.1 uncultured Ruminococcus sp.
AAAGTTCTGTTTCGAACCAGTGATTAAATCTATCTTCATTTGAAAAGCCTTGTTCAAGGCTCTCTCGCTCATCTGCATATCTTTCCGGAAAGAGGCAGATATCTGAGTTGTTTTCTGCTGCTTCATCGTTTCCCATGAATTTAAGGCTGCAGCTCCATTCTTCGGTCTTGGGTGGACGATTTACGTCTATATTGAAGTTTAGCCCTGCTTTTTTATTTAGCTCGTTAAGAACATAGAGGACATCTGAGAGTGTGTCTAAAGTGATGTTTTTCTTCTGATATCCAATAAGTTCAGCAGGAGAGATATTAAGAATATTTGCTATCTCATTCAGTACACCTATTGAAGGCTCTATTTCACCGCTTTCATATTTCTGTACTGTACGCATGGTTTTACCTATTTCAATTCTGAAGGAATACCGAAAACAAGGTATCGGCTCACAGCTTATGGTCAGAATGCTGGAACTGCTGAAGCGGCAGGGATATGAACAGGCGTCACTAGCAGTCCAAAAGGCGAACTATGCTGTAAAGATGTATAAGGATATCGGATTCAAGATAGTCGATGAGAATGACGAAGAATACATCATGGCGTTTGAATTGTAACTTTCAGTAAAGAAAAGAGAAGCAACATAACTAAATACAGATACAAGAAGGTATTACCCATGGTCAATTACGGATTAGAGAACAGAGTGGCGCTGATCACAGGGGCGAATAACCCGCAGGGGATCGGAGCGACAACAGCAATCGCTTTTGCCCGTGAAGGAGCAAAGGTTGCTATCGTATATAAAAAGGTGAATCGTCCGTTTGACGGGAATAAGACTGACCGTAACGGTGTTGACAGGTATTATGCGGCAAACGCCGGGGATGCGGAATTCGTTGAAAACAAGCTCAAGGAAATGGGCGCGGACTACCTGATCATGGAAAGCGATATCTCTGATGAGGAAGCGGTCAAAGGGATCTATGACGCGGTGATGGAACGGTTCGGCAGAGTGGATATTCTGGTGAACAACGCGGCAGCGGACGACGAGACCGGTCTGGATGCCATCGAGAAGATCACCTCGGACGTGGTCGATTCCACCTTTGCGGTCAATGTGCGCGGCAGCATCCTGATGACAAAAGAGCTGATCAATCGCCGCGCCGATTACGGCAGGATCATCAACATCTCCACCGACGCGGCGCAGGTCTTTGCCGGGCAGATCGCCTACGGCGCGAGCAAAGCAGCTATGGAGGCGCTGACTCGCAGTATCGCTCTCGAAGCCGCGCAGTACGGCATTACCGTGAACTGTGTCGCGCCCGGTCCCACGCAGACAGGCTGGATCGACGATGAGCTGGAGAAAGCCGTCCTGCCGCTGATCCCGATGGGTCAGCTGATCCGACCTGAGGATATCGCCGAAACGATCCTGTTCCTCTCAAGTGAGCAGGCAGGGATGCTGACCGGTCAGGTCATCAAAGTGTCCGGCGGTCACGCGCTGTGAGTTTACGATGCGGGAAAGGAAAGACAAATAATATGAGCATTATCATTCGCAATATCACAGACAAAGATCATTATGAAATAGAACTTGTCGCAAAAAGAGCCTTTTGGAATTTGAATATGCCGGGTTGTGACGAGCATTATTTGGTACACAGACTTTGGAATGAGCCCTGTTATATTCCTGAGTTCTCGTTGGCTGCGGAAGTTGACAATAAAATCGTCGGTGCTATTTTATATTCAAAAGCCAAAATCGAAACCGATCACGGCAACATAGAAATTCTGACCTTTGGGCCTTTATGCGTCGATCCCGATTATCAAAAGATGGGTATCGGCAAAAAGCTTTTATTGGAATCTATGCGTTTGGCAGCTGAGAAAGGCTATCAAGCGATCTTCATCTGCGGAGTTCCGACGTACTATCCCAAGTTCGGCTTTAAGACAGCCGATACATTTGGAATAACAATGCCCGACGGCTCCAATTTTGATGCTTTTATGGGATATGAGCTTCAAAAAGGGGCATTAAAAGGCGTGACCGGAAAGTTTTATGAAGATCCTCTTTTTGACTGTGATGTACACGACGAAGCGTATATGAAAGCGGTTAATGAATACGACAAAAACTTCCCGTATATGGAAAAGAAGGTTCTGCCGCATCAGTGGAGGTAAGGAAATATATGAGTAAGGCTGACAAGTATAAAGACATTTTTACAGATACCTTGACGCTGATCTGTTCATAACTGAACAATATACATTGTAATTGCCATACCGAATAAACGCATCATTGCAGAATTATCAATAATGAATATACTGAAAGAGGAAATGTGAAGTCCGCATCTGTATAGATAAAATCATCATTTCAAATGGAAAAATATAAGTAAAATATTTGGTCTGATATCCTGTTTTTCTCAAACTATACATCGTTCCCTCAATTATAGGTGAGGTGAAAAGATATTTGTGAGATAGAAGTGCTATTCATGTGTCACAATCGATCTCTTCTGATCGTGCGAATCAAATCATCGACGAACTGAGATCTATGGTCGCCATATTCTCACCTTCCGACATATATGGGAGTTGTTAACAGTCAGAAAACAATTCTATCATTTATTGACTTGTGATAGGATACCTGCTATAATACTCAGGAAGATCAAAACGACAGGAGTGAGAGTCATGACGAAGAAACATCGTATCACCGCTTTGTTGATGGCGGCGCTTGTTCTCTTTGTGATGACTTTCTCTTTGTTTGTTATCGCCGCTGAAGCAGACCATGACTGTAGCGGCGAAGATTGTCCGATCTGCGCAGTGATCGCGATCTGTGAGAATACTATTAAAGCGCTGTCGGTGGTACTAGTTTTTGTATCGCTGATGGCTGCCCTTGCAATTTCTCGTATTCATTTTGATAGAGAAAAGCAGCGTTATAGCGGCTTTTTCAATCCTGTTTTGCTCAAGGTTAAACTGACGAATTAAATAGAATTCAGATTACAGGGATTTTGTCTGCTTTTTAGCAGGCTTTATTTGCGTATGCAAAAAGTCCCTGTTTTTTTGCGCCTGTTTTTATAATCATTCAATTCGGAGGTAATTATTTTGAAAAAACTGATTGCAATTATATTATGTATTTTTATCGTTATATCTGTCTGCACGTTATCCGGTTGCAGCAACACCAATAAGGATAACGGAAAAATCACGATCGTAACAACTATCTTTCCGATTTACGACTGGGTAAGAGAGATTTCCAAAGATAACGAGAATATTGAAATATCTATGCTGCTTGATAACGGCGTTGATTTGCACAGCTTCCAGCCTACGGCTGACGATATTGTTAAGATTTCTACCTGCAATATGTTTATCTATGTCGGCGGCGAATCCGATGAATGGGTCAGCGACGCTTTGAAACAAGCGACCAACAAGGATATGATCGTAGTCAATCTTCTCGATGTTCTCGGAAATTCCGTCAAGGAAGAGGAAGTTAAGGAAGGCATGGAAGCGGAGGAAGAAGGCGAAGAAGAGCCGGAGTATGACGAGCATGTTTGGCTCTCGCTCAAAAACGCTAAAGTATTATGCGAGTATATTTCCGAACAGTTCTGTAAACTCGACGCCGACAACAAGGAGAAGTATCAGAGCAACACCAAAGCGTATACCGGCGAGCTTGACACGCTTGACGGAGAATACAAAACCGCAGTCGATAATGCCAATGTCAAAACCGTAGTATACGGCGACCGTTTTCCGTTCCGTTATCTTGTCGATGATTACGGTCTGGAATATTACGCTGCCTTTGTCGGTTGTTCCGCTGAGAGTGAGGCTAGCTTCGAGACTATCGTGTTCCTTGCGAGTAAGGTGGATGAATTCAATCTAAAAGCGATTCTGCAAATTGAAAGTGCCGACGGAAAGATCGCTCAGACGATTAAAGATAATACCAAAACCAAGGATCAGGAAATCCTGACGATGGATTCCATGCAATCAACAACCAGCCAGCAGGTCAATGAAGGTGCAACGTATCTTTCTGCTATGAAAGCCAATCTTGATGTGCTGAAATCAGCCCTGAAGTAAGGAGTATCGTTATGCCGCAAATCATCTGTAAGGATTTATGTCTGGGTTATCAAGGACAGGAGATTATCCACAACCTGAATTTTGAAGTGAATAAAGGCGATTATCTGTGTATCGTTGGCGAGAACGGATCGGGTAAAAGCACGCTGATGAGAACGCTGCTCGGACTGCAGCCGCCTATCTCGGGGAATATCCTTACAGGTGACGGCATGACAAAGCGAAGTATCGGCTATCTGCCACAGCAGACGGTCACACAGCGGGATTTTCCCTCAACGGTATGGGAGATTGTTCTCTCAGGTTGTCAGAACCAATGCGGTCTGCGTCCTTTTTACGCCAAAGCGGAAAAGCAAAAAGCACTTTCAAATATCGAAAGGATGGGGCTCACAAAGCTCAAAAAGCGTTGTTACCGTGAGCTGTCCGGCGGTCAGCAGCAGCGTGTGCTGCTTGCACGCGCGTTATGCGCCGCACAGGATATTCTGCTTTTGGATGAACCGGTAGCGGGACTTGACCCGGTCGTGACCGAAGAAATGTACCGGATCATTGAAGAATTGAACCAAAAAGACGGCATGACGATCATTATGATCTCTCATGATATAGAAGCGGCTGTCAAGTATGCAGGAAAGATTCTGCATATTGCGGATCATGTGTTTTTCGGAACGACCGATGAATATATCAAAAGCGGAAGATCGAGATTTCTGACAAAGGAGGCTGAGGTAAATGGCTGAAACGCTTGATAAGCTGAGCATGTATCTGCAGTTACCCTTTGTTCAGAGAGCGCTCATTGTCGGTGTTGTGATTGCTTTGTGTTCTTCTCTGTTGGGCGTTACGTTGGTATTAAAACGCTTTTCCTTTATCGGAGACGGACTTTCTCATGTCGCTTTCGGTGCGATGGCGATTGCGGCGGTTTTGAAGCTTACCAATGATATGCCGTTTGTTCTGGCGGTTACCGTTATTTGTGCTGTTTTGCTGCTGCGTATGGGACAGAACGCAAAGATCAAGGGTGACGCCGCTGTCGCGATGATCTCAGTCGGTGCGCTTGCGATCGGTTATCTGCTAATGAACATTTTTTCTACGTCCGGCAATCTGTCGGGCGACGTTTGTACGACGTTGTTCGGCTCGACCTCTATCCTGACGCTGACCGAGGAGGAGGTATGGCTGTCTGTCGGTTTATCCGCGCTGGTAATCCTGGTGTTTATCTTCTTTTACCACAAGATATTCTGTATTACCTTTGACGAGAACTTCGCTCTTGCTACCGGCGTGAGGGCAAAGCTGTATAATTTGATTTTAGCGGTCGTAATCGCGGTCATCATCGTTCTGGCCATGAATCTGGTCGGCTCGCTGCTGATCTCGGCGCTGATTATCTTCCCGGCGCTCTCAGCCATGCGTGTATTCAAGAGCTTTAAATCGGTAACGATCTGTTCGGCGATCCTGTCTGTATGTTGCGCCGCCTTGGGTATGCTGATCTCTATTGCGTTCGGAACGCCTGTCGGTTCAACAATTGTTGCGGTCGATATCGTTACGTTCTTTATATTTATGCTAATCGGCAAAATTTTCGGAGGTATCAAACAATGAAAAAAGTGATAGCAATAATCATGATCGTTTTGATCGTCGCGGCGCTGACCGCTTGTTCCCAAAAAACAGACAGCAAAACATCACCCGGCGCAAAAACCGTAAATGATGTGCTGAATCAACAAAGTGAAACACAGAATGAAACACAGGTTGCCACAGTCGTTAAGCCGGCGCAAGCAGCAAACCCGGATAAAGAGGAAAACCAAACAGATGACAGATCGGAGATCGACCTGACAGAAATGAACTCGACGATGGTTTATTCCGAGGTGTCTCAGATGATGCAGTCTCCGGGAAAATATCGCGGAAAACAAGTCAGGATGAAGGGCTCGGCGGCAAGTGCCGAGTACATGGGCAAAACCTATCACGCCTGCCTAATCAAAGACGCGACCGCCTGCTGTTCACAGGGAATCGAATATGTGTTAATAGAGGGGGATTATCCCGCCGACGGAACAGAGATCACCGTATATGGTACGTTTGACTATTACGAGGAAGAAGGCAAAATCTATAACAATTTAGTTGATGCAAAGTTAGAATCATAGTTATGGCAGGGCGAGGGAGACTTCGTCCTGTTTTTTTGATTGATCTTTCACATCAAATCTTTGGGCCATACAAAACCTAAACTCGCGCCACAGGCGATTTGTGAGCATTTGTGAGGGGATTACAGCGGAACAACAAAACTTTTTGTTTCAAATCTATTGACAGCAGCTTTTAAAAGTGTTATTATTTCATTGTTGAACATTATGTTTCGAATTATTCAAAAGAAAGCTGGTGAGTTTATGGGTAAGAAAAGAACAGAAAGATACAGCGGAATAGTGGAGTACATTAATCAGTATTACGCTGAGCATATGCGCTATCCTTCCGTGAGAGATATCGTCGCCGGAACCGGTGTTCCTCTCGCTTCCGTTCACCGTTATCTCAAAGAGATGAACGATAACGGTGTGCTGGAATATGACGGCAGAAGAAGCATCAATACAACAGAGATGGGTATGGAAAGCCCTTCTAAGTATATGAAAGTCCTCGGTTATGTTGCCTGCGGCGAAGGTCAGGAGGAAGAAGAAAGCGTCATAGAATATATCCGTATGCCTGAGAGTATCGTCGGCAAAGGTGATTTCTTCGCGCTGATTACGAAGGGTGAATCGATGATCGGCGCGGGCATTTATCCCGGAGATTATGTGATCGTCAGACAGCAAAATACCGCAGACATCGGCGATTATGTTGTCGCTTTATATGAAGGCAAAAACAACTTAAAACTTTTGCAAAAGGAGAATAATAGGTTTATTCTTCGCTCTTGTAACGAAGATAAAGAAGCCTACCCCGACATCTATCCTGATGATTTACAGATCCAAGGTGTCGCGGTATGCGTTACTCATAAACTCAAATAATAATATATATTATTGAATAATTGAACGAATAAGTGAACGTTAGTATTAGAGAAGAAGTTATCCTGCATCGGAGATCGGTTCCGAAAAGGACAAGTCTCCGGCGCAGGATTTTTTATAGGAAAGGAGAGTCAATGATAAATCATCCCCAAAAGGATATCATTCAGATTGCTGTGCGTCCGGGTTTTGTACTTATCCCGCGCGAGCTGTTTACAATCGAAATGAGTTCGAATGAGTTTCGTATATATGTCATTCTGCTGAGCTATGAAAACCGAAATAAACACAATTGCTGGCCGTCATTGTCTACACTTGCGAGAGCGGCGGGAGTAACGAGAAAGACCGCAATGAAGTGCGTGCATTTGCTGGAGGAAAAACGGTTGATCGAAATCAAACATACGAAAATGTATGCGAAGGACGGCGCTGTTCTGAACGGCAATCTTGAGTATCATATCAATCCGATCTCTTGGGCGGTACGGTATCAGAACAAGAATAAGTTGAGGGAATCTGAGAGAATTCAGAAGCTCAATAAGAAGCGTAAACGGTTCGAAAAACGCTCAGCTTAGCAATAAAAGGGCACTTTTAGGGCGCGCTTATAGGAAAGCAGGTAAAAGCGAGCAATCCTTTAGTGGCTTGCTCGCGAATGACATCGGACGGCAGAGCCGACCGTTAAGCGGTTTTCTGAAAATATACAGGCGGGTTGTTGACGGCGTCTCCCGTTATACAATCATTACGAATAAGTTGGAGGTATATTTATGGATCAGTTGAAGAAAGTGGCGATCAGTTTGGAGGAAGTTCAGATCGAAAAATTAGATGAGATAGTAAGTCAATCGCAGGGTTATTCCCGCAGCGCTTTGGTGCGCGAGGCGGTAGATTATTATCTCGGCTATCTCGCACAGCAGGAGAATGTCAATTATCTTTCTCCGCTGATAAACCAGAGCATTAAGCTGACGCTCGCGAGATTCGAGGACAACCTATCCGAAATGCTGTTTAAGCTCGCGGTGGAAATCACTAAGAGCAATATTCTCACTGCGTATAACAGCGAGTTAAATGATGAAGCGCTCGATTATCTCAACCGTGTATCCAAGAGAATTGTCGCTGAGAATAACGGCGCGATCGACCTCGAAAAGTCACAGGATTATCTTTATGAAAACGATCTCTTCGGTGATGAATAATGGCAAAGATAATTGTCTCCTGCCGTTATAAAAAGAGCGCCAAAGGGATGAAAAAACTCATCAGATATATGGCTACCAGGGAAGGCGTAGAAAAGCTCGGCAACTCAAAGGAGTATCAGCTTGCATCGGCAAGTCAGATGAAACTGGTTCAGTCGGTGGTCAATCACTTCCCCCAGAGCAAAACATTTCTTGAATACGCGGACTATGACGCGCTCCCTACACAGCAAAACGCGCATGAATTTCTCGACGCGGTCGCCGAAAGATACGCTGACAGAACGGATGAACTGAAAGGTCTTGTCGGATATATTTCTCAGCGCCCCGGCGTTGAAAAGCTCGGCACTCACGGACTGTTTACGCAGTTCGATATCCCGATTGATCTGGATTTGGTTGCAAAGAAGGTCTCTCAGCACGACGGTCTGGTATGGACGGAAGTCATCAGTCTGCGCAGAGAGGACGCGGAGAGATTACATTTCAATAACGCCGAAGCGTGGAAGAATCTTGTCCGCAGGAACATGAATGAGATCGCCAAAGCACATCGAATCAAGCCGGAGGATCTGCAATGGTACGGCGCCTTTCATAATACAACTCACCATCCGCATATTCATCTGATCGTATTCTCTAAAGGGACAGAAGGTTATCTATCCGAGAAAGGTATTAAAGATTTACGCCGTGCTTTCGGACAGGATATCTTCCGTGATGAACAGTATAAGCAGGCGACGATCGAAACAAGTTATCGCAACGAGTTGAAAGTGCAGCTGAGAGATTTGTTGGAGCAAATCTATGATCGCCGTACAATCCCGAAAGTCGATTATTATCTGCAGATACTGCAAAAAGTGCAGAGCGCAGTAAAGGAAACCAAAGGCAAGAAGCTCTATGGTTATCTGCCGCGGAAGGTGAAAACACTGGTTGACTTTGCAGTGCATGAACTGGCGAAGGATGAATGTCTGAAAGCGCTGTACGAGAAGTGGAACGAAGTCAATCGGGAAAAACTCAGTCTGTATTACGATTCTAAGGACAGCGAAAAGGACATGCCTATCGAAAAGAATACGGAGTTCCGTTCGCTGAAAAACATGATTATCAAGACGGCGCTGAGCATGGATTTCTCCATGGAAAACACAACAAATCCTGTCAGAGTCGGTTTTCTTTTCTCTCTGCTGGCACGACAGATTTCAGAAGCGGCAAACCGAAAGCTCGACGCCTTAAATCATAAAATGCCCCTTGCCGACAGCAAGGAGCGGATGAAGATACAAGATAAAAAGCTCGCCCACGGTCAGAGAGAAGGCTCCGATACCGAGGGCGACGACGATGAAGTGTATGATAGCCAGGCGTTCGAAGGAATCCTCGCCGGACTCGATTACATTATACAGGAAGCGGAGTATAACAGAAGGATAAGCGAGTATGTAGAAAACTTTCCGCATATGGAAATCGACCGAGCATACCAAGAATATCTTGACTCGCTGGATGAGCAATACAACGAAGAAAATGATGAGAACTATGATGAGGATGACGAACAGGGATTTGGATTGTCTATGTAAACGCTTGGAGCGCTTCGGACAGGGAATGTATCGACTGATCAATTTCCATCGAATAATTGACGTTTTCCCAGAGTCAAGAGCCGAAGAAAACACTCGAAAAATGCCTCTGTTGCGCAACAGAGAGTATATTAAAAGCGTTTGTTATGATGGGTAAAAACTACTACGCATTATCAAAGAATACGATTTTTCGGAAGATGATAAACAAGCAAGACAGATAATTTGCTGTAACTTTTTTAGGCGCCATAAAGCATTGACTTTATTATTCCTTCGCGCTACACTTAGAACTGTGATAATCAAATCACAATAATCAGAAATTCTCGGAGGAAATATGATAAAGATAATTAACAGCCCGACAAGGGTAAACCACATAAATAGGTAAAGGAGGAATGACTGACAAAGATAGAAGCGCTGCCATATGGCAGCAAACCGTAAAGTAATAAACAAAGCAGACCTGATGGGATTACCGCCATCCCCCGAAACAAAAAGCGGAGTTCCGAAATATGAGCTTGAATCATTAGCCAGAACCTTTCTACCCGATATCATAACCTTCTACGAGAGCGAAGAAGGACAGAGAAAATATCAGGAATGGAAACAGGAGGAAGAACGGCTAAAGGAACAAAACGAGAAGAGAAAAGGTATAAGATAATAGGCAGGGAGCAAATGTGAAGCTCCCTGCCTATAACACTAAGTAATACTATAAAAAGCAACAAATCCGAAACAATCACCTGAGATGACGATTTCGGATTTGTTATGCTTTGGTGGAGATGGCGGGAATCGAACCCGCGTCCGAAAACAGTTCCGCAAGGTTTTCTCCGAGTGCAGTCATTGTTTTGAGATTCCCCTCACGCAGCGCCCAATAACAGGCTATGCGCTACGGTAGCCTTTAGTGTGTGACAGCTTAAAGGCGTAGGCTGTTCACAGAAACCGCTGTCGACGCCTTGTCCCGTGCCGCGGTACTCACGGGCAGACGAGCCGCATTAAGCGGCTAAAGCAACTTTATTGTTGTCGTTTGTTTTTAAGTCGGAGCTTTTATAGCGGTGCCCCGCCGCTACTCGCTTACCAAGTTTCGCCGTCCCCGTCGAAACCATTACATCCCCATATGGGCAACGGGTGATCCCGTTGCGGTGAATGGTGAAAGGTGAACGGTGAATGATTATAGGAGGGCTACGCCCTCACCCTAAACATATCTATCTTTTGAATGAAACGAGATACCTAACCTGTTATCCGTTCACCGATTCTGCTCCTTCATAGCTCGGTCGATATCGCGCTTAGCGCTCTTTTGAGCAGCCGCCTCACGCTTATCATAGAGCTTTTTGCCCTTGCACAGTCCGAGCTCGAGCTTTACATAACTGCCTTTGAAATACGCCGACAGCGGTATCAGCGACAGTCCCTGCTGCTGTAAGGTGCCGAAGAGCTTGTTTATCTCTCTCTTGTGCATCAGCAGACGGCGCACGCGCATGGGATCCTTGCCCCATATGTTGGCGTGATCATAGGGGCTGATGTGCATACCGTTGACAAAGCACTCGCCTTTCACGATACTGCACCAGCTGTCTTTCAGATTGCATCTGCCCTGTCTGAGAGACTTTACCTCGGTGCCGGCAAGCTCGATGCCCGCCTCGTACTTTTCGAGTATGAAGTAGTCGTGATACGCTTTTTTATTATTGGCTATGATTTTGATATTATCCATTACAGCTCACTCCTGCCTTCGAGAGCGCGCGCCAATGTAACGTCGTCGGCGTATTCGAGGTCGCCGCCTACAGGTATACCGTATGCGAGACGGGTTATCTTTATGCCGAGAGGCTTTAACAGGCGGGAGATGTACATGGCGGTGGCTTCGCCCTCTACTGTGGGATTAGTCGCCATGATGACCTCGTGTACCTCGTCATTGTTGAGTCGTGAGAGCAGCTGCTTGATACACAGCTGATCCGGACCGATGCCGTTGAGCGGAGATATGACGCCGTGCAGTACATGGTAAGTGCCCTTGTACTCTCCGGTGCCCTCTATGGCTACAGCGTCGCGGGGCGTCTCTACCACGCAGATGGTAGACTTGTCGCGCGTCGGACTGCTGCATACGGGGCAGCGCTCTTTGTCCGAGAAGTTACAGCATATCTCACAGCGGCGTATCTTCTTATGAGCGTCTGTGATAGCCTCCGAAAAGTCCCTCGCTCTGTCTTCGGGCAGATTAAGGACAAAATACGCCAGTCTCTGTGCTGTTTTGCTGCCTATGCCGGGCAGCCGTTCGAACTGTTCTATCAGCCTTTGCAGCGGTGCTACATTATAGCCTGACATCAGAACAAGCCGCCCAGTCCGCCGAGATTCATGCCGCCCGAGATCTTGTTCATGGTCTCGTCCTTATCGGTGTTGGCGGTGCGGATAGCCTCGTTGACTGCGGCTGTGATCAGATCGGACAGCATCTCGATATCCTCGGGGTCAACTACCTCGGGATTGATGTCGAGCTTCTTGATCTCAAGCTCACCCGATATGGTCACGGTGACCATGCCGCCACCCGAGCTTGCGGTATATTCTTTAGCGTTGAGCTCGGCGGTAGCCACTTCCATCTGATCCTGCATCTTCTGAGCCTGACGAGCGAGCTGTTGGAGATTCTGCGCGCCGCCCGAGCCGTATCCCTGGGGTAATCTTGCTTTCATAGTATATCTTCCTTTCGAATGGTTATGCTCCGCATAAGCGGATGATTATTGTTGTTTTATGTGTTTTATTCTTCTGTTACGTTCACGCCCGACGCTCTCAGATTGTTGATGAAGTCGTTGAGAGTATCGTCGCGGGTCTTTTTCTTTTCGGGGAGCTTATACGGACCTAGCTTATATACCCGTCCGGTGACCTCCTGCACAGCCTTGCGTATCTCCTCACGCTGTGATGATTTTTTCAGCAGCTCAAAGGCGATCTCGTGATTGGTCTCTATCAGCAGATAATCACCGCTGACATAAGCGTTGGTATCTTCAAAGGCGGCGGATATGGCGCGTGAATAATGCCTGAGGTTTGATACGACCTCCTGCCACAACTCAAAGGGTACCGCGTCGCGATACAGCGCCTCCATGTCTACGTTGTTTTTGCGAGCCGCGGGCTGAGGCTCGGCAGGGCGGGGGATAGGATCGTCAGCGCGAGGAATATTATCGGTCTTTTCCGCCGGTTTTTCATCGGGTCGTGCCTGCGGAGTGATCTCCTCGGGCTTTTTCGTTTCTTCGGCAGGCTGTTCCTTTACCGCGGGCTGAGGCTGTGACTCAGCATAGTCAGCGACGGTTTTATCCGGCTTTTCGCTGTTGCTTTCAGCTATAGGCTTTATCTCGGGCTTTGACTCGGGTGTGTACTGTACTGCAGGCTGAGCGGAGCCGCTCGAGAGCAGCTTTACCGCTTTTTCGAGAGCCGCGACGCGAGCGAACAACGCTTCGTCGGTCTTGTCCAGCTCGGGGGCGCACAGCTTTACCATAGCCATCTCAAGCTCCGTCCTCGGCGATACGCTGTCGCGCATAGAGGCGCGGGTACGGGAGAGCACGTCCATACGGAACACTATATCGGCGAGGCTGAGATACGCCGCCTCCGATACCGCCGCGTCATACTCGCGATCACTCATGACTACCAGCTCACGCGGATTTCCGACTGTCTTTATCAGCATCAGCGAGCGAAAGTGAGACTGCAGCTCTTCACACAGCGAAGCCATATCCTTGCTGTCCTTATACAGGCTGTCGATTATTTCAAGCGCTCTGCGAGCGTTCTTGTTGATAGTGCAGTCGGCAAGCTCAAAGATGTGTCCCTGAGCCGCCAGCCCCGCCGCTGAACGTACAACATCGGCGGTCACTTCGGTCGATATGCCGATGCAGCGGTCAAGCAGAGATATAGCGTCGCGCATGGCGCCGTCGGCGATCACAGAGATCAGCAGAGCCGCCTCGTCAGTCAGGCTTACGCCCTCTTTGGCTGATATCTCAGCCAGCCTCGCGGATATATCGGCTGAGCCGATACGGTGAAAGTCAAAGCGCTGACAGCGGGACAGTATAGTCTCGGGTATCTTGTTGACCTCGGTAGTCGCGAGGATGAAGATAACGTGAGCCGGAGGCTCCTCAAGTGTTTTGAGAAGCGCGTTCCACGCGTCGCGTGAGAGCATGTGCACCTCGTCTACGATATATACGCGGTATTTGCCTCTCGCGGGAGCGAAGGCGACCTCGTCGATGATAGCTCTTATATCGTCGATGCCGCGGTTCGACGCGGCGTCCATCTCTACCACATCCAGTATCTCTCCGCTGTCTATACCGCGGCAGTTTGCGCACTCGCCGCAGGGATCGCCGTCGCGCAGATCCAGACAGTTGACCGCCTTGGAGAGGATCTTGGCGCAGGTGGTCTTGCCCGTACCGCGTGAGCCTGTGAACAGATAGGCGTGATGGATACGATTCAGGCGCAGTTCGTTGCGCAGAGTATCGGTAACGTGATCTTGCCCGTACACATCGTCAAATGACGCGGGGCGGTATTTGCGATATAAAACCTGATATGCCATGATATCCCTCCTTTTTTTGATGAAATCCGTATCGCCGGTGAGGCATGCCGCAGGCAAGAGGATCAGCCTTTGGCGGCTTTTCTGCTCTTGATCTTATCGGCGCAAATACTGATCAGGATCGAAATAACTATACTTACTACCGCCAAAACAATGCTGATCGCGAGCTGCTCGCCTGTGACTGTTTTAGGATCATATCTCATCGAGAATCCGGTGATCATACAGATGATCCACGCTACAAACACATGATACATATAAAGGTAGATGGAGTGTGAACCGAGGTACGCGAACTTATCGACCTTCACTCCGCTGTCTTCGAGCTGCTTGCACACCAAAGAAACTCCGTATGTTCCGATAAAGCCGAGCAAAAATACCGCTATCATCATCAAAGGCTCCGGTTTATCGAACTCACCGCGGAACATCTTCGCTCCGAGCGAAAAGTAAGCCGCTATCCCGATGGGTATGACAGAGGCGGCTATTCCCGTGATCCACGCGGCAGCACCCGATAATTTGTCAAATATCTTAACGGTTCTTCCGATCTGTCCGAGAAGTATGATCGCTGTCCAGTAAGGGATCAACTGGAGATTATAGGGAAGGCTGATCTCAAAAAACCTCAGCACGCCTGTTGAGGCAAGTAATACAACTACAGTGATGATCTGAGGGATAAGGGATCTGCTGACCTTCTCGACCAGGATGATAAACAGTATGCTTGCTATAAACATGGCGGGAAGAAACCAGAAATCGGCAAGGAACGGATAATTCTTTCCGAGAGAGTGATACTCCCAGCCAAACCAGTCCTGTATGACTCTGTTCCAAATTGAGCCTGCAAAGAAGTTCCTGAGGCAGCACAGAGCGTCCATGATCGTCTCTTCGGCTCTGATGATCAGAACGACGCTTCCGACAAGCCAGAACGAGATCGAATAGGTAAAGAAAGGAACAAGAAGTGATTTTGCGCGGGCGACAATACCGTCTTTGATGCCTGTTTTCCCGACCTTATAAAAATATCCGGAATAAAAGAAAAAAGCAAAAAACAAAACGCATGACATTCCGGCAAAAATGCTTTTCAGCACTCCGGGAGCAACAATGTGGTACAGAGCAATACTCAGAATAGCCAGACCTTTAACCATATCTACGTATTTTACTCTTTGCTTTAGCATTGTTGTATCACCCTTTTTAATGAGATTTCATAACCATACCATACGACTGCTTCTTTTACCGATATACCGAAATAAAAAAACGCAAGCCGCAGCCTGCAACGGCTGAATGGTATAGATAAGTGAACGACAGACTTACTGTATCGCATCTCCGAAAACACTTAATGCTGCTCGCTTCCGCGCCTGACATGATTCATGCCCGGAAATCGTACAGGGCCTGTCGCTCGCTTATCCATACCGTGAACGGCTTGCGAACACAGATATTATAACATACGGTTAAGCTAAAAGCAAGTATTTTATTTTATATGTCATAACAGCTCTGTTTACGCTGCTTTAATACAGAAAAAGGCTCCCTCATATGAAGGAGCCTTGCAACTTTTCTAAAGAATATTACGGTATCAGCCCTCTGATCTTAGACGCGATCTTTGTCATCTCATCAAAGGGATGCTGACCCTTAAGGGTAGCTATCTTACAGTCTTCACTGAGAGTTACATCGCCTATATGGATCTCGTCAGCGCCCATTGAGATGTAATAGCTGCTTACAGGCGTGTTGGTCTTGAGCATATTAGCTGTGACGTCATCAAGCATGAACCTCAGCTCTACATCATCGTCGTTTGTACCTACAAAGGCAAAGCACTGGAAGTCCGAGCCCTCGGCATAAAGATACTTATTATCTTTGAGAAACAGAGGTATAGCTACGGGAGTCCACTCGGGACTGTTGACGTCGGTGTCGATATACGGAGCCTTTGTAGGAGCTTCGGTAGGAGCTTCTGTCGGCGCGGCGGGCGCTGAACCGCAGCCCGTCAGTAACAGCGAGATCATTAGTAATACTGCCGCAATAAGTGATAATGTCCTGAACCTCGTTTTATTATTCATGCTTATCCTCCTTGATCTTTGAGAGCAGATTGAACTTGCTCTCCATAAGTGTAACGGCTGCCCAAGCGGCTGTGGGTATCATCAGTATGATATATGTCAGTATATACTGGCTCTTGCCCTCAAATATCATATGATATCCGAAAGCTCCCAGCAGTACGAGCGGCAGCAGTATCAGCGCCGCGTTGTTCTTGCCCTTTATAAGCATCACGAATATTCCGCCGGCAAACAGCAGGAACAACGCCTGCATATAGATATTGAACCAGAAGTCGAGCACCTTGCTCAGACCTTTGTTATATACGCTGTCGACAAATGAATCGGGTTCGCCGTTATAGTGAGTTTTTACCTTGCTGACCCATATGCTCTCGTAAGAGGGTTCATTCCACTGGCTGAGCACTTTTTTTGAGAAGAACTCCGCTCCGTAATTGAGGTTGGATGAAAAAGCCTTCAGGCGTTTATCTATATCCTGCTTTGCTTTTTCATTAGCGATCTTTGTGTCAAAGCCGCTGTTCATAAAGGTCTTCATACCGATATCGGTGTACCAGCCCGGAGCCATGTAGCTCTCCTGCATACCGATATCCATATAGAGAGTCTGTGAAACGCCGGAGGTGAATTTCTGACCCGAGCGGCTCTCATATGACGCTATTATCAGCTTGCTCGCGCCGATAGTGCAGACGCATATGGCGAGTATAAAGGCTATGCTCTGCCATTTTTTATTTCTTACGGCATGTATGATAAGCACTATTATAAACGCTATGAGATAGATCATATTGTTGTATTTAGCCAGGGTAGACAGCACCAGCAGTATGCCTGAAGGTATAAGCAACAGCCATTTGCCGCCCTGAAGATACTTTATTAGGAAGTATGACGCCCATATCGCGAATGCCATACCCATTATGTTGCCGTAGGCGAATGTGGCGAACAGTATCGGCTGCAGACATCCTATGAGCAGGATGATAGCGACAAACTCGACCGCGCGGCGCTTGAAGAGCAGACGCGAAATCTTGGCTATGCCGAGATATGCCGCCGCTACGCATATTACATTGATGATCTCCAACGGCAGGGCTGACTCGGCGCCGAAGATACGGTATATCAGCTCGCTGATGAAGACGAATCCCAACTGGAACGGATAAAACATAAAGTATGAGTTGTCTTTGTAGTAGGCGTGGTTGTAGAAGACGGAGTTGCTTCGCATATTCGTGAAATCGTTTTTAGCCGCTCCGCTTGCCGCGTAAAATATATTGGCGCTGTCCGCGGCGGGAACCGACTGAACCTTCAACACCCATATGAGCCCGAGCAGAAGCACATATACCGCCAAAGCAACTTCCATGAAGGTCATGTTTACACGCTTGAAGAAGTTGTACTTGCGCCCCATAGCCATCACCGCCATGAAGAACAGCCCCATGATCGGCAGGTTGATCAGCAGATTGTCTTGAACAAACAGAATATGCTCGCTTACATATTTTTCGGGATCCAGCGTGCTTGTCTGAAACATACTCATAAGCGCGACAAATCCGAATGCGACAAAAACCATTACGGATATTATGTTGGCGGTTATCCGTTCAAAGTTTTCCTGCCATTTGAGCGTCCCCGCCGCGGCAG
Organism: uncultured Ruminococcus sp.; assembly: GCA_902776975.1. GTDB lineage: Bacteria > Bacillota > Clostridia > Oscillospirales > Acutalibacteraceae > Ruminococcoides. The sequence continues at coordinate 17,788 of CACYSI010000014.1, forward strand.
GCGCTGTATTACTCTTTTCTTTGCCCATATTATCGCTCCAAATATATTTAGTAATAGTATGACATATATATTTATAATAACACAGTATCGCCGATACTACAAGAAAAATTTTGTGATTTATGAAAAATACAAAATAACCGAGCGGCGCGTCAACACCGCTCGGTTCAAGTGTGTGTCTATTTATTCTTTCGCATAGAGTCGCCCATCACTCCGTTGCATTCCTTCGGCAGGTTTTCGTGTCCGTCATCGGTGACATTGTCGGGCTGTGCGGCTGTAGACGCGACTCCGCCTGTCAGCAGGGCGTTGTGATTGTTGTAGCCGTAAGCCTTGATTATCAACGGATAGTTCTTATAGGCGTAGTTTTTGTCAAATTCGCCGCTGAGACCGCTTATATTCGGTGATTCGATGAAGTTGACGCTTCCGCCGTACTGCCATATACCTACCGGCCTGTCCTTGTAGTCGCAGGTTGAACTCCACTGGGCGTACCAGATATCATATGTATCTATGATGCTCGGATGGTTCAGCGCTCCCTTGAGCAGATCGTAACCTGTATAGATGATAGGGTAGTAACCCGCGTCCTTGATGCCCGAGAGATAGGTTCGGCAGATATCTCTCAGCCCCGCGTCGGTGGGATATCCGTTGCGCTCTTTATAGTCGTCCTCTTCCCAGTCAAAGGCTATCGGCATGGTAGGCTTCTTATCTTTGAGCAGTCTGAGCGTGTGCTTGACCTCGTTCTTAGCTTGAGAGGTGTTGAGCGCGTATGAGTATATATAGGCTCCCCAGTCAAGACCCGCCGCCTCGGCGTTTTTGACATTTGTCTCAAAGTATCTGTCATCCTGACTGATCTCATCATCGCCCCAGCCCAGTCTGATTATGACGAAGCTGTAGCCCTGAGCTTTGAGCTTCTTCATATCTACTATGCCGTTGTGTTCAGAGATATCAACACCCTTTGAGCGAGTGAAACTGTTGATCTCATCTATGATAGACTGTTGGCGAGCCTTTTCATCATCGGCTGCTTTTGCTTTTTTAGCGCTTGTTACATCCATGCCTACATAGTATTTGCCGTTGGGGTGGGCGAGAGCCTCTTGTATGTAAGAGGCGTCTATCAGCGAGAGCGTACCGTCGAGATCGGCGTCAGATCGCGCCATTGTCTTAGATGTAAGCGTTATTATGCCTGCGTAGTGCAGTCTGAGATAGTATGCGTCGTCGATGGTAGCGGTATAATCCGAGTCCATATCGCCTAAGATCGTAGATGCCGGACTCGCTTCTTTAGGCGCTTTAACGTAGATTTGTTCGGTATCCGATGCTTGGGTCTGCGCGAGGGTGTTTTCTTCATCGGCAGAGTGATCTGCCGATGTGCTTGTGATGGTGTAATGATCCGTCTCTTCCGCGGCGAAAGCCGAAACGCAGGAGAAGACGGTCAGTATGCTGATGAAGACGGCAGCTAGCCGTTTTATTACGGGCATATGATCCCTCCGTTTAGCATTATTAAACCTTATTATATCATAAGGCGTTAGCTATTTCAAGCGATCGTAGGTTCTTTGTGTTTATTGCTGACATAATTAAGAATCATCCGCGAAAAACCGCGGATGATTCTATTGGTCCGCCCGAAGAGATTTGAACTCCCGTTCTCCGGAATCGGAATCCGTTGCGTTATCCAGCTGCGCCACGGGCGGAGATATCGTTGCTTATTATACACTCTTTTATGTGTTTAATCAAGTACTTATCTCAAAAACAGCAGTATAAAATTGAAAACGTGATTAACGCACAGAGCTATATAGAATGTAAGGATAATATTAGTGAATCGTATTATTTTGGTGATCCCGGTGCAGTCGAGCTTGAGAGTCAGCCGAGGTATCGCCGCCACGATCGCCGCCGGCAATACGCCTTTTATCAAACATCCCAGCGGTACGCTCGTGACGATCGGTCTCATAAGCGGATTCACCTCATAGAAGCCTCCGCTGCTGAGCAGGATCACCGTGCATACCCAGTCTATGATATTAAGCATATACAGCAGTCGCAGTCTGCGGCGCACGATATCATTGAGCGCGTATAGTTCCATAAAGTCACCCCGATATATAGCATAACCAAAACCTGTCGCGTATATTAAAAGCCGATCTTCTTTTATTATACGAATAAGCGTTGCAGATGACTTGGTAAGCTCGTCAAACGCTTCCGAATACGTTTATATAAGATGAAATTTTGATGATTTCAATAAAAAACTGTTGACAAAAGTTGCTCGATATGATATTATAACTGAGCACGAAAAAGTGCTGGTGTAGCTCAGTTGGTAGAGCAGCTGATTTGTAATCAGCAGGTCGGGGGTTCGAGTCCGTCCACCAGCTCCATAATGTGGGAGAGTTCCCGAGTGGCCAAAGGGGGCAGACTGTAAATCTGTTGTCAGTGACTTCGGTGGTTCGAATCCACCCTCTCCCACCATAAGAATTAAGACGATACCGAAAGGTGTCGTCTTTTTTTGAGAAGTGGGAGAGGGTGGATTCGAAGGCGAGCGTGTCAAGCCGTAAGCCGTGCGCACGGCGCAGATAAAAACGCCATAGCATGGCGTTTTTAGCGAGAGCGTAGGCGCAGCATATGACAGGCGGTGTCGCTCCGAAGACGGGGAAGCAGAAGAACGACAGCAGCGCGTAACCCTCTCCCACCATAAGAATTAAGACGATACCGAAAGGTGTCGTCTTTTTTCGTTTTACAGGAGGGAGAGGGGGGGATTTGAAGGCGAGTGTGTCAAGCCGTAAGCCGTGCGAAAGGACGCGCTCGATCTGCGCTCTCCCTAAAAACAATCGGCAGGATTGTTTTTGACTGCGATGTGCGCTTGCGCTTACATCTCGACACGGTCGCCTTCAAATCCCTCACCCGACGCTGTATGGTAACAAAAAAGCAGGGCATCATTTGATACCCTGCTTTTCTATGGCGTAGAGTGAGTAGTATTACTGTACGACTGTATTGATATCGTCTTAGGATCGCCCTGCGAGAGGAGAACCTCGATCAACGCTCTCGCTAAAAATGATTCACCGAATCATTTTTACCTTCGGTTCTTCGCACGGCTCGAACCTCGGCACACTCGCCTTCAAATCCCTCACCCGACGCTGTATGGTAACAAAAAAGCAGGGCATCATTTGATACCCTGCTTTTCTATGGCGTAGAGTGAGGGATTTGAATTATGAAAGGGATAATGCAATTCGTTTCATTTTATTTCAGTATAATGAAAAAAGCCACATTTTAAGCCATATTTGATTTCCAAGTGTTTCATTATGTTGCAACTCATTTCATAACCTTTCAAAGCGTTATGAACTCATTATGAACTAAAACTAAATTGAGCACCAGTAGCAAATATCATAAATTGAATATCTTATGTTATGGTGAGATATTGAATTTATTATATTAAATCATGAATACAAAAATGGAATGATACTTTGACCGTAATTTGCTCTAAGCCCGCATAAACACTAAATTTTGTTGTGTAAAAAGATTGACAAATTTACCAAAATTTGGTATAATAATGGTAGAAAAAGAGGTCGTCGTGGGGTGCCGCCGCATATGCCCGAAATGGTGCATTATTCCTGAGTAATCGTCTTTCCTTGAAACACGATTACTCAGGAACCTGCAACTACTAAAACTACGTTTTACCTATATTGCATTAATGCTATTCGTTTTATGCGGCTCCCCCCACTCGTCCGACTGATGAAAGGGGTTTTAATTGTGGCAAATTTAGTCAATCATAAAAAGGGAATTATTCTTTCTGATTTAGATATAGAGATTTTCAAAGTGTTGTATAAAGTCGATTTCATGTGTGATTATCACGTCGCACTGATTGTTGATGTAAATAAAGATTATATTGCAAAACGATTGCGTGACCTTGCCTCTGGCGGTTTCATTTGTCGAAAAGTTCTAAAGGCGAATTGCCCTGCCGCGAATTGGGTTACCAAACTCGGCATGAAGAGAGCAGGATTATACATTCGCAATGTGCGTCAACCTACTCTTGGAAGATATGAACACTCTTTGGGCTGCGCTGATATGTATACATTTTTTTGTCTGCTTAGACGATTCAAGGATGGTAGTGTACGTCGATTTGTGTATTACGGCGATATAATTTCGGAACGTGACTTTAACGCCGTAAGAGAGTTAAAGAAGGTAGGCACAAAAAAGAACGGACAGCCAATCTTTAAATCATTAGATTCAAACATTCATCATCCAGACGGCTACTTTTTCCGTGACGGTCTGTACTACGCTTTAGAATATGAGCGCACCGCAAAATCCACTTTTGAGATAGTAAGAGATAATGCCCTTGATAACGCAAAGCGGTTTTCCGTCCAATACTGGGTTTACGATTCAAAGTCAGTTTATAATATTCTGTTTAGAGTGCAAAATGAAATCGGCATTGATAAAATAAAGATTATTAATATTAAAAAAGTTAGAGAGCAACTTTTCTATGCTGTAAAACATTTGCCTCAGACCATTTCTAAAAAATCAGGAATACCTCGCAATTCTGCATTTGGCACGATGGTAAAACCGACGCCACTGAACCGTATACCCTTATTGCCTTCGGCGGTCAAAGCTCCTACCCTCGAAAGCCGCAAAAAAGAGGAAATCAGTAACCCGAAGCCGTTAGTTCATCCAAAAAAGGTACCTATGACGACAAAACTACGATTGGAGAAACGGAGGAAATAAGCTATGTTCGTTTTCTTTGTAATTCCAATCGTAGCAACACTTATCGCTCCACTTTCAGGTGCGATTATCGTTGTTGTCAAGCTTATAGCTAAAGCCATACCGCCTTTGCAAAAGTGGAATACACCATTTCTTTTGTTAATTGGCTCAATCTTAATTGTAATAGGATTTACGGTAAATACCCCATGTATTCCTATTGAAGTAATGAAATCAGTAGTATCGCGTATAGATTCATGGGGGTTATTTAATATTTCCTTTCAAGCAGTGACGATTTTTGATTATCTCGTTTCTGATTGGCGCACTCTTGGAGTCTGTATCATTATAGGTTCGCTGTCAATTTTCGCTACTCGCTTCACGCCAGATAATCTATTATTGAAATACGAATCCCGAAAGGAATCCCGCCGCCAACATTTGAGTAAGATCAATCGCGTTTCTAAATCGAATCAGCTTTGTTTCGGGGTGAGTGGAGCCGGTAAGACAGCGTATCTGTCGAGAATGATACAAGACACCTTAGAAGCAGAACCAAACGCCAGTATAATTGTCGTTGACGGAAAGGGTTCGACCGAAAAATATTCGTTATATGATAACCTTGGTAAGTTATCTGTTAAATATAATCGCGCTTTTGTCGTTCTAAACGGCACAAACAACAATAACTTTGACGGTTGTGTTTATGATTTCCTTGACGGAATTGATACACCCGATTCGGCTAAAGACATGGTTATGAGCCTTATAATTGACCCCACCGTCGAGCAATCCGCAGGTTCAGAACACTATCGCGTTATGACAGAAAGCTATATATTAGCAGTTATTCGTTTTATGTTCGCTCATAATATTGATGTCACACTTTCTAATGTCATACAGCTTTTGTACCCCGACAATCTAAAGGCTGTTTTATACAGTACCGATGATGTGGACTTAACGGAGCGGGACGAGCTGATTCAGCGGATGGATAACGCTTGGAACGATGTTAAGAGTAACGTCGAAAAATTACGTATGTTCCTTGATGGGCAGGGTCAACAAATCTTTGTAGGTGACTGTTCACAGGAGCGTTTCAACATTCGAACGGCATATCAAAAAGGTGCTATTGTTTTAGTCCTCGCTGATGAATTGTCATTGCCGAGTTTGTCACAAAAGCTTGTGAATTTGGTATCAATGGATGTTCGCACCCTTGTCGCTGGACGTTTGACTGGAACAATTGATATGAGCAATCATGTGTATGTTGTATATGACGAATTCACAAGCTATGTTTCAGCCTTGCCGACAGTCCGCTCCATTTACGCCCGATGTCGTAGCGCGGAAGTGTCCTTAACCCTCGCAACTCAGAGTGCGAGCGATATAATTGGGTTGGGTTCGGGATGGTTTGAATCTATAATAAACACTTGTAATCGCTTCATCGTCTTTCGGCAGAACGGCGCAGAAAGTCCCGAAGCCTGTGCAAATCTGTTTGGAACTGAATTGCACGTTACCACCACAGCGCGGTCAAGTGACTTTGACTTTACTGGAGAAGCGAGCAACACCGCCGATAGACAATTCATCGTCCATCCTGACACCATAAGAAATTTAAAGAATAATTATGGTATTCTCTATGATAAGAAGCTCAACAAAATACAATTCTTTAAGAATTCGTTTGTTGATGTATAAATAATGATATTAGGTGCGCCTGTTATGAACAGGCGTATTTTTTGTCCTCATTGTGACAGCTCTACGCTCAGTTACCTATCTGTAATGTGTGTTCTTGAATCCGTCGCGAGTGGCTTTAGCTCCATATATTACTCCGCTCCCTCAAAATCTGTAAAGGTCTGCCGTACCGCGTATCGTTTCACTTGTACCTTGACAGCTTTTGGGGGGCTACGTTTTTTATGGGCGTAAAGCCCCATACGCCGACGGATTTTATACGAATACATACATAAACAGAAAGGAGAGATAACATAGCGTAAACCTAATATCGGACTTGGTAAAGCCCACCACCTCAAAATATTACCGAATACATTTTTTAGAAAAGGAGCTAAACACTATGAAAATCATTATCATAAAACCCTTTACACAACCCTACACAGCCAACATCAAAGGCGACCTTGAAAGCATGCAAGCCATTGTCGGCGGCTACATCGAAGCCATTTATCCGTTCGATGACCCAGATGTCGCCCTTGTCTGCAACGAGGAAGGAAAGCTCGAAGGCTTAACCCCGAACCGCTTTTTACTCAACCGCAACAATGGCATTTGTGATTTCATTTGCGGTGACTTCTTCCTCTGCTATGCCCCTGCGGATAGTGAAAAATTCGAGAGTATGCCCGACAACCTGATTCAGAAGTACATTGAAAAATTCAGTGCGAAAGGAGTTAGATTATGAGATATTTTACAGATTGCAAGACCGCCGAGGAATTGAAAAAGGCATATCGGACGTGGGCGAAAAAGCTACATCCCGACCTCGGCGGCAACGCCGAAGAATTTAAAGTCATGCAAGCGGAATATGAAAAGCTGTGGGAGCGGCTCAAAAATGTTCACCAGAACGCACAGGGCGAGACCTACACCAAAGAAACGGACGAAACGCCGCAGGAGTTTATCAACATCATCAACACTCTTGTCAGGTTAAACGGCGTTCACGTTGAGATTTGCGGAAACTGGATATGGTGTAGCGGAAACACTCAGCCCTACAAGGACACGTTGAAATCCTTAAAATTCAAGTGGGCACACAAGAAAAAGGCTTGGTATTACCACACCGAGCCATACCGCAAGCGTTCACGCCGTGAATTATCCCTTGACGAGATTAGGGAAATGTTCGGTTCACAGAGCTACACCGCAAAAGCCGAAGAAGAAAAGAAGCTGAAAGCAGTAGTATAAGGTTGAGGGAGCGAAAGCTCCCTTTAATCTTTATTCCCACCCTCCGACCCTCGCAATCGAGATTGCGACTTTTTCTATACTATCAAACGTGACGGAATCATCAAAAACTACCACTGTATTCTTTGTAATGCTTGAATTATCTAAAATATTATCTAAATTCTATTACTTATAGTTAATAAGTATTGCAATTTGATATATAGATGTGCTAAAATGTAGGTGCTACACAAAAACTGATATTATTTGCAATTCTGGGGTTGTATTTTTACATTGGTAAAAATACAAGCTCTTATCGTGCAACCCTGTAATTGCAAGAGTTTTTGTGTAGCAACAAGAATGAGCTATGTGTTTTTCGGCGTAGCTTGATTCGTTGAGCTACGCTTTTTATAATGTCCATTCACGCGTGCGCGTGTATAAATAATTATAAATTTTTTCAAATTGATAAAACCTTTTCACTTCTTAATGTATCTATATATAGAAAAGGGAGCTTATCCCTTATTGATAGAAAAAATCTCAATGCAAACTCAAAGGAGGAGATTATGATGAAAAAAACCTTATCCGTAATTCTGCTGTTGGCGTTAATGATAGGCGTCGTTTCGGCGGTGCCGATGAACGTCAGCGCAGAAAATGTTGATGTTGCCGAAACGTCAGCAGATTCTTTCACCGCGCTGTTCAAAGGCGGCGACACCGATATGGACGGTACTGTCAACATCATGGACGTTACCACGCTCCAAATGAGCATGTTGAACATGCGTACCCCCATTGACGCGTCCCTGATCGCGAATGTAGGCGACGTAGACCAAAGCAACAGCTTAGACATCACCGACGCTACTTTTATTCAGCGTAAACTCGCAGGGATAGAAACGCCTGATTATGTCAAGGTCAACGAGTACACCCATGAGGTGACCTTGCCTGAGAACAGTACGCTCTCGCAGCCTAATCTCAAGGCAACAACAGGCGCATCCGATATTACGCTCTCATGGAATAAAATCAGCGGCGCGGACTGCTACCGTGTATTCACTAAGAAATACGGAAAGTGGAGACACTTAGCCGACACCTCCGCTAATAATTGTACCGATATCCCCGAGGATATCAAAGAGGGCGGCTCCTATGCCGTATGCTGTATGAATGACAGCAAGAGCGAATACGTCAGCGAGGTCGCGGAAACAAGCATTGAAAGTGAGTACCCTTACCCCGCGCCTATTATCCAAACGGCAGAGCAAGATAATAACACCTACTTCTCACCCGTTGAAGGAACAAAGACCTTAGGGAAACGCGTTTCCGAAACAAGAATCTTTATTGACTGTAGCTATAACGAAAACGCAAGATGGTATGTTTACGAGATAACAAACGACAAGAACGACGAAGTCAAAACATATTACTCTTCACAAAGCTACAAATCGTTCTTCACAGACAGTTGCAACTTCATCGACGGCGTCACCTATACTTTCCGTGTATGGTGCCTTGACACCCAGCAAAACCAAATCACCCCTGCGTCGGAAGCTGTCGAAATCGTATACCACGAGCCTGTAGAAAAGGTCTATAACAATCCTCTTGCAAGAGATATCCCTCTGGAGGACTTTGAACCTTACGAAGAAGAGCTCGAAGCCATCAGGCTAATCAATGAGTTCCGTGAAGAAAACGGACTCCATCCTCTCGTATACGACAAAGAGTTATCGTGGTTCGCACGTATGCGTGTTGAAGATACCGTTGAATATGACTATTACGGACACAGCTCACCTGTATACGGAGACGCTTTGGCATGGGTTTACAGAGAAGGCTCAAACGGCAGGTTCCGCACCCTTACAGGCGAAAACCTCACGGGCTCATGCGATACGGCAAAAGACGCTATCGAATCATGGAAAGCATCATTGCACGGTCACAGAGAAAACCTGCTTGCTATGAACTACGAGCTTGTCGGTATCGGCTACCACCGTGAAACAGGACGATGGATTTACCTCGGCGCACATGACATCAATCAGCCATATAAATACACCGTCAAGCCTGTAATTATCGACTAACGATAAATAAGCAAAAACCGTATCCTCAAAATGGGGATACGGTTTTTTTTTGCTATAAAAGCTTACATTTTGTTTTTATCGTGAGTTTCTCGTATCGAGGATCTTCGTTACCGAATCCCCCGAAATCATAAAAATCTATTTTACTATTTCTTTTTTCTAGAATAGTAATTATTCTTTTCATGTAGCAATCTTTCAACACTTCTTTTATACCGTTTTGTGTTTGGGTGTTGGAGTGCATCATCCGTATAGCTGTTTAAATCCATATCGTAAAAAATAAAGAAATTCCCGATGTCTGCTTGTAATAAGTCTTCGTTTAATTCGAATTTTTCTTCAAATAACGCAGTTAGCATTATTTCAAATTTCATCTTTTCAAAGAATCTTTCGCGCTTTTCTTTTATTATAGAATGACTATTTTCAATTTCATAATACTTTTCTAAAGCTTCTTTATCTTCAACATCCAATTCACTGGTCTTTACAAACCCAGATAATCCTAAATAACTTAATTCATCGGCTGTGAGATAGAAATGTTCGCCTTGAGCAGCGTTTACATACTGAATCCTCCGTTCGTCTTGTTCGGTGAGTCCAGCCGCTTCACGTCGGGCTTGCGAAAGCTCTTTTGCAAGTTCGCTATCGCGATTAAGCTGCTTTTGAATTTCATAATCTGTTTTATATGTTTTAGGAATTTTTCCTTTCTTCTGAAAGTATCTGACTACCTTCGGATCTTCCGTTATGGATTCTTTTTCTTCTTTATTGTAATATACTACATTTCCCTTGATTTTGTACTCTTTCAGACGTTCACCTTTATAGCCGCCTTTTCTGATTAATTCAGCCAAACGATTTTCTAATTTCTTTTTATCCTCTTTTTTTGTATCAATATGATAATCGTATATTAATTCTTCCAATATCTGTTTTACAGTATAATAGCCTTTCGCCCTTAAATCGACCTGTTTTTGGTGTCGTTTTTTTTCATCATTTTTACGAGCCATATATTCCTCCAAAAAGTTTTAAAACTCCGTATTTTTCTTGAATACAAAATCAAATATATAGGAAAAATGTTGATTCATATAGAAAAATCATTTTTAAAACGAGAAAAAACATGTTTAAATCCAACTGCATGAATTTTAACATGGTTACTGGATTTTTTCAAGTTTCTGTTAAGAAAAGAGCTCTTTTTTCATTGAATTCACAGAGTAAAAAAGGGAACGTATAATGGAACTTGCGAAAACGACAAACGCATGTCGTAAACGCAAAATGTGAATACAAGGAAAGACGTGGAAGAATAATCGGATAAACTTGATAGGTTTTTTCGTAACTTGGATTTCATTTATTAATGCATAGCCTCCTAACTTTGATTTGCTTTTCTGGTATTATTTCTATCAAACTATCTTTGGTAAATATTGCTTTACTAATAATGCAATTATTCCTCTTCCAATTCTTCCGTGTATTCTATCATCGACCTATTTGTTTCCTATCTTTTATCTATGCTTGAATCAAATTGGTCAGAACGCCGAAGTGCGTCTTAGGTCTTGCGCACTCACTGGGAGGAAAGGAAGTGATTATAATGAGACCTTTGGACATAATAATTCGTGATGTTACTTTGAAGTACCTGGACGGTGTTAATTTGACAAATATCCCTACGCCGGAAAAAGTCAGTGAACAATTGCTGGATGTGATTCGAGGTGAGTGTGCTCTTGAAAATGCCGTGAGAGATAAGGCGGACAAAGTTTGTGCTCCCACCTCTTTACCCGCCGCTGTATTGGCTGAGGTGATGATGAGAATTAATTACGTAAAATTAGTTTCGTTGTCACCAAACAAGCACCGCGAGTCGTTCATTCTTGTAGGATATAACGACGACGGCGAAAACGCCGGTCTATACACCGAAGATCGTGTTTTCCAGATTGCAAAATCTTATGATTACATGCTGAATAACAAGAAATTCAAAGAGGTTTGTTTGTAACAAGAAATTCAAAGAGGTTTGTTTGCACTTACAGCAAGAATTACCCCTTACGATTGTGAGCAATTTTAACGCTGAAAAAGCCATAGTTCATAACGGAATATTCAATTTCGCAACGAAACAGCTTGAACCGTTCACTCCGGATTATGTATACCTGACTAAGCCAAAAACGGATTATAACCCGTCAGCGAAGAATGTCTTTATTCCCAATCCCGATGGGACGGTGTGGGACTTTGACTCTTGGTTAGGCAGTATATCTATTAATGGCGAAGTTGAAGAACTCCTGTGGCACGTTATTAACTCCGCTGTTCGGCATACTACGCGCGATAATATTGTATTCTTCTATGCCCAGAACGGCTGTAACGGTAAGGGTACTTTCCTTACCGCGTTACGGAATATCCTAGGTGAGGAAAATTGCGCCTCAATTCCTTTGTCAGAGTGGGGACAGCGTTTTCGGACGTATCAGCTCGTGGACAGTTGCGCGAATCTGGTTGACGAAAACCCAGTAAAGGATTACGCCAAATTGATAAGCGATTTGAAGGCTGTCGCGACGGCGGATGTAATCACCGCCGAAAAGAAGAATGGCGCACATTACTCTCTTCGATATCATGGCATACAAATCTTCTGCATCAACTCACTTGTACGTCTTGGTGATGATAGTGGTTCATTGTATCGACGTTTGCTGATAATTCCCTTCGATAAAACGTTTGTCGGAAAAGAAAACAAACTAATCAAACGCGATTATTTGAAGAGACAAGATGTACTAGAGTATGCCTTAAAGCGAGCTTTGGAACTCGGCAATCCAACTTCTTATGAAGAGCCTGATATTTGCAAGGCTATGAAGGATGAGTACAAATTAGCTAATGATGCAATTCGCGATTTCTTGGCTGAAATGCTACCTCAATTCTCCCTAGACTTGATTCCTCAGGCGTTGCTATTTGATGTTTACAAATGTTGGTACAAAGATAATTGCACTGGGACGAATGTTGGTTCGCGGAAATTCTATGAGCGAGTACGTCAAATAGTTGCGGAAGATTATGCTGATACGTGGGTGTATACCCCCAAAAATCGCTGTTGTCATTCCCAAGGCAAGATGGATAAACCTGAACTTTTGATTGCTAGGTACAGATTAACCGATTGGTATAACCCTGATGGCTACGGAATTAACAACGAAGAATCATGTAAAATTAAGCCTAAATCCACCTATGAGGGATTAGTTCGTAAATAAATTATTCATCCCCGCTCAATTTTGGGCGGGGATGCCCCCCAAAAAAGGAGATAATATTAATGATAGCTGACAATGCAAGAGTTAGCAACGATTGAATAATTGCTAAGCCCGTTCTTCGTGGGCGGTGCTAAATAATGAATAACTAATTAATAAAGACGAGAAAGAAGAATGTTAAATGAATGATAATTATAGTGTACCACGAATGAGAACGATTCCGCAGGCGTATGCGCTTTTGAAAGAAGTTGACCCCGATACAAGTATTAGCATGAGAGGATTAAGAAAAATTGTTAGCAGTGGCATGATTCCGACTTTTGAAGTATCACCTAAAAAAATACTGATTAATTTTGATGTATTACTTGTAATATTATCCGGTAACACTTATAATGATAGTGCTACTGGTGCTTGATTTCCGGAAGAGAGGTTAAGCACATGATAAAACCGCAAAAAAGAATATCAAAGAAAACAGGCGAGGTATCATATCTTTTTAGGGTTAATCTTGGTTTTGTGAACGATGAACAAATCATAAAATCTATGACGTATAAGCCCGACAAAGGTATGACACCTAAACAGATTGACAATGAGGTGATAAGACAACAAGTTTTGTTTGAAGAACGAGCAAAACAGGAGTATCAAGAGCAGTTACAGCGAGAAGCCGAACAAAAGCGACTTAAAGCCAAAGAACGAGAAAAGCAAGATGATTATATCGAATATGCAAAGAAACATATTACATTTAAAGAGTTAGCGGATGAATGGATAGCGATTCAAGAGAATGGAAAGGATATGAAGAAAAGCAGCGTACAACGAATGAAAAGTTGTAGAGAGCGAGCCTATCCTGCTATCGGAGATAAACTTGTCAGCAAGCTAAACTACAGAGATATAAAGATTTTTATATCTTCATTAGCGGCAGATGGTGTAAACAAGTTTACCGGCAAAGGGTTATCTCAAAAAACGCAAAAGCATTATTTGACATTTGTAAGCGATGTAATGCACTATGCTAAAGATTGTGGCTATATCGAGATTAATCCCTGTAATGGTTATAAGTTTACAAAGAGAGAGTATAAAGAGGTTCAAACCTATTCGCTTGATGAAGTGATTTCTATTCTTTCTGCCCTTGACGAGAAAGCGCCTACGGTGTATAAGTTGTTTTATTATCTTCTTGCCTATTGTGGATTACGCAGGGGAGAGGCACTTGGATTAGAGTTTAGTGATATTGATTATGAAAACTCTATCGTGACGCTAAAACGAACTTCTAATTATCACGTTGGTTACGGCATTTATACGGATTCTCTAAAAAGCACATCGAGTTATCGGACGTTATTACTACAGCCTAAGATAATATCGTTGGTTAAGCAACTGAAAGCCGAGAGAAAGCAACAGGCAATCAACTGCGGCGACCGATGGATAGAAAATGATAGGTTGTTTGTGAATTGGCAGGGTAAGCCGTTAAGCCCTAACATACCGCACAAGTGGCTACAGAATTTTTGTGAAAAAGAGGGTTTGCCGTTTCACGGTTTACATAGTTTTCGGCATTTCACGGCAACACAGGCGATTGCAAACGGCGTTGACTTGAAAAGAGTATCAAAAATGTTAGGACACAGCCAGACAAGCACGACGATAAATATTTACGCTCATGCAGTACAACAGGCGAATGAGGACGCATTGAACTGTATTGCCAACTTGATTGAAAAAGGCTGAAAGCCTAAAATTATGAACAAAATTATGAACTAAAACGATTTGGAGCAGTATTGGAACAAAAAGAAACCCCCGATAATGGCTTAGGTAAGCCAAAATCGAGGATTTCGGATGCTGGCGTAGAGTGAGGGATTTGAACCCTCGGTACCAGAAAGGTACACAGCATTTCCAGTGCTGCTCCTTCGGCCGCTCGGACAACTCTACGTACGGTCAAATTGAATATACATTTTCAATTGCTCAATTATTATATACAATTATCGAGAAAAAATCAAGCCTTTTTTTAAATTATTATCCGCGACTTGCTCAAAGACTGGGTTGACACTCATGTCCCGGACTGCTTCGCGTGATAATTATCGGTAGTCTGAGTGCGTGATATGCGTTTGACGCTGAACCTTTATAGGATTCGGCGAAGTATCATTTCAGCCGGTTGCGTAAATATACGCAACATTTCTCTTCGAGCGGCCATATTTGAGAGGCTGATCACTGCTGAGGCTGAATACCGAAGCCGTGAACTCAGTCGGCGAGACGCCGATAGCGAAGCAAAAAGTGATAATGAAAAGGATGTATATATAATGATTCATACAACTATTATGGTGAGCGCAGCGGCGAGAGCTTACTCTGTACCGTTACAGCTCAAACAGAATACAGGGGGATCGATGCGAGATGACTTTTGAGGCAGGCGCTGCTTTTATCCCCGTTATCACCGCTCTTATCTCGGGAGTTTCCGCTGCAGCCGCGGCGATCATCGTCGCTGTGGTGCAGTCAAGAGCTCAGCACAACGCGGTGATTGCAGAGATGAGCAAGCGCGACGCGCTGCAGGCTCAGCGTATAGAGCAGCTCGAAAAGAAGATGGACAAGCACAATCAGCTTATAGAGCGTACTTACAAGGTCGAAGAGTCGGTCAAGCTGCTTGAAAAGGATATTAAGGCAGCCGATCACAGACTGAAGAATCTTGAAAAAAATCAATAAACCCGATACATATAGGAGAACACCCCTGCGACATCGCTGTCACAGGGGTGTTTTGTCTGAGCTTGGTTTTCGTAAAGCCCGCTTGTATCTTATCGCCGGAAGAGCGTTCCGGCCGGTCAGGCCATCTGCGGAGAGCCGACGATATAGTTATCCGCACCCCCCGACCAGTTGGCGGCGTTTGAAAATGCTGCTTTCATCTCCTCGCTCGCTACATAGTAGGGTATGCGTTTGCCTTTTGAGTTAGTTGTCAAAAACACTCTGTCGAACGAGCTGTTCAGCTTAGGTATGCTTTCAGCGGTAGTAAAATGTGTCAGATCTACCCATTCGAGCATAGAGTCCGATCGGCTGTTCGTGTTCGACGCAGTCAAAAAGGCTCCCTGATTTATCCCTCCGTTTGCCGAGTACGACATATTCAGTACGATATACTTTACGCATGAGCACTGATAAAACGCGTATGTGCCTATAGATGTCGCCGTATAAGGGATAACTATGCTGTCCAACAGGCGGCAGGCGTTGAACGCGTACTCGCCGATCCTTTCGACAGCGGGAAATTCTATGTGTTTGAGACTTTTGCAGTTATAAAAGGCATTGCTGCTTATTTGAGAGCAGACATACAACGGCTCGATCCCCTCCAGTGAGACGCATCCGTCAAAGGCGTAGCTGTCTATGCTCTCGCACAAACTCAGTCCTATTATCCTTGTTATCGCGCAGCTTTGGAAGGCGGAGTAGCCTATACCCCTGCAGGCGCTCAGATCGATGATGCCCGAGATCACAGTCTCGCAGAACGCCCTGAAGCTCACATAAGTATATCTCGGCAGGTTGTTGAGCCGCCGGATATTAAAAGCGCCGTACAAAAAGCTGTCGCACATACTGGACAGCGATGTGTATTTTTTGCAGCATATCGCCTTAAGAGCGGTACAATCCTTAGCAGGAGCAGACCAGCCGTCGTATCTCGAGCCGCTGTTGAGCGTACAGGTTATACATTTGAGATTCATGCATTTTTCTATGGTACCGTTGCTTACTCTGATGGATTTTGACGCTATGGTCTCGAGTCTTTTGCCTCCGGACAGTGCATAGTTCCTTGTTTCGACATTGTCCGCGAACTCGAGCTTGTACACAGCCGTTTTGGTTACGTCATCCCTGAAGAACGACCTGTTGTTTCGCGTCCCGAGTCTCAGAGTACCGTCGGTATGTATTTTTATAAGGTACTGTGCGGGATAATCGGCGTATATGTGAGATATTACATATATATACTCGTTGTCGTCATACAGCTTTTGTGCTGAGGTATCGCAGATGTCCGTCTCTCCGTCGCCCCAGTCCACTGTCGCGCCACGGCTGTCGTAGTAAAATCCCAGAGATATCCTTACTCCGGTCACGACGCCGCTGCCTGTGTCGATCTCGCTCTCCATAGAAGGGTCAAGCTCTATGTAGACATGAGTTTTGCCGTCTGAGGTGATGTATTCGCATCCCACGTCGACTGTCTCGTTGTTCTCCACGCTCTCTTTAATCTCTGTCAGCGTCCAGTTCCAGCCGAGCGTTGTCAGACCCTCGTGAGAGGGCAGAGGCGGCAGCTCTGTCATATCCGATACCTCGGACGGTGACATTCTATGCAGTAAGGTGCCGTCGTAGTCGTAGAACCTCAGGACGTCCTTACCGGACAGCGTTATGCTGTCTACGGTGCTTCTCAGGTTTTGGCTGTTTCGGTTTTGCGGCATTACGGCTCCCTTGATGTACAGACCTTGATACGCTGAGGCGATATTTGTGTTGATACGGTTTATTTCGCTTGCTATACTCATTTATGCATCTCAGCTTCCTTTCGATATGATAACCTCTCCGATAATGACGGTATAAATACAATAGGTTGTATATTGTTATGCAACCATACCCAAAATACGGCTAAATAAGCCGGTTTTAGCTGTTGCGCTTGCGGTGTGTTTACAAAAATTTAACATTATATTTGTTCAATTTGTATATCACATAGGCGTTTTGCACAAAGCAGGCTTATGAAATCCGTGCAAAACAAATAGAATGCTCGGTTATTATTCTGTATCGAAAATAAGTGAAGGTAAAGGATACCAAAAATGTTATTGATTTTTTACAAATTTTGTCCTATAATTTGCATAGAATGATGTAGCTGTATACAAAAATACTGGTTTATGCGGCTATTTGCGATAAGATTATCTAAAGAATACTATTGATTAATAGCTTTTTACGGTGATGTTATGGAAGAGAAGACAAGGCAAGAGCTGATTTTGGAATTGAATAAACTGAAAAAGGCACAGGCTCGCATCAAGCGCAAGTTCACCTTCTTGATCAGCGTTATTGCCATGCTTGTTCTGATAACCGCGACGCTGGCGTGGTTTACGCTCAGTAACTTTGCGTCGGTCAGCGAGATCAACCTTAAGATATCGACAGCGCCTGAGCTTTATCTGGATATCGAGAGCCACGGCGCCGATGTTTCTATGTACAAAAAGGTTTTGACCAACGATATGATCAACTCATATCTGCGTTCGGTCAACGCTCCCGTGCTTCAGGATCAGCTCCTTGATCCCGTCACATCGTCCAACGGCGTTACCTTTGCGAGCCAGAACGGCTCCGCGCGTACCGCTAACGACACATCCTTCCTCGAGTTCAAGGTCTGGTTCATTGCTACCGCCGATATGTATGTACACCTTTCGGGTCAGACGGTTCAGGTAGAGGGCGCCGACGCTACCACTCGCTGCACCACCACCGAGACAGGCATCAAGGCGGATGTCGTCAACGCTGTTCGTGTTTCTTATGATGACAACGGCACAGCTGCTATCTGGGAGCCTAACAAGGGCGCGGCGGTAGCAGGTCAGTCTACCTTTGACGTCGGTACTACCTTTGTGAACGACACCCGTGTATTCAGACTCAACAAGCTCGAGCCTAAGCAGATCACCATCCGCATCTGGGCAGAGGGTAACGACCCCGAGTGCGACAACGACGTACAGGAGTCAAACGTATCCTTTGAGATGCTCTTCGGCGGCACGGATGAGAACAACAGCGCGTTTGAATGATTACATTTGGTTAACGGTTAACGGTTAACAGTTAACGGTTGAGGGAGGGCTTCGCCCTCAACTGATTGATATAGCAATGGGATAGGCTGATTTATGAAAGGTAAACTTTCGGATTATTCTATGAGTCGTAGCTTTTTTATAACTGGCTTGTTAATGAGCGAAAAGAATATGTTATGTCGCGTCAGATTTTAAGAAGCGGAACAAGTATAGGAGCAAATATTCATGAAGCTGAATATGCGGCAAGCAAAGCAGATTTCAGAAACAAACTAAAGATAGCGGCTAAAGAAGCGAATGAAACAGAATACTGGCTTATTGTTTTAGAAAACACCGGCTATTTTGATGCTTCGTTCGATGACTTGAAGGTGCTGTTAAAGTCGATCATAAAAATGCTTACAGCTGCATTACGATCATTGGATTCTCATAATAGTTAACGAAAACAGAAAAACAATAGTATAATTGTTCGAGCGAAGCGAGTGACCTTCACCGTTAACAGCGAAGCGAGTGACCTTCACCGTTAACCGTTCACTGTTAACCGTTAACTCAAAAAAGATCTTTGGTTTAAACAAGCGCATAAACGCTTGATTAAATAGTAAACCTGTCCTCGTGTTTGGGACAATAATATTTATTTAAGGAGGAATTCTCAAATGACAAACACAAAATTCAGAAAGAGAGCGTTACTCTCTTCCGTTGCCATGCTCCTCGTAGCTCTCGTAGCTCTTGGTTCGGCAACATTCGCATGGTTCAACACTCAGAATTCTGCAGCAGCTCGGTTGATTACGGCTCAGACTGAAAAGAGTTCTGACATCACCCTGTCCGAGGATGCTGGTTCACAGTATTCACCCTGGACTCACGACCTTCGTTTTTCCGCTAATAGCTTTGACGGCGTAACCGGCAAATTAGACCCTTGGTGATAGCACTCCGCTTATCCCTGTTACCACTAAAGACTTCTCCAGCTGGAAGAAGGTTGCTGCGGCTGATTCTAACGTTGGTTATGCGACCGAAGATTATGATAACGCATCTAAGAATCTTGTTTCTGAAGTGAAATGCAGCAAGCTTTATATTAAGTCTACTACCACTCAGGACATCAAGATCACTCCTACCGTTTCAGCTGATACCAAAGCTGAGAAGATGGTTCGTTTAGCGCTCGTTCCGATCGACGCCAGCGGTTCTATTACTCAGAAGATCGACACTAAGCCCATCATCTGGTGCGGCGGTACAGGCGGACTGAACGACCGTTCTGCTACTAAGTGGCAAGCAGCAGCTGAGGCATCGTCAGCACAGCCTCAGTGGACTACCGGCACGACTGCGGTAACTTACAACGAAGGCACTGCTAACGAAGCTACATCTACTCCTTCTACTGTATACACCAGCCTCTCTGCTGCTCATTCTATCGGCGAATTTGATGCTTCGTCTGCTGATGCTGTTGTTGCGTATGACGTATATGTTTGGGTCGAGGGTACTGACTTTGATTGTTTAGACAGCAATGCCGGTACGGCTGTAACCTTCTCCTTCAGCGTTACTGAGGATGCATAATCAGCTTCAATAATTGAAGTATATTTTTAAATCTAATCATCCTTTTGCTGTGATGTTCAGTATATAAGGGTGATTATATAAGAGATTTCTCTTTTAAATTATCATAAACGGCGGCGCGGGTGGCAAACACACGCCCGCGCCGCATAGGATAATTCCCGTGAGGGATTTATACTTGCTTTTTGATAAGACACGGCTCTGTATGAGCGGTCGGTCGCCCTGCGGCGACGGCCGTCGGACGTACGACATAGCTCGTCAAGAGTCGTTATGTGCCTCCATCGGTCTGACCCGGAGGCGGGATTTAGCCTCCCTTTCCTAAGGGAGGTGGCACGAAGTGCCGGAGGGTTGAAATAATTGACAACCCCCAGTCACCATACGGTGACAGCCCCCTTGGGAAAGGGGGCCTGAATCCTCAGCAGTCAGATCAATCGTCTCTCGCTCCACCGGAGCAGAGGTCAAAACGTTTTGAACTATGCGAAAATGGAGTGTAGGGGCGGAACGGCAGTTTCGCCCGAACACGCCCCTATCATCCTCCTTTTTGCATTCGAATGGATGATAATTCTAATCTGTGCATATACCCATGTGTAGAGATTAAAATTATTTTGGAGAGATACAATGAAAGAGAATGAATCAAAAACGCAGAATAAGTCCGCGTCCGTGCTCAAGAAGGTATTGAATACGGTAGTAAACATACTGATCGTAATAGTACTTATAACCTCTATCCTTATCGCCGTGCTGGCTTTGACCTCTAAGTCCAGCGGTATATCTACGATATTCGGATATACTATCCAGACCATCCAGTCCGACTCCATGAAGGGCGGCTCGCCCGACGGCTACGGCGGCAAGGACTTTGAAAAGGGCGACCTTATGATAGCCAAGGCTACCGAGTTTGATCCTAAGGCAGAGTATGATCTCGGCGACATAGTTACATATATCAAGAGTGACACTGATGGATCCGCTATGTTGATAGTCCATAGGATATCTGATGTTTATACCGATGAAAACGGATTTAAGCGTTACCAGACATGGGGAGATAACAGAGAGATGGACCCCGATCCTGATCAGGCTACTAAAGAGTATTATCTCCTGTCCTCTCAGATAGCGTCTGTATATTATACCAAGAATTATGAAGGCGCTATTTTAAAGGGAGTCGGCAACGTTATGGACTTCCTCCGTTCACAGCAGGGATTCTTCCTCGTAGTCCTGCTCCCGATGATCCTGTTCTTCATCTATGAGCTGATCAGAGTTATCCTCAACTTCGGTAATTACCGTAAGGCTCAGGCGGAAGAAGAAAAGCAGGCTGCAGTGAAAGCCGCCCTCGCTGAAAACAACGGAAACGCCAAGCCCGAAGAGTTCACTCCCGAGCAGATGGAACAGTTCAAGGAGTTCCTCAAGCAGCAAAAGGAACAAAACAAATCCGAAGAAGAACAGTAGGGGAGGGCGCGGAGCCTGTCTGCTCCTCCCGGCATACATCGAATCCTTAAGCAAGACAGATTTATCAGATTGTAAAGGAGCTGTTGCAATTGAGCAAGAAACCTAAAAAAACCGAAGAGCCTTTCTCTCCTGAACAGCTCGACAGATTAGAGAATAAGGGCGATAAGCAAGTAGCTAACCAGCGCCAAAAAGAGGGTATATTCCAACGCTTTAACGCTAAGCGAGACGCCAAGGATCTCGCAAAGCAGGTAAAGTGGAAACGAATTTCGGGTATCACCCTGATCGTTTTGGTGCTTGTTTTGTTGCTTCTTTGGATCATATCCTGGCTGCTGACTACCATAGGCGATCTTGTTATCACGGTTGACAGCGGCGCCGCTAAGCACGGTATCACTATCTCTGACAGAGCGCCGGGCGTGGACGACGGCTCAGGCTCGGGCGCTACCACCAAGCTCTCCGCCAACATGGTCAACGAGGTCACTAACATTACATATGACTGGCTGCCGGCTACCCTCGACCTCGAGTGGGACGGCTCCCATAACGGCAAGAACTATCTCGCCTATACCTTCTATCTTACAAACAACGGTAAAGAGCTGCTCAACTATCAGAGTCAGCTGAAGGCTGTCCGCTCAGCCAAGGACGCCGATGAGGCAGTAAGAGTTATGGTATACAGAAACGCCGAGCCCGAGGTCTTTGCTAAAGAAAACAGAGACGGCAGCGCGTTTGAGAAGATATATAAAAAGGTGATCCCCGAAGGCTACAAGCCGCCCGAGTCGCTGACTCCTCCGGAGGAGCAGATCCAGAACAAAGAGCTTGTCGATCATACCGATGAAGAGATCGTCATCCAGCCTTTTGTTGATCCTGAGACGGTATTCAACACCAACATCGAGGGCTTGGAGCCCGGTCAGACCGATAAGTATACTATCGTTATGTGGATAGAGGGCGAGGATCCCGAGTGCCTTGACGACATACGCGAGGGCTATGTCAAGCTGATGTGGTTCTTCAACATTGAGGACGAAGAGCTTTAAGCAAATCGAATTGTAAGACCGTTTCGTGACAGCGACAGTCTTAACCTGGTAAATTTAGGATTAAATTCCTTCAGAAAATACATTTCGCACAAGGAGTAGAGCATATGGATACTTTATTTAAATTCTTATTTGAGTTCCTCAAGCAGTTCTTCGGCTCGATCTGGGGCGCTATAGCGGGTATCTTCACCGGTATCATAGGCGCTTTCAACTTCCCGAAGTATATCGAGATCATCGAGAATTATACCGGTCAGGGTCAGCTCGGCAAGGGCGTTGCGTGGGTCGTTGCCATCATCGCTATGCTGCTTATGGCTGCCGTGCTCGGTCTGATCATCTTCTTCATAGTCAAGGGTATCCTCAAGCTCGTCAAATTCAAGAAGAAGGCTAAGGATACCAACGACCTTGTAAACGAGGTCAACGCTCTTAATAAAGAGGTCATGCGTCTGAATCTTGAAAAGGATAAGATCCTCTCCATGAAGGTCTCTCAGATCGGTCTCAACCCCAACGAGATCTCGGAGCTCACCGGCGAAGAGCTGGAGGCTCTCAACAAGGACGAAGAGGAAGAGGTTTCTACCGGCCGCTTCAACAAGCTGGTCACTATCGACGAAGAGTGGGCGGATTATCAGCCCGAGCCCTACGATTGGGATGTCACTCTCCCCGAGTTTGTCACCAACTTCCGCAACTTCGCTTGCTCGCGTATGCACTACTGGTATGAGATCAAGCTTCTCCGCTGCTTCGTAGCAGGCTTTGCTTCCGGTCGACTGACTATCCTGCAGGGTATTTCCGGTACAGGTAAAACCTCACTGCCTTATGCTTTCGGTAAGTATGTCTGCAATCCCGCGGTAATCGCTTCGGTTCAGCCTTCATGGCGTGACCGTACCGAGCTCTTCGGTTACTACAACGAGTTTACAAAGAGATATAACGAGACCGAGCTTCTCCGCGCTCTGTATGAGGCTTCTTACAACGAGAACGTTTATGTAGTTATCCTCGATGAGATGAACATCGCCCGTGTCGAGTACTACTTCGCAGAGATGCTGTCCATCCTCGAAATGCCCGCTCACGATGAGTGGATCGTAGAGATCGTCGCCGCCCCCTGGCCCGATGATCCTAAGCATCTTGACCACGGTAAGCTGACTATCCCCGACAACATCTGGTATGTCGGTACCGCTAACAACGATGACTCTACCTTCGCTATCACCGATAAGGTTTATGACCGTGCGATGCCTATCGACATCAACACCAAGGGCAAGCCCTTCGAGGCTCCCGACACACCGCCCTGTCATATCAACTATAAGCACTTTACAAAGCTGCTTGAGGACGCTGTTGCCGCTAACCCGATCAGCGAGGAGAACCTCAAGAAGATTGAGATCCTCGACGATTATGTTATCGAGCATTTCCGCGTAGCTTTCGGTAACCGTGTCATGAAGCAGATCAACACCTTCGTCCCCGCCTTTGTAGGCTGCGGCGGAACAGAGGTTGACGGCATCGACTATGCACTGTGCAAAAAGGTATTCCGTAAGTTCGAGGCACTGAACATCTCTTATATCCGTGATGAGATCGACGGTCTTGTACAGCAGCTCGATCAGCTGTTCGGCCGTGAGAACATGAACGAGTGTAAAGAATATGTCCGTATGCTCCAGAAGATGACCTGATAATTTGTACATATTATTTCTTTGGATTGAATGAATAGGGGAGGAGCTCTCTCCTCACTCAGATAGTAATTGACTTGCCCTATAAGGAGTGTGAGCAGCTATGATTGATTACAGCCGATATTACAGAGCTTATGCCGAGATGAAAGAAACTCTCGACGGCGACTACGCGCATGATTATCTGACTTCCACTCTTGCTGACGCCGATCAGGGTAATGACGAACTGTCCGGTAACGCGTATAACCGAGTTATCGACATGGAATGGGTCGAGATGATCGAAAGCAAGCTCCCGTATATGCAGAAGGCTATCGACGAGCAGCGCAAGTTCATCCTGGAGTACAAAGAGGTCGACCGTATAGATAAGGTTAAGCAGGTCGATAAGGAGGCAGTCCAGCACCTTACTCAACACGCCAATCTGATAATGGCTGTAGAGGAAGACGGCGGCGTTATCCCCGAAAAGCTTCTCAACACCCACCGTGAAGACAGCTTTGTAACTTATGAAAATCGCTTCCTGCATACTTTGATACATAATTCCATTATGTTCGTTGAAGCGCGATTCCGTGCTTTGCAGGATGCTCCCAACGATTCTTCCAGTAAGCTGCATATGGATCGCGAGGTCGTTATCGGTCATGAGAAATTCGGCTTCAACATCGACCATCACGCAGAGAAGCACGAGCGTGACAAGATCGACCGTGAAGAGGATCTCGGCAGTCTGACCGACTATGAGCGTATCGAGCGTATCAGAATGACGCTTGATGATTTCTGTAATACCGATCTTATGAAGGCGCTCAACGGCTGTATAGCTGTTAAATCGCCGATAAATAAAACAAATTGTATAAAACAGGATCCTGCTTTTAAGCAGTGCTATGATCTGTGGGTATTTATAGAAGGCTATCGAAAGACCGGTTATGTTCTTGAGAAGAACGTATTTGAGGGTCAGATGCCCGAGGATATCCAGAAAGATATGTATGACGTTATGGCATACCAGCATTTCGTCACTACTATCAACACCAACCGCGCTCTGCGTGAGAAGCTTCACGCTCAGTATGTCGCTGAAAACGAGCGTCGCGCCGCCGAGGCAAACAAGCCCGAAGAAGAGATGGCGCGCTACATCGAAGAGAAGATATATGAGGTACGCCGCGAGGAGATGGCGCTCAGGCTCAAAGAAGTCAGAGAGCGCGAGGTCGTCATCGCCAAGCTCACCGCCGAGCTGGATCAGGCTAAAGAGCAGATCCGCATCCGCGATATCAAGATAAAAGAGCTGGAGTCTACTATTGCTTCTCTTAAGAAGGAACTCGAAGAGACCCGCGAAGAGCTCCGCAAGGCTCAGATCCGTATCATGGATCTCGAGAAAGAGATCGAACAGCTCAAGGCGCGCATCGCAGAGCTCGAGGCTAAGGTCGCTGAGCTTGAAGCCAAGATCGCCGAGCTCGAGGCTCAGATAGCAGCTCATCTGGCTACCATCGCTTCTCTTGAGGCCAACATCAAAGAGCTTGAGGCAACTATCGAGAAGCTCAATGCCGAGATCGAACAGCTCAAGACTACGATCGCCGAGCAGGCTGAGACTATAAAACAGCATGAGGCTACTATTGCCGAGCAGGCAAATGAGATCACCGGTCTTAATTCTCAGGTCAACTCTTTGACAAACACAGTCGGCTGCCTCACAGCCGAGAATTCAACATTAAAGAACACTATCTCCGATCAGGAGAGAACCATAAGCGAGCAGGCTGACGATATCACCGCTAAGACGGCAACGATTGAAAGCAATAACAATACGATAGCAAAGCTCGACGGCAAGCTCACCAATCTGCAGAATGAGCATAACGACCTTAAGGATAAGTATTCCAACTTCCAGCGCGAGCTTAATGACCTGCAGAAGACTATCAACGAAGGCAACGATGAGAATCGTGAGCTCCAGCATCAGATAAGAGTACATCTGAATACCATATCCGCCAAGGACGCTATCATCACCACTCTCCGTGAGGAGAAGTCGGCTCTGACCGATAGGATCGACGGCGTAGAAGCTATAGAGAATCAGGCTCGTAAGGATATCATGGCTGCCCGCGATAAGGTAGCGGATATCGAGACCGAGAACCTCAGACTCAATAATTCAATAGCCAATCTGGTCGCGTCCACCTCGCTCAGAGAAAAAGAGATCTCCGATCTTAAGGATCAGGTCTACTCCGCCAATGTCGCCAAGGACGCCGGAATCAAGGCAGTCCGCGACGAGTATGAGGCTAAAATGAAGTCTCAAGAGGCCGATTATGAAGCTAAGATCGAGGCGCTTAACGCTCAGATCGTAGCCGCATGCAACTTCACCGATGATCAGAAGTACACAGTCAGACTCAACGCCGAGAAGAAGGCTATGCAGAAAGATTATGACGCTAAGCTGTCTGAAGCCACCAAGAAAGCTCGTAAATTTGTCAAGAAAGCCCGCGTGCTTGTTGATGATAAGCCTCAGGCTTTGCTTAATCTCAAAGAGGCTGACGAATATAAGTAACCTGTAAACGATTTAAACAGTCCGCAATTAACCTAATATATTTATGGACGGGGTTTGCAATGAAGGAAAGTGCAAAACTTAAGCGTAAAACCAAACGGTTGCTGATTAAAAATTTAATAGTTTTTGCTGTTCTTATTGCGGTTACCATCGTGGGCGTACGATCGTGGTTCTCAAACAGTCCAAACAGTGCTTCGGCTCAGTCGATCCGCGTTATCTGCTCCGTGCCCGAGGGTCTGGAGGTGGCTATCTTAAGCGCGGGCGGAACTCCGGACGCCAACACGGTTTGGCATGATCGCGAGTTTACTCTCGATTCATCACAGGCCGAGTTTTCTTTCCTGTCCACTCTCAGTATTGCCGACGTCACCGGTAACGGGCTGACGTTTATCAAGCCGCCGATGCAGCAGACCAGCTCTGTGGCTCATGTAAAAACCGATGGCACCTGGAATCCCGCTCAGTATAATACTACCGCCAACAAAGAGTACCTGAGCCTTGAAGTGTATTTCCGTACAACCGAATCTTCGCAGAAGGTTCAGCTGGCTGCCGATACCTACTACGGTCCACCCGATCCTCAGCAGAATTTCGGTAATGCTGTCAGCGGTTGGCATGTAAACAGCGTTATAGGCGCAGCCCGTATGGCGGTATTTGAGGGCAACAGCCAAAAGCTCCTTTGGATCCCCGCGCCGCACCTCTATTATGACGGCTTCAACCTTAATACTGACGTAACTGCAACTAACAACGACTACGGTCTTTATTATCTGGATACAGGCGGCAGTACCGTATACATCCACCAGGACGGCACTTACAATCACGCTTATTATACATCCGATAAGGTGAGACACACGATCTCATATAACGCCACAAGCTCTTCAAGCGCCAATACCAGTTCGGCTTCAGGTGTGACGGCAAACACAAATAAAGACTTTATGCTCCACAAAAATGTCGATATTGCCGCTCTTGGAGGCACAGCAGAGTATAAAACCAATCATGTCAGGATGAATATGTGGATAGAGGGCGAAGACCCCGAGTCCCGTGCCGCTCAGGTAAGCGGTAAGTTCAAAGCTGTTTTGAAGTTCCAGATGGTTACGGTATAATGATTTTTCACAAAGGGAGGTGAAACGTATGGATTTTAAGCTGCTTGCGAAAGCTATATCAGTTAAATTGAGTAAAAAGGCGAAACGCTTTAAAGGAGCTACAAAATCGTATGTTTCGCTCTTTCTGGTCGTAATTATAGCGGTAGCGTCTACTACCGCTTGGCTCAGCGTTAAGGATAAGCTGACCGTCAATTCTCCAGAGATGGAGATGCGTTCGGCTACCGGTATTCAGGATTCTTCTCTGAAGGTATTGCAGACGGAAGTTGTCGTAGATAATTTCCGGCTTGAAGAAGCGTCCAGCGTAGACGGCAGAAACATCTTCTTCCCGACCTCTTATATCAATAATGTCAACGACGCCGATAACGCTACTATAACGTTAAGAAATAACAGGGTTGATCCTATTATTGACTGGTCACAGACCAACACCAGCATGGATACTCAGACTAAAGGCGACGACACTGCTTCACACCCGGGTATGCGTTTTCGTGAGGCTAACGCCGGCGATAAAAACGTTAACTATGCCTATGCCGACGTTCAGGTAAAATCATCTGGCTCTGAGACCGATGTATGGATCAAGGGCTATAAGATCAAGATCGGAGATAATACATATGAGGATAAGCTCGATATCAATTCCGATTATACGCTCCAGAGCTTCCCCGATCCCTATACCTGTCCCGTCCGTATAGCTATCATTGACGACAGCGGTCACGCCCCCAAGGTGTTTGACCCCTCGGCTCGTATCAAAGATCAGGCTAACAATACCATGGCTGTCTTGAAAACAGAGGACGACGGCACACCCGAAACTCATATTACAGACCTCGACGCTTTCTCGTCATATTATTACGGTACCAACAATCCTCTGTTCACGGTACCGGCCAATAAGACTATCAACCTTTCGGTTGTTGCGTGGCTCGAGGGTACACACCCCTACGCTAAAGATTATCAGGGTAAGGAGATGACCTTCTCCATCGAGATCGAGACTAACGTCTCTCAGATGGAAGAGATTTACCTCCATGACTGGACCATAGGCGATGAACACAGTAATCCGGCTTCATACAATCAATCCAATACAGATATCAATAATGCTATTATAAACGCGTCAAAGAACTGGACTAACGGCTCCGGTGCTCATTCAGGTCAGTGGCTTTCCGGCAGCGTAGATATAGCTATGCAGTATTATGATACACAAGGCACTCCTCGGACCGATGATGATGTTTATAAGACGACTGTAATGACTAAGATTACGCCGTCTAATAGGACACAATCGGATATTGAACACGGTATAAATCCCACTACCGGTAAAGACTCAAATGGCTTCACGGTATTTAGAGCGGCGATACCAAAGTATACTTCGACTAACATCTCATTCTATCGCTTGAGTACTCAGACTGACGACGTATATCCGGGTACGGTATTCAACTCGTGGCATACCTACTCCGGCGTTAACAGCAAGCTCTCTTCTACCGCTCAGGGCTGGAGAATGCTTGGTAGCCTTGCCGAAACACGTAAGGTGGGCAGCACCGAATCGCTGTACACCCATTACTACGCTATCCGAGGTAACGGGTACGGAAATGTTCCTCATGATAACCGGAACATACCTGAAGAACTTACAAGTAATAATTATGTTACTGATTTATCATACAGTACCACCGAAAAAAAGAGATATTCTCGTTGGCTGTCGCCCTGTATCGGTTACTGGGGCACTGCTTCGGGTCCCGTAAAAAGATAATCTTTTAACATAACTATAAACATATCTATTATAATCAAAATCTAAGGAACAGGAGGTGTCGCATTGAAGAATTTGTTTAAATCTGTTTTTTCAAAAGCGGATAAGCGCAAAAGAAGAACCGGTATAATTCTTACAATTGTGGCACTTGTTGAAATCCTTGCCATAATGGTGGTTTCGACATCTGCTTGGATCGAGTCTATATCATCCATCAAGGTATATACCACAGCCCAGACTGAGGTAGGCGGTACTAAGGGCGTAGTAGCGAGCAAGCTCAAGCAGCGACTCGGTATAGCTTTAGGTGATTCCAACGATATAGATCTTACCCAGTATTTCCGACCTTCGGGCGGCTACCACCTCTCCGGCGCATCCAGCGCGGACGGCAACCAGATTTACTTCCCTGAGACTAAGGGAAACACCACTCAAAAGTACCGTGTAGGTACCATAAACGATAAAAACGTCAATTACGTCAGCTTCACGGTTAAGACCACTACCGGCAACGTAGCGCTGGCGTTTGACAGCGCTCCCACCTTCAAGTTCGGCGGTACAGCACTCAGCGGCGATAATCTCAAGCTCCTTCGCTTTGCTGTAGGCAACGGCAGCACATTTAAGGTGTTCAGCCTTGCTTCTGAATTTGAAGATACCGTTATCTCGGGCGAGAATCCAACAGATACAACAACGTCTTTGGTTCGTGCCTTCAGCGATTATGCCGTAGGCAACTCCAATCTTGTTACTACTACCACTGCTAACGGCTATCTTACCTTCAGTATGTGGATCCAGGATCCCACAGGCGCGAGCAGCTCTGTATATAACAACAAAGCTCTCACCGTCGAGAACCTTAAGCTCGTTGCTGTTAAGCCCTTTACTCTCAAATCCACCTATATGAATGACAGCGGCTCTTATGTTGCCGGTTCCACAGGCGGCACCGTTGCTATCAACAACGGTGAGTTCGGCGAGACAGCGGTAGCCTATCTGAAGAACGGCTCCGTAGTTACCCTCAAGGCTTCGCCTAATACGACCAACGGTTATTCTTTTGTCGGCTGGTCTAAGACGGCTAACGGCTCTGTTATCAACAACATGGGCGTCGGTAACTGTACTAATAATAACGGTATCTACAGTATTATGTATACCTTTAATACGTCCGACTTTACCGGCGACTATGAGCTGTACGCTCAGTTCAACGACAGGCATATACTCTATCTTAAGCCCAACTACAAGCATTACAACAACAGCAACGGCTCCATTAAGTTCTATGCTTATATCTGGGGCAGCGTAAATGGTGTATTTAAAAAGGAGTGGTACTCCAGTACATATAACTCAACTAAAGCTGCTTATGAGTTCACCTATAAGGGCAGCGCTAACAGCGTTATCTTCTGTTATATGAGTCCCAGCACACCTTCAGATACTCAATGCAATATAGAAGAAGCAAAAGATAGCGACGATAGTACGAAAGTAAACATTTGGGATACCTACCGTTATCTGCAGACCTATGACCTTTCGTTCCCGCTCGAGAACGGTACCTACACTTATGTTGTCACCTCAAGACGTTATCCATATACAGGTGATAATGGTAATAACCATGTTATTGGCTATTGGGAGCATTCATACGCGAGGATCAATATCTCAAAATGCAATGATACCGCCTCTCAGAACACTAATAATAAGATCAGTATGTATCTAAATGACGCGTATACACATTATCAAGGTGCAGGCATAGAGGCTCGTTATTCAAATACATCTTCTCTCATCTTTGACGGTAAGACATATACTACTGACGGCGATGGTAAGGCTCTTACACATCCGTACAACGCTACCGTTACATTGAATAATACCCCGGGCAGCGCCTATAACTTTGACGGTTGGTATACCAACGCCGCAGGCACAGGAACTAAGCTGACTACAGCTCAGCTGAATTCACTTACCGCGGCCAACGCGAGTGCACCAAATTCCGGCACTACCTATTACGCTAAGTTTAAGCTTAAGCCGCAAACATACTATGTCAAGGGTTCATTTAACGATTGGGGCGAGAGTGATCAGCTTACCGGTTCAGGTACTACTTTGACCAAAACCATCCACTTAAATGAAGGCAACTATACATTTAAGATTTGGGAGAAGCGCGATAACGCGTATTGGTCAGTAAACAATACAAATTATTACGCGCACGCTACTTCGCCTAATTTACCCTCGAATGCACAGATGTACCAAAGCCAGGGTGAATTGAACCTTTGGGTAACTGCGGGTAATTATACATTCAGCTATAATACCTCAACTAACAAGCTTAGTATTTCTGTATCGTCCTATGATACTGTAACGATTTGGTTCAAACCGGGTAGTTTGGATGTTAATGCTGGAAGTGCTTATATGTTCTGTGAAGCAGACGGATTGTCATGGGGAATTATGACAAAATCAACAAGCGGTGATACGGATGGTTGTTGGTATCGAGATAATGTTCCTTCAATTGTTCGTGATGGCTTTAAATTCAATCGTTGCAGTGATAATAGCGGTGGCACCACATGGAATAAATGGAATGCCGGAAGTCGTGTTGTAAGCGGAACTGCAAAAGGCGCTTATACATCTACAGCATGGGGCGATGCGTATGGTAACAACGGCGCAGGCGATTGGAGTTAAGTAATATTATTCTCCTTAGTTTGTAAAAATATATAGTACTTATTCAGGAGGTGACGCCCATGAAAAAATCGAATAACTTAGCTAAAAAGCTGCTGGTCATTGGTTTGGCTGTAGTTCTCTTGGCGGTATGCGTCAGCTCCCCGACTTTTTCGTGGTTCAATCGTCCGGAGTCTGCGACAGGCGGCTCGGTATCTCTATCCGTACCCTACGGTGATACCGCTCCCGGCACGAGCAGCCCCGCTTTGAGCATGATGGGCTATGACGGTTCCAACGTCAGTATGGTGCATTATATCTCTACCGACGACGGTCTCTCTTTCTCCGATCAGGAGGGCGGCTCAGGTCCCGTCAATCCTCAGAACCAGATCCCCACAGACGGTATAGGCACGCAGAAAGGCTCTAACCGAGTATACTTCAAGACGGTTCTCACTAACTCCAATACCTTCGCTCAGAACGTCTCGCTGTATATCCGAAATTTTCAACCCGGAACTACCGGTACTACCTGCGTAGGCGTAAACCAGCCTATCAAATCGTTCAAGAACTATTCAAACTATGATAATCCTAAGGCTTCTGCCGTAAAGAGTTCGACCAACGGTCCTACCACCAAGCGTATCTACTACGAGGTATACAGCTCCAACGGAACTAACTGGTACAGCTCAAACGCCTCTCCTCAGGTGTGCTGGGGCACTTCTACCACCGATATGAGCAATAACGGCTCAAACGCTAACTGGATCACCCTTACATGGATGAAGGACGGCACTAATACCAAGATGTATTATGCCGATCTTCCTTCAAACGCAAATCAGCTGTTCTTTACTACAGGCAGCAGCTGGGGCGGCAACAGCTTAAATCGTTCTCAGACCTTTACCAACCTGACCGGCGACGGTCTTTCGAGGACTAAGAGCCTGCTCTTCAAGCATTCGGGCAACTACGACAGCACAGGCTATAACAACGCTCAGTTCACGGTAGAGCAGACAAACGGCGTGTATTTGCTCGAGTACTACAAGTCGGCTACCCTCGCTACGGGCGATACTATCGATCTCAGTCTTGTCATCGGCACTCAGTACGGCGGCAATTCTATCAAGTATTACAGCGACAACACAGATATCGCTACAGTTGATGAGGATACCGGTGTTGTCACCGCCGGCAACACGGCGGGCACGGCGAATATCAGATTTGTGATAAAGTCTCAGCACGACGATTATTTGCACAATCCCAATGAGACCGGTGAATTTAAGGATTACAAGTGTACCGTTACGGTAAAAGCGTATTCATCCTCTAACAAGACCTTCCCCAATGCGCCTATCGTGACCAATCTGCTTATCCCCGGCAGATCCGCAAATACTAACGATAACGATAAGAACAACATCGTTGAGGTCTACTGGTTCATCCAGAACGGCGACGATCTCTACGGAACGGCGACCGCGAACGCTAAGCCTACCTTCACCAATGTTTATTTAGGATTATAATCTGTAATTACTTAAAAAGGGTTGTTTTTACAGCCCTTTTTTATTATAATTGATTCGATCAAATATTTTTTCTGAGGTTTTGACTTTGAGTAAAAAAGAATTACAAAAGACCGATAAAAAGATTGAAAATGACAAAGCAAAAAAGAAGAGGTCTGACGCTCCGAACAATAAAAAGCGCAGCAAGAATAAGGTCATTAAGGCTAAGTCTATCTTAGCTAAGAACAAAGCCGCCCTCGATACTCTGCATAATGTTGAAAAGGCAGAGAGCATCTCAAATCCGCGTAAGATCTTTCGTATCATAAAGAACGTAGTCTTCGGTATTGTTATCGTGGCGCTTGCCGCCGCTATGATAACGTTCCTTATCGTCCGCATGAACGGCGGTACTCCGACCGTTTTCGGCTACTCTATCCAGCGTATTTCGAGCGGAAGCATGGAGCCGGAGCTCCTTGTCGGCGATATAATAATCTGTAAAGAAGTCAAAAGCCCCGATGATGTTCAAATTGATGATATCGTCACCTTTAAGGGCGGGTCGTACTTCGACTACAACACCGTTACCCACAGGGTAGTCATTCCGCCTATGCCGAACAATGACGGCGTATATGTTCTCACCACTAAGGGCGACGCGAACCCGAGCCTTGACCCGGAGATTGAGTATTCTTCGGTTCAGTCGAGATTCTTACGCAAAGCCGCCGTTCTGAGATCGTTTTACGACTTCTTCCTTTCGCCGTGGGGTCTGTTAGTCTTTATCGCGGCTCTGCTGATAATCTTCTTTGATGAACTGCTCACGGTCGTCAGGGTGTTGACAGGCAATTATCACGAGGATGATGACGAGTCTGTCGGCGAGATCATGCAGCGCCTCAAAAAAGAAGAACTCGAGGCGTTCCTCAAGTATCAGGAGGAGCAGGAGCGCAAGCGTAAGCGACGCCTGAAGAATAATAATACCTCCAAGAAAAAGATGAAGAACCGAAAGAAGCAGGCTAAGCAATCTAAGAATACTACGGAGCTTGAAAATGGCTAAAAAAATTATTAATATTATCACCACTGTCATCCTGATCGCTCTGATAGTCTTGGTCGCGATGATGTTTTTCGCACGCTTCTCGGGCAAATCTCCGTCAGTGTTCGGACTTCATTTTTATCGCGTGGCGACAGATTCCATGGAGCCTACATTGATGGTCGGCGATGTGATAGTCGTCAAAGAGACTCCCGCCGACGATATAGCTAAGGATGATATAGTCACATATAAGGCTCTTGTGGGCGAAATGGCGGGACAGGAGATAACACACCGAGTGGTGACCGACCCTGAGGTAAGGGACGGGAGATATACTTATCAGACGCAGGGCGACGCCTCCGGCGCGCCGCTCGATCCTAAGATAACATATGACCAGGTGGTCGGTAAGTTCGAGTGCAAGCTGCCGATCATCGACAAGCTGTATTCGTTCTTCCTCACGCCGTTCGGTCTGATAACGGTAGTTGCTTTGATAATCGTACTGTTCGGATATGAGCTGATTTCTCTGTTCTCGACATATAAGAATGTAGACGCCCTGAGCGAAGAGTATCTTGAAAAATTCGGAGACTCCGGAGAAAAAGATTCTGAAGATGATAATTCTGAAAAAGAAAATAAAACCGAATGATACAGATGAGCCGCCCTCAAACCGGGCGGCTTTAATAGTTAAAATCCTTTCATAATTATTGCATTATACCACAATTTGTGCTAAAATCATCATATAATGGCTACATATAGGGTTTTGACTCATTAAGGAGTTCTATCATGTACAAAGCAGACCACAGCGGTCACCGCGCAAGGATGAAGAAAAAACTGCTTGAGCAGGGTATGGATGTGTTTGAACAGCACGAGGTCTTGGAGATCCTGCTGTATTATGCGGTGCCTCAGCGCAATACTAACGATATGGCTAAGAACCTTATCGACAAGTTCGGTTCTATATCCGCGGTGTTTGACGCCTCTATGGAGGCGCTCAGGAGCGCGGGACTGTCCGAGCACCAGGCGCTGCTTCTGAAGATGTTACCGGATATCACCCGTCTTTATCTGTCGGATAAGCACGATAACGGGGATAAAGTCTTTGATTATTCACAGATGCCTTCATATATACTTGACAGATTCATCGGAAATGAGACAGCCGAGAACGTCCTGCTCGTGCTCCTTGATAAGAAGGGCAAGATTGTTTTCAGCGGTATGATCGAGAACGGCGACCTCGGCTCCGCGAATATATCCATACGCAAGATAGTAGGTCATGCTATCAATTATTCTGCCGGCTCCGCTGTGCTCGCCCATAACCACCCCAGCGGCTTAGCGCTGCCGTCTAAGCAGGACCTGTATGTTACAAGAGATATAAAGAACGCTCTCGAATCGGTAGGAGTGGTTTTGCTCGATCACTATATCGTAGCAGATCACGACTGTGTATCGCTTGCTGAGAGCGGCCTTATCTGATTATTCATTATTGTCATTGTGAGGGCTCGAAAGTCAGCCAATGACAATCTCAACCGTAACAAGCAATAGTCATTGCGAGGGCTCGACGCGCTTGTCGACCCGTGGCAATCTCAACCGATAAAAGGAGTTAGATTTGGACAGATTCAAGCTGGTATCCGAGTACAAGCCTACGGGCGATCAGCCCGAAGCGATACAGAAGCTGGTAGACAGCATCAATGCCGGCAACCGCGAGCAGACTATGCTCGGCGTTACCGGCTCGGGCAAGACCTTTACCATGGCTAACATCATCGAGCGTGTGAACCGACCTACGCTTATACTCGCCCATAACAAGACCCTCGCGGCGCAGCTTTGCTCTGAGTTCAAGGAGTTTTTTCCCGAGAACGCCGTCGAGTACTTTGTCAGCTATTATGATTACTACCAGCCTGAGGCGTATATACCTCAGAGCGATACTTATATAGAGAAGGACTCCGCCATAAACGACGAGATAGATAAGCTGCGCCACAGCGCGACGCTGGCTCTGTCCGAGCGCAGAGACGTCATCATCGTAGCGTCTGTCTCGTGCATCTACTCGCTCGGAGATCCTATAGACTACCGCAACATGGTCATCTCGCTGCGTCCGGGTATGGAGAAGAGCCGTGATGAGCTGCTCCGTAAGCTGATAGAGCTGCAGTATGAGCGCAACGATATCAACTTTGTGCGCGATAAGTTCCGCGTCAGGGGAGATATAGTCGAGATCTTCCCGGCTTCATCCTCAGACAGAGTCATCAGAGTCGAGTTCTTCGGCGACGAGATTGACCGTATCACAGAGATCAATCCGCTGACAGGCGAACTGATAGCTAACCTGCGACACGCGGCGATATATCCCGCCTCGCACTACATCGTAGACGGCGATAAGATGACCCGCGCCATAGCGGAGCTTGAAAGAGAGCTCGAAGAGAGGCTGAAGTATTTCAGAGAGAACGGCAAGCTGCTGGAGGCTCAGCGCATAGAGCAGCGCACTCATTATGATATAGAGATGCTGCAGGAGATAGGTATGTGCCCCGGAGTCGAAAACTACTCGAGGGTGCTCTCCGGCAGAGCGCCCGGTTCGGCGCCGTTCACGCTTCTCGATTATTTCCCGAAGGATTTTCTGCTGTTTGTGGACGAGAGCCATGTTACCTTGCCACAGGTGCGCGGTATGTACGGCGGCGATCACGCCCGCAAAAAGAGCCTGATAGACTACGGCTTTCGCCTGCCTTCGGCATACGATAACCGTCCGCTCAACTTTGACGAGTTTTATGAGAGACTCAATCAGGCGGTGTTCGTCAGCGCGACACCCGGTGACTTTGAGCTTGAAAAGAGCGCTGTCGTTGCGGAGCAGATCATCAGACCTACGGGACTTCTCGATCCCGAGATATCCGTCAGACCTACCGAGGGACAGCTTGATGATCTGATATCAGAGATAAACATCCGCACAGAGAAGAGCCAGCGAGTGCTAATCACGACTCTGACCAAGAAGATGGCAGAGGATCTGACCGAGTATCTCGAGAGCATGGATATAAAGGTGCGATATATGCATCACGATATTGACACCGTCAGACGCATGGAGATAGTGCGCGACCTCAGACTGGGCAAGTTTGACGTCCTCATCGGCATCAACCTCCTGCGCGAGGGTCTGGATATACCTGAGGTCAGCCTTGTCGCTATCCTTGACGCCGATAAAGAAGGCTTTCTCAGAAGCGAGCGCTCGTTGATACAGACGGTAGGACGAGCCGCGCGCAACGCCGACGGTATGGTCATCATGTACGCGGACAGCGTGACCGACTCGATGAAGAAGACCATCGTCGAGACTAACCGCCGACGCTCTATACAGCAGAAGTATAACGAGGAGCACGGCGTCACGCCTCAGACCATCATCAAGAAGGTCAACGATATCATCGAGATATCCACACACACGGACGATGAGACGGAGATGGTCGGCAGACTTTCGCGCGAGCAAAGACAAGAGATGATAAAGCAGCTCACAAAAGAGATGCACGCCGCGTCAAAGCTGCTTGAGTTTGAGCACGCGGCATTCCTGCGAGATCAGATCAAGAAGCTGAAAGGTATAAAATAATATGCAGGGGAGGGTATTGACCCTCCGGCGGCGCATTCAGCGCCCCTTATATAACAGAAACTAAGGTGAAAATATGGCAAAAGCAAAGAAAAAACCTCAATACGCCGACGAGGATATAACCGTCTTAAAGGGCGCCGACCAAGTTCGTAAGCGCCCCGCGGTAATCTTCGGCTCGGACGGTATCGAGGGCTGTCAGCACAGTGTCTTTGAGATACTGTCAAACTCTATCGACGAGGCTCGTGAGGGCTACGGCAAAGAGATCGTAGTCACCTTATACAACGACGGCTCAGTCGAGATAGAGGATCACGGCAGAGGCATACCCGTAGAGTATAACAAAAAAGAGGATAAGTTCAACTGGGAGCTGCTGTTCTGCACCCTGTACGCCGGCGGTAAGTATGACAACGACAGCGGCGGCAACTATGAGTTTTCGCTCGGCCTTAACGGTCTCGGACTCACCGCGACTCAGTTTGCGTCCGAGTACATGGACGCCGAGATCAAACGCGATCATAAGAAGTATACCCTGCATTTTGAAAAGGGAGAGAACGTCGGCGGTCTGCAGTCGGTTGATTACAACGGCAGAGAGACAGGCTCCAAGATCCGCTGGAAGCCCGACCTCGAGGTCTTTACCGATATCAAACTGTCTGATGAGTTCTTCACCGAGATGATCCGCCGTCAGGCTATAGTCAATCCCGGCGTCAAGTTCATCTTCCGCAAGCAGTCCGGCCGCTCTTATGATACACAGGAGTTTTACTATGAGAACGGAATCGCCGATCATGTAGGCGAGCTCATAGGTGAGGACGGCTTCACCACCGTCCAGTCATGGAGCGGCGACCGTATGTGCCGTGACCGCGAGGATAAGGACGAGTATAAGTGTAAGATCAATGTAGCTCTCGCCTTCTCCAACAAGGTTGCGGTGACAGAGTATTATCATAACTCTTCATGGCTCGAGCACGGCGGCTCGCCCGATAAGGCTGTCCGCAACGCCTTTGTGTATCAGATAGATAATTATCTTAAGGCACAGAATAAATACAACAAGAATGAGAGCAAGATCAAATATGAGGATGTAGCGGATTGTCTGGTCATCGTCATTTCATCCTTCTCGTCTGTTACATCATACGCTAACCAGACTAAGCTCGCTATCACCAACAAGGGCATACAGGACGCTATGACCGAGTTTTTGCGGCATCAGCTCGAGGTATACTTCATCGAGAATCCTCTTGAAGCCGATAAGATAGCCAATCAGGTGCTCATCAATAAACGCTCACGCGAGGACGCCGAAAAAACCCGCGTGCGTATCAAGAGCAACCTCACCGCAAAGATAGATATCACCTCAAAGATAGCTAAGTTTACCGACTGCCGATCAAAGAACATAGACGAGCGCGAGCTCTTCATCGTAGAGGGCGACTCGGCTAAGGGCGCCTGCGTACAGGCGCGCAACCCTGATTTTCAGGCTATCATGCCTATCAGAGGTAAGATACTCAACTGTCTTAAGGTCGATTATGACCGCATATTCAAGAGCGAGATCATCACCGATCTGATAAAGATACTCGGCTGCGGAGTGCAGATAGATACCGCCAAGGCTAAGTCGAAGAAGAAGGATATCAACGCTTTCAATATCGACAATCTTCGCTGGAACAAGGTCATCATATGCACCGACGCCGACGTCGACGGCTTCCATATCCGCACCATGCTGCTGACTATGATCTACCGTCTTACTCCCGATCTGATCAAGGCGGGCAAGGTGTATATCGCCGAGTCACCGCTGTATGAGATCACGACCAAGGATAAGGTGTATTTTGCCTATACAGAGGCAGAGAAAGAGAAGTATATAGACGAGATCGGAAACTCCAAGTTCACTATCCAGCGCTCAAAGGGTTTAGGTGAGAACGAACCCGATATGATGAGCCTTACTACCATGAATCCCGAGACCCGCAGACTCATCAAGGTCATGCCCGACGATATCGAGCGTACGGCTCATATCTTTGACGTACTGCTCGGAGATAATCTGCAGGGCAGAAAAGACTATATAGTCGAGTTCGGAGCTAACTACACCGATAATCTCGATGTTTCGTAATTAGCCTTCCCCTTGAGGGGAAGGTGTTGAACGAAGTGAAGCGGATGAGGTGGAAGCGTTTCCGTTGTATCTCTTGAATCGAAATAAAGGATAGGTTTACTCCTCATCCGACCTTTTCGGCTCTTTGAAAGAAGAAAAGCTTGTCTCCCCCGCGAGAAAGGCTTATTATGTGATAAGGAATATACTATGGCAAAGAAAAGACAATCAAAACAACCGAGCGTGAAGCCGATATCGAACGGCGTTATAGCAGGCGCGGGCGAGGTAGTGGAGCAGCGTATAGCTTCTACTATTGAAGAGAACTTCATGCCCTACGCCATGAGCGTCATCATGTCGCGAGCTATACCCGAGATAGACGGCTTCAAGCCCTCTCACCGCAAGCTCCTGTATACTATGTATAAGATGGGACTGCTCACGGGCGCGCGCACTAAGTCGGCTAATATCGTAGGCGCTACGATGAAGCTCAATCCTCACGGAGACAGCGCTATCTATGATACCATGGTGCGTCTCAGCCGCGGTTATGAGGCTCTGCTGCACCCGTATGTCGACAGCAAGGGCAACTTCGGTAAGTTCTACTCCCGCGATATGGCGTGGGCGGCTTCGCGTTATACCGAGGCTAAGCTCGACCCCATATGCAACGAGCTGTTCAAGGATATCGACAAGGACACTGTTGACTTTGTCGACAACTACGACAACACCATGAAGGAGCCGACGTTACTGCCCGCGTCCTTTCCGTCCGTGCTGGTAAACGCCAACACCGGTATCGCGGTAGGTATGGCGTCCAACATATGCTCATTCAATCTGCGCGAGATATGCGAGACTACCGCGGCGCTGATCCGCGATAAGGAGCACGACATCATCACCACTCTACCGGCTCCCGATTTCTCCGGAGGAGCGCAGATCATATATAATGAAGAGACCATCCGAGAGGTCTACCGCACGGGCAGAGGCTCGATCAAGGTCCGCTCGATATATGAGTATGACAGAAAGCAGAACTGCATCGACATCACCCATATACCGCCTACGACCACTACCGAGATCATCATCGAGAGAGTCATAGATCTGGTCAAGAACAGCAAGATCAAGGAGATCTCCGATATCCGCGACGAGACTGGTCTCGACGGCATGAAGATCACCATAGACTTAAAGCGCGGCGTCGATCCCGATAAGCTGATGCAAAAGCTGTATAAGCTCACTACCCTGGAGGACAGCTTCTCGTGCAACTTCAACGTCCTTATCGGCGGCGTGCCGATGACTCTCGGAGTAGGGGAGATACTCAGCGAGTGGATCGCTTTCCGTATCGAGTGCATACGCCGCCGCACCTTCTTCGATCTGCACAAGAAGCAGGATAAGCTGCACCTCTTAGAAGGACTCAAGCTGATACTGCTCGATATAGACAAGGCTGTCAGGATAGTCCGCGAGACTGAGGAAGAGGCAGAGGTAGTGCCTAACCTGATGATAGGCTTCGGTATAGATAAGATACAGGCTGAGTATGTAGCTGAGATCAAACTCAGACACCTCAACCGTGAGTATATCCTTAAGCGCACCGCTGAGATCGAACAGCTCATCAAGGATATTGCCGATCTCGAGGCTATACTGAGCTCAAAGTCACGCGTCAAGACCATCATAGTCAAGGAGCTTAAAGAAGTAGCGGATAAGTACGGCAAAGAGCGTCAGTGTCCGCTCTTGCATGTAGACGATATCCCTGCCGATATCAGTATAGAAGAGGAGATACCCGATTATCCCGTGCATCTGTTCTTCACTAAGGAGGGCTATTTCAAGAAGATCACTCCCCAGAGCCTGCGTATGAGCGGAGAGCAAAAGCTCAAGGAGAACGACGAGATAGTCTATACCACCGAGACTACTAACAACACCGATCTGCTGTTCTTCACAGACCGCTGTCAGGTGTATAAGACCAAGGTCAGTGAGATAGCCGACACCAAGGCGAGCGCCTTCGGCGAGTATATCCCCGCGAGACTCGGCATGGACGAGGGCGAGCGAGCGGTGTTTGTGCTCAAGACCAAGGACTACAGCGGATATCTGCTCTTCGCTTTTGAAAACGGTAAGGTAGCCAAGGTGCCGCTGAACGCCTATGAGACTAAGACCAACCGAAAAAAGCTGATTAACGCTTATTCGGACAAGGCTCCTCTCTCGGGCATAGATTACTGCAAGGCTGACCGTGAGTTCATGCTCACCTCATCCGCGGGACGTATGCTGCTGTTCCACAGCGGAGCCATAGCGCCCAAGACCACTAAGAACACCCAGGGCGTAGCGGTCATGAAGCTGCGTAAGGGTCACAGGATCATGTCTATAGAGCCGTATGAGGAGGGTCGCTTCTCTAAGCCCTCACGCTACCGCACACGCACTCTGCCTGCCGCCGGGGCGCTGCCCTCACCCGAGGATGAGGCTCAGCAGCTGTCTATTATCTGACATTTTTTAATATAATGTCAAAAAATGCTTGCAATCCTGTAACATATGTGTTAAAATGATTTTTGCATTTGAGTATATTATCGCATTTGAAAGGAAGATACATTATGTCAGTTGTAGAGATTATTTTAGGTGTGGTACTGCTGATCGCTTCTGTCGTATTGGTAGTTGTCATCATTCTTCAGGAGGGCAACCAGCAGGGTGTAGGCGTTGTTTCAGGCGGCGCAGATACTTTCTTCTCCAAGAATAAGGCTCGTTCATATGACGCTTTTCTCGCCCGCGCTACCAAGTGGTTTGCTATCGGCTTTGTCGTAGTTGTACTGGCGCTCAACATCATCGCTTATTATACAACACCCGCTGAGGCTGAGACACCTACCGACAGCACTTCTGTCACAGCTACCGCAGACGAGGCATAATAATCATAAATCAGTCATAAAATAGACTATCGGAGTCATCCGGTAGTCTTTTTTGTTTATATATTCGGAAAGTGAAGTTGCCATGCTGTTTTTGTTTATTTGCTGTGTATCTGTTTTCCTTGTCTTTTCTTTTATCCATTATGCCGCCAAAAAGAAAAAGCCCTTCAAGAGGGCTTTTATATCTATGCTTTTGGGAGTTGTCGTACTGTGCGCGGTCGATCTGCTGGCGGGTATGACAGGCGTTTATATCCCTGTGACCAAGCTGACTTTGCTCACATCTATGGCTGGAGGCATACCGGGAGTAGCGGTACTCGTATTGCTGTCGGCTTTTTAGTCTAACCAGATCAAAACCATATTCAAAACTGTCATTGCGAGGGACTCGACACGAGTGTCAGTCCCGTGGCGATCTCAACCGATCAGATGACCGAGCCCAAGCCGTCTAAGATCTCTGTTATCTCGCGTTTGTTGCGCGTTAGCATAGCTATCATCACAGAGTAGAACATATCGGGATTTTTGTAAAAGTTCTTTCTTATCAGCCTTGCCTGAGTGATATCGGGTACATACAGCGTAAAGCTCAGCAGCTCCATATCGCCTCCGGATATCTTACAGGTGACATTGTATCCGTTTTCACACTTAGTGATAGTCACCTTGTTTT
Source organism: uncultured Ruminococcus sp. (assembly GCA_902776975.1). Taxonomy (GTDB): domain Bacteria; phylum Bacillota; class Clostridia; order Oscillospirales; family Acutalibacteraceae; genus Ruminococcoides. The sequence goes on from CACYSI010000014.1 coordinate 61,367, forward strand.
CGCTCTCTATCTGCTCTTGTCTTAATAGCGACAGGGCGCAGTCTATGGCTCGCTCCTTTACGGTAGGGGCAAGGGTGTCTTCGAGCTGGGTGGCTATCATATCGCCGTTTGAGGTGTTCTTATACAGCTTTTTATCAGCGTCGGTGAGCTCTATATTGCCGTTGCGGACAAGGTCGTCAAAGCTCGAGCTGGTCTCAAAGTAGTTGGCAAGCCCCTTTTCCATCAGCGCGTTGACTATGGTGTCCTTGCGCATGGGGGAGCCTACGCTCTTGAGCATATAGCATATCAGAGTGCGTATCTCTGTCTTAGAGCGCATACCGCCCAAAGATACGCCTTCGTCAAAAGTATCAAACGCCATACTTGCACCGCCTTTACATATATATCGCTATGATCGGATGGGACGTTCTTATTTACATATTATATCATTGTGTTGATTAAAGTGTCAAGGATATATGCGATAATCTCTTGTAATAACTGCCGATGTGTGTTATGATGATAGTGAGGGTCGAGAACGGCTCAAAAACCATGTACGGAGGCAGTCGTTATGAAAAATCATACAAAACTATTATGTGTGCTTGTAGCTGTTATAATTGCAGTCTCAGCGTTTTGTTCAGTGCCGTTTTCGGCAAGCGGCGAGGTGACTGACAAGGGCAGGACTATAGCTGAGAGCGGGTATAGTATTTCTACATATGATGAATACGCTCCGTCAGAGATCAAATTGGGATCGACATACCGTTTGCTGATACGCGGTGATGAACGCACGGTATGCTTTACTCCCGAGCGCGATATGACAGCGAGATTTGAAATGAGTGTGTCCGCTCATCCCGACGCTACTTATGATTCAATGGAATACAGAATGTATAGCGGAAGATTGTATGACAGCAATAATGCGGGTTCTTACGGAAACGCTGTTAATGTGCTCGCCAAAGCGGCAGAATACAATGACAACGGAGATAAAAGCTGGTTTTGCCGTAAAAACTCAATATATGAATTGACAGCCGGAAGGACATATTACTATGATATTACTTCATGGAGTACATACGCCACCGTTGAAATAAGTGTGAACGAGGTAGAGAGGTTTACTGCCGCTGCGGGTGAGAAGATCACCGCGCCAGAAGGCTACAGCGTATATGAGTATACTCCCGAGAAGGATATGCTCGTATACTGGCACGCTGTCGGAGCGAGCGGAGCAAGTGTGCTCTACGAGGATGATAGAAGTTTTAAAAGAAGTAAAACTTTCTCGGCAAAATGCGGTCAACCGGTACTCTTAGTTGTAAAAGCATTAAAAGAGGCGGAGTATAGCCCCGGTATTACCGTTTCCTATGACAACCTTGATTTCGCGATCGAAGAGATACCGATCGTAGACGCTGAGCTTGACGTTGCATCAACGGAGCTTGAGTATAACAGTCCTCTGAAATACAAGGATTATGTCAAGGATATAGATATCATAAACCCGGAAGGCGGTCACAGCCTGATAGCGACATTACCCATTAAGGCATTTCGGTTTACCGCTGAAAAGGACGGTTGGATAGACGCAGAGATAGACAGCGGAATTTACGCACAGGAGATTAAGCTGTATGACAGCGAACTGAGAAATATAAAAAATTCGTCTGATATTTTCGGGATATATGATCAAAAGGTTAAGGCCGGAGAAACATATTATCTGTTGGTTATTTCTGATGAGGATCATATTAATATAGCGAGGGACAGATCGACAAAATATACCGTGACCTTCAAGAATAAAGAGATTCCTAAGCTCATCGAAGGGCATAACACTATCGTCAGAGAAGCCGGCAGCGGAGATAAGCTATATCTTTTTGAGGTGCCGCGCAGCGGTTATTGGGTATTAAGATGTCCCAACGCCGTTTCATATCAGGATATTGTGCTGGTTTACGCCAGCGAAAATTACGGTACTGATTTCTCTTTGGACTATCCTATGAGCTGCGTATACGGTACCGTTTATGTTACGGTAAAGGCTAATCATACATCCGAGGATATCGTTTATGACTTGGAGGTGGCTCAGCAGCATTATCCTGAGATCGGGGTGAATAAGGCTGAAAATGTCAGCCTGAGCGGCGACGGTGACAGCGCTATGTTTGAATTCACAGCCGAGAAGCCGATGATGGTGAAATTGAACGCCGAGTATACGGCGACGAACAACGGTAGGGTTTCGGGAACGACCATATATGATAATAAGCACATTGGCTCAAGCTTTTTTGCGATTCCCGGTGAAACCTATTATATCCGTTATACTGTCTACGGCGCTCGGGATAAATACACGGATGAAATCTATGACAGCGATGCTGAGGTTACCGTAACACTGAACGATATATCGGATTCTATAGATGAGATAGTCCCCGATATTGCGACAAACGATGAGGTCTATAGCGACAGACCTCTGGTTTATAGCTTCACTCCTACCGAAGATGTGATCATGCGGGTGGATTCTGCATATGACAACTGTGAGGTAGTTGTCTATCAAAAAGACAGGACAGATAGTCTTAGAGCTTCTGGCGCCAACTATTTTTGTGAGGCGAACAAAACCTGCTATATCTGTTTAAAAAACAATGGATATGAAAAAGAAGCCGGTTCTGTCATACTGACTCAAAAGCCCGTACCAACGGGTGACGCCGACGGCGACGGAGAGGTCACCCTGATGGACGCTACCCAAGTGCAGTATCATATCATTTCCGCTAAAGCGGGCGCTGATGAAAAGGCGCTTATGTACGCCGATGTGGATAAGAACGGAAGCTTAGAGATAGTTGACTCGACATTTATCCAAAGATGGGTCGCAGAGATCCCTATACCTTATGATATAGGCTGATAAATCAATAATAAGAGCTGTCGGTGAGGATCATCGGCAGCTCGTTTTGCGTATATTCTTATTTTTATCAGGCGCTCTTCATCTGCAGTCTGAGTTTATCCGATATCATGGCGATGAACTCGCTGTTGGTGGGCTTGCCGCGGCTGTTCTGGATAGTATAGCCGAAGTAGCTGTTGAGTACCTCTACGTCGCCTCGATCCCACGCCACCTCTATAGCGTGGCGTATGGCTCTCTCGACTCTCGATGAGGTCGTGTCATACTTCTTGGCTACCGAGGGGTACAGCTGCTTTGTCACGGCGTTGATTATCTCGGGCTTTTCTATCGACATGATGATCGAGTCACGCAGATAATGGTAGCCTTTGATGTGAGCGGGGACTCCTATCTGGTGCAGGATCTCAGTCACTTTAAGCTCGATGTTATAGCCGTCAAAGCCCGCCTGTCTTATACCGCCCTTAGTACGGGCGCGATGCCGCTTGTTGAGTCTGATGATGTTCTCGGCAAGATCGCTGAGGTTGAAGGGCTTGAGCACAAAGTAGGTCGCTCCCGAACCCATGACCTCACGCTCGAGCACCGGACTGTCAAAGCTCGAGTATACCACGAACATAGGCAGCTTCTCGGGCTTTTGCTTGCGTATAGCGCGCATCACCCCGATGCTGTCGATATGCGTCATGAACAAGTCCATGATCACCACATCGGGTTTGTCCGACAGCACACGGGCGACGACCTCTTCGCCGTCCTTCATGCAAAAGCTCACGTCCATGCCGTGACTTTCGAGGGCTGATTTGGCTTCATTCATATTGTCAGCATTGTCCTGAGTCATCAAGAGTCTGATTCTTTCAGTCATTTTTACATCTCCTGTTTTGTATTGTGAACGTATTTTACCATAAATTGGTAAAATTGGCAAGAGAAAAACATAAAAAAGTTAAAAGAATTATTCGACAAAATGCGACATTCATACCGACAAACGCGATAGCAAAGCGATTTTGAGCTATTTTATCACTGCGTTTTCTTCATAACAGCGCAGCATATTATTGACACTGATGCCGTAACCCTTCTCGGGTGAGTTGACAAAAACGTGAGTCACGGCGCCCACAAGCATTCCGTCCTGGATTATAGGCGAGCCGCTCATGCCCTGCACTATGCCTCCGGTTTTGTCGAGCAGCTCGTCATCCGTGACGCGGATCACCATATTCTGACCCGTATTATTATTCAGATTAAGGCTTTCGATACGCGCCTCATACTGCTTTGTCTCTCCGTCGTCGAGTGTAGTTATGATATATGCCTTGCCTGTGGTTATCTCGCTGTCATGCGCACAGTATACTCTCTCGCCCTCGGGCGCGTGAGTATATCTGCCGTATACTCCGTAGGCGTTGTTGACGGACATATCGCCTATGACTTCATCGGTCATATATCCGTTGAGTCCTCCCGCCACGCCTCTTTCGCCTTTGTTAACAGAGGTGATATCCGCCTTGACTATCTTGCCGTTGCCCAGCGGCAGCAGCATACCCGTATCGCGGTCGCAGATACCGTGTCCGAGAGCGCCGAAGGACATCGTGCTCTCATCAAAGTAGGTCACGGTACCCAGACCCGCGGTAGAATCTCTTATCCACATACCCGCCGTATACTCGCCGTCATCGTTCTTAGCAGGAGTCAAACTAAGGGATATCGGGCTCTTACCTCTCATTACGGATAATTCGATATCCTCTCCTTCGCTCGTTTCGATGATCCTTTGCAGCTGTTCGTTAGATGTTATCTCAGTGCCGTCGGCTCTTGTGATGATATCGTTCTCGCGTATGCCGCAGTCACGCGCGGGCGAGTCGAAGCTGTCGTCTACATTCACCACGATCACACCTCCGGTATACATGGTCAGACCGAAGGGCATACCGCCTAAGATGACCTCTCTGTGCCCGTCTCCGGCGGAGGCTGTGACAGCGGGACACAGCAGCATCACCGCCAAGAGAGAGCAGATACATTTTTTTATCTTATTCATCCAAACCTCTCCTTTATTCACGCGGAGCCTTATTCAAAACTCACGAATCATAAAAGCGCGCTTTCGGATTTTTCGTTTCAGGCTCCGATTATATTATGTTACGCTTGACAACGTATAATAAAGGAATAGTTTTCATTATATGAAAAAGCCCGATGACAAGAGAAAGTAAAAACTAACCTGATTTTTTAATTCTGATACAGAAAAATAAATATCATAAATATGCCATTTTCTATTGTAACGCGCGATTTTTGGTGTTATACTGATTACAGATTGCAAAAATACTAAAATACTGTCATTCCGAGCTTGTCGAGGACTCTTTTGACGAACGTTTTATGAACTATCATATGATATGTTCAATATAACTTGCAAAGTCTGCGTTTTCAGATCCTTCGACTTCGCTCAGGATGACAAACTCTGAGATCCTTCGCTTGGACACGACCGTCTGCTAAGGGTGACATATTGGAACGAATCATTTGACTTTTTTTGACAAACTATAATTGTGTTATACTGATTATAAAATATTCAGAATGATTATTTTGGTGGATTATGCGGATTATATTACCTCAAAATGTAAAGATGATAATCGAGCGTCTGCGTTCGGCAGGTCACGACTGCTATGCCGTAGGCGGATGTGTGCGCGACTGTCTAAGAGGCTTGGAGCCTCATGACTGGGATCTTACCACCTCGGCGACTCCGGATGAGACACAGGCTATATTCTCCGATCTCAAGACCGTTGATATCGGTAAGCGCTACGGCACCGTAGCGGTGATCATTGACGGTAAGCCGTATGAGATCACTACCTATCGCTCTGACGGCGACTACAGCGATTCGCGCCATCCCGATGAAGTCATCTTCACCGGCGATCTCAGAGATGACCTGTCACGCCGTGACTTTACCGTCAACGCAATGGCGTATAATGATGAAAAGGGCTTGATAGACTGCTTCGGCGGCATAGACGATCTGAAAAACGGAGTTATCCGCTGTGTGGGTGAGCCCGATAAGCGATTTACCGAGGACGCTCTGCGTATACTGCGCGCCCTGCGGTTCGCCTCTGTCTTAGGCTTCAGCATCGAGCCTGAGACCTCAAGGGCTATCTTAAAGCTCAGAGACAGGCTCAAGGAGATAGCTCCCGAGCGTATACAGACAGAGCTGCTTAAACTGTTGTGCGGAGATAACGCGGGATTTATACTCAGACGTTACCGCACTGTTATAGCAGTATTCATACCCGAGCTGGTTGGTACCTTTGACTTTGATCAGAACAACAAGCATCATAACCGTGACGTCTACCGTCATATCGTAGCATCGGTTCAGAATATCGACCCCGATCCCGTACTCAGGATGACTATGCTTCTGCATGATATAGGTAAGCCGCTGACTGAGACCAAAGACCGCAAGGGCGTATCTCACTATCATAATCATCCTACCGTGGGCGCGGCTATGTCTGCCGAGATACTCAAAAGACTGCGTTATCCCGCCGCTTTCACATCCGAGGTCTGTACTCTTATCACTAATCACGATATCCGCTTCAAGCCCGATACCGTTGCGCTCAAGCGGTATCTCAGCGTATTCGGTGTTGAGTGCATGCTCAAGCTCTGCAAGATACAGCGAGCCGATCTGCTGGCCCAGTCCATGTATAAGCGTGAAGAAAAGCTCAGCAACAACACCGCCGTGACTGACGAGTTGAACAGGATAACAGAGAGCGGCGAGTGCTACGACCTGCGTATGCTCGCGGTTAACGGCTCCGACCTGATACATATGGGCGTCGGCTCGGGCAAGATGATCGGAGATATACTCGGCGAGCTGCTCGAAAAGGTCATCACCGGCGAGCTGAACAATGATCGCGAAGCTCTGCTTGAAGAAGCTCAGAGTATACTACAAACCAAGTCTGACGATTGACAAAAGCCCCGATAACTAATATAATATGCGTGAGTAAGTCAGGCAGTCGCGGTCAGACGGCGAAAGCCCCTGTCCGAGGAAAGTCCGGGCTTCACAGAGCGAGGATAACGGCTAACGGCCGCCGAGGGTGACCTTAGGGAAAGTGCAACAGAAAATAACCGCGAATCGTCCTTTGACGACGCAAGGGTGGAAAGGCGAGGTAAGAGCTCACCAAGGCGGGGGAGACTCCGTCGTTGTGTAAACCCTATCCGAAGCAACACCGCGGAGGGACATACGGCCTGCTCGGCTGTCCCGTGGAGGTGGCACCGAGCCGCTGCGGCAACGCGCGGCCAAGATAGATGACTGCCTAATACAGAACCCGGCTTACAGATTTACTCACCTTATAAAGCTCCCTTCAGGGGGGCTTTATTCTTATAGCTGCCGATCTTGTTGACATCTTATACTAATCCTTGATAAAAAGATTTAATAAGGTATTAGGGATAAATTTCGCAGAGCGCGGCGGGCGACGCAGGCAGGCTGGCGCCTGTCAAGGAGCTAAGGATTAGTATTATTATCGTGTTGAAATCTACATATAGTATGTCGGTATTTGTCAACAACAAGCGGCATGAAAAAGTTTACAAAAATTGATACTTTTTATTGTGCAAAAATTAAAAGGTTGTAACGAAAACAAGAAAAATGTATCAAAATTTTAAATTTTCTTACAAAAAAGGGTTGTTTTTTTTCGAATAACGTATTATAATACAGATACATCAGCTTTTTACGTTTAAAGAATTTCTATGTGGAATTATTTAAAAGAATTTTTGCTTACTTACTTGGATAGATTTGGGGAGATAAAATGAGACTTCGTAAACAGGAATTAGGCGATCGCAACCTCGTAGGCGCTCGTGTAGAGGCTGCCCGTAAGAAAAAGGGCATGAAGCAGAAGGAGCTGCTCGCTCAGCTTCAGGTCAACGGTGTTGACATGAACGCTTCGGGTCTTTCTAAGCTTGAGGGACAGATCAGATTTGTAACAGATGTAGAGCTTGTCGCTCTGGCGGATATCCTCGAGGTATCGGTGGACTTCCTGCTCGGACGAGCTCAGCAGTACAACTTAATCGACATTTTCCAAGCATTTTGGTTTCTGTTTTTTCAGACGGCAGGGTCTTCGGACCCTGTCGTTTGAATTTCAGGGCTTTTTTTCGGTACACTAATCATATCTTATATGTGGTTGGTGAGCGGATGAAAGCCCGTTTTTTTTCGGATAAGCCGAGACTTGTCTTCTTTATCGTTTATACACTCTTGTTCATCATAGCTGTCAGAGCCATAGGCTTTGTACTGCCGTTCATACTGGCTCTCCTGATAGCCGTGATTATGAAGCCGCTGTACGATCATCTCAGACACAGGTTCAATTTTCGATCCGCCTTTGCCGCTACCGCGATCACCGTGCTGATCTTCGGTACGTTGCTGGGGATTGTAGGGTTCTTGCTGTTTTTAGTCGTCAGACAGGCTCTGAGTCTGCTTGATACCTACGGGAACATGATATCTGAGTATATTCGCTCGCCCGAGCTTTTCGGCGCTCTCAAAGACGGTCTGTTGTCGGGCAAGCTGTTTGACACTGCGTCGGGCTTGCTTTCGGCGCTGTTTCAGGCGGTGCCTCTCGCCATAACCTTTGTGGCTGTGACGTTCGCGCTCTCGGTATACTTTTTGCACCATATCTCGGCGTTTCGTGACAGACTGCTTAAGAGAGCGGGGGAGGATTACGCGCCGCTGCTGTCGAGGATATTCGGTACGGCGTATCATATGGTGAGGGCGTTCATCCGCTCTTATCTTGTGCTGTATCTCATCACCTTTATCGAGGCGGTGTTCATCTTTTATCTGACAGGCGTCGAGTATCCGCTGGCGTTCGCCTTCATAACCGCTATTGCCGATATCCTGCCGGTGCTGGGACCGGGAGTCGTCTATATACCGCTCGCAATATCTTTTATTCTGTATAAGAATTATCTTGCGGGTGTAACGCTGATCGTATTCTTTTTGATAACCGTCATCATCAGACAGGTCATAGAGCCTAAGATAGTATCGGACGGGGTCAAGCTGCATCCCCTTGTGGTTCTGTCGGCGATATACTTTTCTATAGTCAGCATGAACATCTGGGTGCTGTTCTATGTCGTCAGCATATTTCTCTCATTTAAGGTGCTCGATACGGCGGGAGCGTTTGATAAAAGCATTGATTCTTCCGCAAAAGAAAATAAAAAGGTTGATATTTCCTGAGATGAGAGTATAATATATATGATTAAGAGAGTTTTTTTGGAGGGAAAGATGAAACAGACTGTTCAATTTTTCTTTGATTCGATAAAGGGCAAGCGTATCGCCCTTATAGGCATGGGCCGCAGCCATATGCCGCTGATACCGCTGTTCACCAAGTACGGCGCTCAGATCATAGCCTGTGATAAGCGTGACAGAGCGGCTCTCGGTGAGCTTGCCGCCAAGGCTGAGGCTGACGGCGCGCAGCTGTCTCTCGGCGAGACTTATCTTGATGATCTCGACGTTGATATCGCTTTGCGAACTCCGGGTATGCGGTTTTACTGCGACGAGCTCAACGCTCTGCGTGATAAGGGAGTCGTCATCAGCTCCGAGATGGAGATCTTCTTTGATATCTGTCCCTGCCGTATCTTCGCCGTGACAGGCTCCGACGGCAAGACCACTACCACAACCGTTATCTCCGAGATGCTCAAGAGACAGGGATACAACGTGCATATCGGCGGCAATATCGGCAAGCCCCTGCTGCCCGAGATAGAGACCATCCGTGAGGATGACGTCTGCGTGGTGGAGTTGAGCTCCTTTCAGCTCATCTCTATGCGTCAGAGTCCCGATGTAGCGGTCGTCACCAACCTCGCTCCCAACCACCTCGATATACATAAGGATATGCAGGAGTATATCGACTCCAAGAAGAATATAATTCTTTATCAGAATAATAGTGATAAAGCCGTACTGAATCTCGATAACGATATCACCCGTTCATTCGCTCCCGAGTGCAAGGGGAGGGTCGAGTATTTCTCCCGCACACAGACCGTAGACAACGGCTGTTATCTCGACGGAGATATGATAGTCCGCGCTGATAACGGGGAGAAAACAGAGGTGCTCGATATACATGACATCAAGATTCCCGGTATGCATAACGTCGAGAACTATATGACCGCTATATGCGCTGTCTGGAATTATGTCAGCGTTGAAAATATCAGAAGTGTCGCGAGCGACTTCGGCGGCGTCGAGCACAGGGCTGAGTTTGTCCGAGAGCTTGACGGCGTCAAGTACTACAACGACTCCATAGCGTCCAGTCCCACCCGTACAGCCAGCGGTACGCTCTCGCTGTATGACTTCAAGATCATCCTGATAGCGGGCGGATATGACAAGCACCTCGATTATACTGAGCTCGGCGACGTGATCTGCGATAAGGTCAAGACAGCCATACTCATGGGCGCTACCGCCGATAAGATCGAGACCGCGATACGCTCTTCGAGCAGGTATTCAGACAATAACCCCGTGATCGTAAGGGTCAGGGATATGGAAGAAGCGGTAAAATGCGCTCACGAGCGCGCCGTTTCCGGTGATATCGTATCTATGTCGCCCGCGTCGGCGAGCTTTGACCTGTATAAGGACTTTGACGCTCGCGGCAAGCACTTCAAGAGCCTTGTCAACGCTCTATGATAAGACAGGCGGAGGCACATGATCTGCTGAGGCTTAGATGTGACGATCCCTTTTATACCCGTGTGCTGTCGCTCTTTGAGTGCTACGGTACGGGGTATGATTTTGTCGGCTTTTGGGCGCAGGAGTGTGAGGGAGAGTTTGTGTCGGCGATATCCCGCTTTGAGGACAAGTTCAGCCTGTATCTCACCGACAGCTCGGATATCGAAGAGATAGCCGCTTTCCTGCGTTTTCAGGGGGCGGGGTCTGTGATGTTCAACAGCAGATACAGCTTGGAACTTAATTCCGTTAAAGAAATATCGGGTGATGTTCTCGTATATAAAGGAGAGAGCTATATTTCTGATAAAGAAATATCAACACCCGATTTCAAGAGCCTTTACAGCCTGCTCAAAAGCTGTGAGAGCGACATTTTTATCGTGCCCGAATATCTGATGTTTCTGTCTGACGTCATCCACAGGAGCAACCTCGGTAAGTGTACCGTTATCGGCGCTGAGATCGACGGCAGACTCGCTTCATCCGTTATGACGGTGTCCGAGACCGACAGCTCCGTCATACTCGGCGCGGTAGCTACACACCCCGACTTTAGGCGCAGAGGACTCTCACGTGAGCTTGTACGCGCGCTTGCTTCGCGTATCACGGCCCAGGGCAGAGATGTATTTGTTTTCAGTGCGAGCGAGTCTAACACAAGATTTTATCTCGGCTCCGGCTTTGAGATAAGCTCGGGCTTCAAAGAAGTATTTTTGCAATAAAACAGGCTGACATACGCTCATGTCAGCCCGCTTACGGAGATTATGAAGAATTTATTTGATATTGATGAAAAGATAATATCGGCGGCGGATAAGGCGCTCGAGATGTGCTCGGGGCAGTTTGCGGATCTTGAGAGGATCAAGGAGTATAATCAGCAGAAGATGCTCAAAGCCTTTCAGGAGTATCATGTCAGCGAGAGCATGTTCGCCGGCTCTACGGGCTACGGTTACGATGACCGCGGCAGAGATACCCTCGATAAGATATACGCCTATGTGTTCGACGCCGAGGACGCTCTGGCGCGCCATAACTTCATGAGCGGCACTCATACTTTAGCTGTAGCGCTGTTCGGTATGCTCAGACCGGGGGACTTGATGCTCAGCGTCACGGGCACGCCTTACGACACCATTCAGCCTGTTATCGGCATCACGCCTTGCAGCGGTTCTCTCGCTGATTTCGGTGTAAAGTACAGCGAGGTAGAGCTTCTGCCGGACGGGAGCATAGATTTGGACGGCATACAAAAAGCCGTGTCCGAAAAGCGTCCCAAGATGGTATATATCCAGCGCAGCAAGGGCTATTCTCCGCGCCCCTCACTCCGCAATAAGGAGATAGGGGAGATATGCGGCGCAGTCAGGGCGGTATCGCCCGAGTCGATCATAATGCTCGACAATTGCTACGGTGAGTTCACCGAGTACGAGTCTCCGCTGACTCTCGGAGTTGATATCATGGCAGGCTCGATGATAAAGAACGCGGGCGGCGGAATCTCGCCCACAGGCGGCTACATAGCGGGCAGAGCCGACCTCATAGAGCTGTGCGCGTATCGCCTAAGCTCACCCGGTACGGGCAGAGAGCTGGGCTGTACCCTCGGTGTACTGCGTGAGATGTACCTCGGCGCGTACAACGCTCCGATAGCCTCGATAGAGGCGGTCAAGACTGCCGTGTTCGCCTCGGCGCTGTTCGAGTATCTCGGCTATGACGTCGAGCCTTCGTACAAAGAGCCCCGCGGCGATATCATAGATGTGATAACTCTCGGCACTCCCGAAAAGCTGTGCGCATTTTGCCGCGGCATACAGAGCGGCTCGCCTATAGACAGCTTCGTCACCCCTCAGCCCTCGCCGATGCCGGGCTACGACAGCGAGGTCATCATGGCGGCGGGAGCCTTCACGCTCGGCTCGTCCATCGAGATCAGCGCCGACGGCCCCCTCCGTGAGCCCTATGCGGTTTATCTGCAGGGCGGAGTATCCTTCGCGACAGCTAAGCTCAGCGTCATGCTTGCCGCGCAAGAGGTAGAAAAAGTCAGATAAGCATAAGCAAAAAGCCCTTCCGGTTCAAGAATCGGAAGGGCTGTGTATATATGTTTGGTTACCTTAATTTTTTGAAGAAGTCGGACAGTATCTTTGAGCAATCGCTCTCCATTATGCCGCCCTCGTACTTCGGGTGAAAGGCGAGGGGCAATTCCATGATATTCGCGACGGAGCCGCAGCAGCCGTTCTTTTTATCGTACGCGCCGAAGTATACCTGAGGTATGCGGGCGTTGACTATCGCGCCGGCGCACATGGGGCACGGCTCGAGCGTGACATACAGCTCACACTCCCACAGCCGCCAGCCGCCTAATTTTTTGCAGGCGTTGTCTATGGCTTCAAGCTCGGCGTGATACAGGGCGTTTTTGCCCGTTTCACGGCGATTTCTGCCCTCGCCGACGATCTCGCCCTTGCGGATGACTACCGCTCCTACGGGCACTTCGCCCTCGTCAAAGGCTGCTCTCGCGAGCTCCAGCGCCCGCTGCATCCACTTTTCTTCCATATCTTACGAAACGCCGAACAGCGTCATTATGCTCAGCAGGACCATTATCACGGTGAAGATTATCATTGTGGGTGACGAGCATATCGTAGTGATTTTTTTCTTAAAAGGAATAATATCGCTGCCCTTATCAAGAGTGAACATCTCTTTATCCTTGATGAAGCCCTTGATGAAGATGAACGCGAGTATTCCTGTGACGATGAAGATCACTCCGTACAGCAGGTTCACGACCAGCTCGCTCATTATACCGTGAGCTATCAGCAGATCAGCCGCTACCGACAGACCGTTGTTGAGGAAGTGGACGATGACGGAGGGCAGCAGAGAGTTACACTTGATGTCCATATAGGCAAAGACCAGTCCGCAGCAGAAGGTGAACGGCATCTGTACAAAGTTGCCGTGCATCAGGGCGAAGGTCGCTGAGGATATCAGTATAGCCGCGCCCTCTGAGTAGGGTCTGAGCGTGCCCATGACCACGCCGCGGAAGGCGAATTCTTCAACAAACGCGGGCAGTATGGCTACTGTCAGTATCATCAGCAGGCTGTCCGGCGTCGAGCCTAAGTCTATGGTGCCGCCTTTGTTTTCAATACCTACCAGGCTGAAAGCGCCGCTGACCAGATCTACCGCCGAGTTGCTGAACAGGTTGAAGGCTATACCGATTACACACAGCTTAGCGAGCTTAGCCGCTCCTATCTTTTCAAAGGGCAGTATCTCAGCGAGGCTGCGCTTTGCAAACAGACAGTAGAACAATCCGACGACAAAGAAGGTCAGAGAGCTTACCATTCCGTTTGACAGCAGATCTATTATCGAATCCTCAGAGCTCATACCCATTTCTCTTACTGTCAGCGACATGATGACTATCATTATCGACAGCAGCAGATTCATGCCGATGAACGCTATCAGCATGAAGCCCAGTCCGTTTGAGGTGCGCCTGAGCGATGTTCTGTACCGCTCGGCTTCGTAGCGGCGTAATGTATCTTCCGTTATGGCGGGGTTATATATGTTTTGCACTTTAACACTCCTGTTTTTATTTTAAGCTGCGCCGAGGCATATTATTATGAACGATAAGCCCATATGCAAGGCGCTGATATTCAGCGTTGTCATCCTGAGCGGAGTCGAAGGATCTTAAAACGCTGACTTTGCGAAACAGATCTCGCCTACGGGATTTAAAAGTCAGAAAAACAGTCGTTAAAAGATCCCTCGACAAGCTCGGGATGACATATTGAAAGCATATTTTGTCCTTTTTGATACGCTGTAATATATAATAATACATTTTTTTGTAAAAATAATTCTTGACAATCAATATAAAAGATAATATAATACATATCGAAAACAAAGTAAAGCGGTATGGCTTTCACCTGTGGGGTATCGTCTGCACGGGTCGATATAGGCAAGTGAGGCGACTCACTGTGTTTGTATTGTACGCGGACGGATACTTCTGTCCGCTTTTATTATTGTTTAAGACTATTTGGAGGTGCTTACCTATCAGCAAACAGGAACCTCAGATCAATGAGGAAATTCGCGACAAAGAGTTACGCGTAATCGGATCCGACGGCTCTCAGCTGGGTATCATGTCAGCTGCCGACGCTCTGCGTATAGCAGAAGAGAAGAATCTCGATCTCGTCAAGATCGCTCCTCAGGCTACACCGCCTGTATGCAAGATCATGGACTACGGCAAGTATCGCTTCGAGCAGTCCAAGCGCGAGAAAGAGGCAAGAAAAAATCAGCATACCGTAGACGTCAAAGAGATCAAGCTCTCACTCAATATCGACACTCACGACTTTAACACCAAGCTCAAGAACGCTCAGCGCTTCTTCGCTCACGGCGATAAGGTCAAGGTCTCTATCCGCTTTAGAGGCCGTGAGATGGGTCACTCCGAGTTCGGCTACGATCTTATGAAGAAGTTTGCCGAAGCGTGCTCGGATATCGCCAATATCGAGCGTCCCGCTAAGCTCGAGGGTCGCCAGATGCTCATGTTCCTTGCGCCCAAGCCCACCAAATAAACATAGATCCGCAGCCTGCTTACGGCTGAGATCGCGAACTGCATTTAAAGGAGGATTATCAATATGCCTAAGATCAAAACACACAGCGGAGCCAAAAAGCGTTTCAAACTCTCTAAGAACGGCAAGGTCATCCGCGCTCACGCCTACAAGAGCCATATTCTTAACAAGAAAAACACCAAGCGCAAGAGAGGTCTGAGAAAGACCACTGTTGCCGATAAGACAAATGTAGCTCAGGTAAAGCGCCTGATCCCCTACAAATAATTTCAGCACTTACTAAGATTTTTCGGAGGTAATATAAATGGCACGTATAAAAGGCGCGATGATGACTCGCAAAAGAAGAAAGAAAGTATTGAAGCTCGCTAAGGGCTATTACGGCGCTAAGTCAAAGCATTTTAAGATGGCTAAGCAGCAGGTGATGAAGAGCGGTAACTACGCTTACATCGGCCGCAAGCAGAAGAAGAGAGATTTCCGCAGACTGTGGATCACCCGTATCTCTGCCGCCTGCAAGCTCAACGGCACCAACTACTCCACATTCATGAACGGCCTTAAGAAGGCAGAGATCGCGCTCAACCGCAAGGTTCTGTCTGAGATCGCTATCAACGATCCCGCCGCTTTTGCAGCTCTGGTAGAGCAGGTCAAAAACGCATAAAAAGCTATAACTGCGTTTGGGTACATCCCAAACGCTTTTATATTTGCTTTAATTTCATATAATCGGGTCTTGATAAAAATATGGAACATATTTCTTCAAAAGAAAATAAAAGAATCAAATATCTCAAAAAGCTCATTTCCTCTGCATCCTTTCGCAGAGAAGAGGGCTTGTTTGCCGTTGAGGGGCTGAGGCTCTGCTCGGACGCTCTGATTAGCGGCGCTCAGATACATTCGGCGTACTTCTCAGATAGCTTTGCGGATAAAAACACAGAGTTTATCGAGATGGCTTCATGCTCCGCCGACTCATGCTGTATTCTCACCGACAGCATATTTAGTGCCGTATCCGACACCAAAACACCACAGGGTGTGCTGTTTGTGATAAAAAGACTTGACAAAACCATTGACTTTGATAAAATTAAGGATAATGGAAAAGTATTGGCTCTTGAAAACGTACAGGATCCGGTCAACCTCGGTACGATACTCAGATCTGCCGAGGCGTTAGGTATAACGGCGGTAGTTCTCAGCGGCGGATGCTGTGATGTTTACTCGCCTAAGGTCACCCGAGGCAGCATGGGCGCTGTGTTCAGACTGCCTGTCGTTATCACTGACGATCTGCCCGGCTTCATTACGGAGTTCAACGCTTACGGTATATCTTACGCTGCCGTGCTTGACAGAGACTCGCTCGCCGTCGGCGACTGCGACTTTGACGGAGCCTGTCTTACCGCTGTAGGCAACGAGGGCAACGGTCTGACAGATCAGACGATCTCAGCCTGTACTCATAAGCTGTTCATCCCTATGCGCGGCAGAGCCGAGTCGCTCAACGTCTCGGCGGCGGCGAGCATAATCATTTGGGAAATGATCAAATGACTCATCTGACTAAGTATTATATCTGGCTGACGATGGCTCTGGGCTATCGCTCGCCTAAGCCCAAGGCGCTCTGCAAGCTGTACGGCGATATATCCCGGTTTTACAGCGGCGGTGAGCGCGAGTGGAGGCTCTCGGGCGTACTGTCCGATAAGGATATCACTTCACTCTCAAATACGCCGTTATCTAAGGCGTACGATGTCATCGAGCGCTGTAACGGCCTTAATATATCTCTGCTATCTCTGGACGATCCCGGTTATCCCGCGCGACTCTCTGAGATATACGATCCGCCCGCGGTGCTGTACTTCAAGGGGCGTATACCCGATTTTGAGAACCGTCTCTCAATAGCCGTTGTAGGTACGCGCAACGCTACCGCCTACGGCAAGATGACCTCTCATGTTTTATCGGGCTCTTTAGCTAAGGTCGGAGTGATCGTGATCAGCGGCGGAGCTGTGGGCATAGACAGCCTCAGCCATACGGCGGCGCTTGAAGCGGGCGGCATAACCGTCTGCGTTCTCGGCTGCGGTATCAACTTCCCGTATCTGACCGCCAACAAAAAGCTGCGTCAGAATATCGCCGAGCGAGGCGCGGTCATTTCTGAGTACCCGCCCGATTATCCGCCCGGCAAGTACACCTTTCCCGAGCGTAACCGTATCATATCGGGGCTGAGCGATGGTGTGCTGGTGATAGAAGCCGGAGTCAAGAGCGGCTCGCTAATCACGGCTCGCGAGGCTGTTGAGCAGGGCAGAGACGTCTTTGCAGTCATGGGCAACATCACTTCTCCGTATTCACAGGGCACCAACGCTCTTATCAAAGAGGGCGCCGTACCTGTGACCGACTTCACCGATATAACTTCATATTATCCGCGGTTCGGCATTGAGGGCGAGCCGGATGATATGGTGCAGGAGTTACCTGTACACAAAACCGATATAGATGTTTCCGAGGAGGCGGCTGTTGTTTACAAGAGCATAACCGCCGACCCGATACATATAGATAGTATTACATCCGCCTCAGGGCTGCCTGTCAGGAAGGTATTGCAAGCGATCACGGAGCTTGAACTGGAAGGTTTGATAGCGGCAGATAAGGGCAGGATGTACCGCATCATATAACCGTTTGGAGGACTTCGACAGCATGTCAAATTTAGTAATAGTTGAGTCGCCCGCCAAGGCGAAGACTATCAAAAAATATCTCGGCAAGGATTATGACGTCATAGCGTCTATGGGCCATGTGAGGGATCTGCCCTCGGCGCGGCTCAGCGTAGACGTCAACAACAACTTTGAGCCAAAATACGAGATAATCAAAGGTAAAGAAAAGTTAGTGGGAGAGCTGCAGGAGAAAGCCAAGAACTCCGATAAGATATATCTCGCGACGGACCCCGACCGCGAGGGCGAGGCTATCTCATGGCATCTCGCGTATCTGCTCGGACTGCCTCTCGACGAGGTGGATCGCGTAGAGTTCAACGAGATCACCAAGACAGGTATCGCTAACGGTATGGCGGCTCCCAGAACCATCAATATAGATCTGGTCAACGCTCAGCAGGCGCGCCGTATACTTGACCGTCTGGTGGGCTACAAGCTCAGCCCCTTTGTATCGCAGAAGATCCACCGCGGACTGTCGGCGGGCAGAGTCCAGTCGGTAGCTGTCCGCATCATCGTAGACAGAGAGAACGAGATCCGCGCCTTCAAGCCCGAAGAGTACTGGTCGATAGACGCCAAGTTCATCCCCAAGGGCTCGCGCAAGGCGTTTTCAGCCGCTCTGTACGGCGACAGCAACGGCAAGCTCAAGATAACAAGCAAGGAGCAGGCTGATAAGATACTCGCCGATCTCGACGGAGCCGATTTTATCATCACCAAGGTAAAGAACGGCACCCGTAAGAAATCTCCCGCGCCTCCCTTCATCACCTCCACCTTACAGCAGGAGGCTTCACGCAAGCTCAACTTCCAGTCCAGACGTACCATGAAGGTCGCTCAGGAGCTGTATGAGGGCGTTGATGTAGAGGGTATCGGCGCTATCGGTCTTATCACATATATGAGGACAGACTCGCTGCGCGTATCTAACGACGCTATCGCCGACGCGCAGAAGTATATCAGCGAGACCTACGGCAGCAAGTATCTGCCGCCCAAGCCCCGCCACTTCAAGTCACGCGCGGGCGCGCAGGACGGACACGAGGCTATCAGACCCTCGACTCCCTCTATCACTCCCGCTCAGATCAAGTCCAGCCTGACCTCGGATCAGTACAGACTGTATAAGCTCATCTGGGAGCGCTTCATGGCATCTCAGATGGCTGACTGTATACAGAAGACCACTCAGGCGGATATCGAGGGCAACGGTTATGTTTTCAGAGCCGCCGGATATCGAGTCGATTTTGACGGCTTTACTACACTGTATGTAGAGAGCAAGGATGAAGAGGACGACAAGGACAACCGCATCCTCTCTCTTGAGAAGGACACTCCCTGCAAGGCTAAGGAGCTTGTCGGCAACCAGCATTTCACCCAGCCTCCGGCGCGCTTCACCGAGGCGTCGCTTATCAAGGCTCTTGAAGAGTACGGTATCGGCAGACCTTCTACCTATGCCGCGACCATATCCACCATCACCTCTCGCGAGTATGTAAAACGCGAGGGCAAGACTCTGATCCCCACAGAGCTGGGCGAGGCTCTCGCGGGACTGATGAAAGAGCGCTTCCCCAAGATCGTAAACGTCAAGTTCACCGCTCAGATGGAGGAGGAGCTTGATACCGTAGAGAAGGGCACTATCCGCTGGGATGAGCTTCTCGGTGAGTTCTACACGGATTTTGACAAGACTCTAAAAAAGGCTAAGGCTGATATGCAGGGCGTCAAGATCCAGCTCGAAGAGGATAAGACCGATATAATCTGCGAGAAGTGCGGCAGACAGATGGTAGTCAAGGTCGGACGCTACGGCAAGTTCATCGCCTGTCCCGGCTATCCCGACTGCAAGAACGTTAAGAAGTATGTAGAGAACGTCGGCGTCAAGTGTCCCAAGTGCGGCGGCGACGTCATAGTCAAGCGCACCGGCAGGGGCAAGGTCTTTTACGGCTGTTCCAACTACCCCGACTGCGATTTCGTATCGTGGTATGAGCCTGTAGAAGAGCGCTGCCCCAACTGCGGCGAGATACTCTTCAAGCGTAAGGGCAAGAAGGGCGGCCTCTTCTGCGCCAAAGAAGGCTGCGGATATAAGAAGTAGTTGGTAGTTATTAGTTGGTAGTTGGTAGTTTTATGAGCCTTCCCCTTGAGGTGATCTCCCCTAAGGGGAGGTGTCGCGAAGCGACAGAGGGGAGCCGTCTCCGGCTGAGGAAAAGGTGGCTCGGCTGTGCCGAGTCGGATGAGGTGTAAACGCTTCTGCTTCATCCCGTTGATTGTTATATCGGCTAGGCTTAAGTTTTATCCGCTTTTCTTCCTTTATGTTAAGGGAAAGGCAAATAATTCGATTCATGGACATTGTAAATATCATAGGCGCGGGTCTTGCGGGCTGCGAGGCGGCGTATCAGCTCTCAAAAAGAGGCGTACACGTTCGGCTTTGCGACAGCAAGCCGCTCAAAAAATCTCCCGCGCATCATTCGGATAAGCTCTGTGAGCTTGTCTGCTCTAATTCATTCAAAGCTAACAGAATAAACTCCGCGGCGGGTCTGCTCAAGGAGGAGATGCGTACTCTCGGCTCCCTGCTGCTCAGCTGTGCCGACAGATGCGCCGTCCCCGCGGGCGGAGCCTTGGCGGTAGACCGCGAGCTGTTCTCGGACATGGTGACCGAGGCTATAGTCGGTGATCCGAACATCGAGATCATCCGTGAGGAGATAACCGAGATACCGTCCGACGGCGTTGTGATCGTCGCTACGGGTCCTCTGACCCATGAGGCGCTCGCCGCCGATATATCGGCTCGTTTCGGCGAGAGTCTGCGCTTTTTTGACGCGGCTGCTCCGATAGTGGCGGCTGAGAGCGTTGATATGGATCACGCCTTTTTTGAGTCTCGCTACGGCAAGGGCGGGGGAGACGACTACCTCAACTGCCCGATGAACAAGGCTGAGTACGAGGCGTTTTATGAGGCTCTGGTATCTGCCGAGCGCGCTCCCGTGCACGAGTTCGATGTGATGAATCCCAAGGTCTATGAGGGCTGTATGCCTATCGAGGTCATGGCTCAGCGCGGAGTCGATACGGTGCGCTTCGGACCGATGAAGCCCGTAGGTCTGCGTGATCCGCGCACGGGTCATCGTCCGTGGGCTGTGCTCCAGCTCCGTAAGGAGAACGCTTCGGGCTCTATGTATAACCTCGTCGGCTTTCAGACTAATCTCAGGTTCGGCGAGCAAAAGCGGGTATTCTCCATGATACCGGCTCTGCACGACGCCGAGTTCCTCAGATACGGCGTCATGCACCGCAACACATTCATAGATTCGCCGAGGATACTAAACTCGGATTATTCTGTAAAAGAAAATAGAAATCTTTTCTTCGCGGGTCAGATCACAGGCGTCGAGGGTTATATGGAGAGCGCTTCTTCGGGATTGCTCTGCGGTATAAACGCCGCAAGGCTGATATCGGGTCAGGACACTCTGACTCTGCCCGAGACCACCATGCTCGGCGCCATGAGCAGATACATCAGCGATCCCTTTGTGACCGACTTCCAGCCCATGGGTGCTAACTTCGGTATATTGCCGGAGCTTATACACCGTCCCCGCGACAAGGCTGAGCGCGGACAGGCTTACGCCGACAGAGCGCTCGCCGACTTAAAGGCATATATCGAGGATAATATTGTACTTTGCTGATCTTACGCGGATCAGGCATAGATGATGTAACTAATTGATTATAAATCAACAGATAAGGATATGGTAATATGAAAATCATAGTAGACGCTTTCGGCGGAGACAACGCCCCTCTCGAGATCATCAAAGGCGCGGCTGAGGCTAAGGCTGAGCTGGGCGCGGATATCATCCTGACCGGCGATGAAGAGATCATCCGCAAGGTCTCAGCCGACAACGGTATCAGCCTTGACGGTATAGAGATCGTACACGCTCCCGATGTATTCACAAACAACGATCAGCCCACCTCCATACGCACCAAGGCTAAGGCTGACACATCCTTAGCCGTAGGCTTCAGACTGCTCAAGGATGGCGCGGGCGACGCGTTCCTCTCCGCGGGCAACTCCGGCGCTATCGGCGCGGGCTCGATGTTCATAGTCAAGCGTATCAAGGGCGTTCAGCGTGTAGCGTTCGCGCCCGTTATCCCTAATATGACAGGCAAGTTCATGCTCATAGACAGCGGTATCAACACCGATGTACGTCCCAAGGTGCTGCAGCAGTTCGCTCTTATGGGCTCTGTATATATGAACAAGGTCATGGGCGTCGAGAATCCCCGTGTAGGGCTCGCCAACGTCGGTACCGAGGAGCATAAGGGCGACGAGCTGCGTCAGCAGACATATAAGCTCTTGCAGAACACTCCCGTCAACTTTGTCGGCAATGTCGAGGGACGCGATATCCCCATGGACGGAGCCGATGTAGTGGTGTGCGACGGCTTTACCGGCAACCTTATCATCAAGACCTACGAGGGCGTGGCTCTCGCTCTGCTCGGCAAGATCAAGGGCATCTTTACCAAGAGCCTCAAGAACAAGCTAGCCGCCGCTCTTGTGCTCGGCGATATGAAGCAGATGAAAAAAGAGTTTGACCTTGATGAGTTCGGCGGCACTGCGGTGCTCGGCTGTTCAAAGCCCGTTTTCAAGGCTCACGGCAACGCCAAGGCTAAGACCATAAAAAGCGCTATCCGCGTATGTATGGATTATGTCAGCAGCGATATCATCACTACGGTGAGCGAGGCTCTCAAGGATATTGCCGACACAGAGGATGAGGCTGAGTGATGAAAGATTTACAGCAGGTCATCGACTACACCTTCAACGATCCATCGCTGCTCACCGAGGCTCTGACACATTCGTCATACGCGCACGAGCAGCATAAGAATATGAAGTACAACGAGCGTCTCGAGTTTCTCGGCGACGCCGTACTGTCCATAGTCGTATCCGACTATATCTATAAGCACTGTCCCGATCTGCCCGAGGGCGAGCTGACCAAGCTGCGCGCCTCTCTGGTATGTGAGAAAAGCCTGTTTGACTTTGCCGCTCAGATCGAGCTGGGCTCTTACCTGCGCCTTAGTAACGGCGAACGCCGTAACGGCGGAGCTAAGCGCCCGTCTATAGTATCCGACGCGTTTGAGGCTCTTATAGCAGCTATCTATCTCGACGGCGGTATGGAGCCGGCGCGCAGGCACGTTCTGCGATTTGTAGTGCCCGAGATTGAGAGCCACAAGAACCACTCCTTCAAGGACTACAAGACTCAGCTCCAGGAGATCATTCAGAAGAACCCCGGCGAGCGTCTTGAGTACCGTCTCATAGGCTCCACCGGTCCCGACCACGACAAGCACTTCAAGGTCGAGGTCTGCCTCAACTCTAACGTCATCGGCAAAGGCGGCGGCAGGTCTAAAAAAGAGGCTGAGCAGCAGGCGGCGAGAGAGGCTCTGGAGTTGATGGGCTATTAAACACGCTAACGTAGCGCTGTTCATCCCGTTCAACGGCTGTCCGCATAAGTGCTCCTTCTGCGACCAGCGCAGTATCACCGGCAAGGCGTATCAGCCCACGCCCGATGATGTCAAAGCGGCGATAGAGACCGCGCTTGATTCTTTAAAAGAAAATTCGACAAACAGCGAGATCGCTTTCTTCGGCGGCAGCTTTACCGCTATAGACAGGGGCTATATGCTCTCGCTTTTAGAGGCGACAGCGCCCTATATCGACCGCTTCAAGGGCATACGGATATCCACCCGACCCGACTGTATAGACGAAGATATCCTCACTCTGCTCAGAGGTTACAGGGTGACTTCTATCGAGCTGGGCGCTCAGAGCATGAGCGATGATGTGCTCGCGGCTAACGACAGGGGTCACACCGCTCTCGATGTAAAGAGAGCCTCACGACTTATCAAGTCATACGGATTTGAGCTTGGCTTGCAGATGATGACAGGTCTGTACAAGAGCTCCGATGAGCTTGACAGATATACTGCCGAGAGCTTCATCGCGCTGAGCCCCGATACCGTGCGTATCTATCCGACTATAGTCATGCGCGGCACTCGTCTCGGCGAGCTGTACCTGTCGGGCTTGTATGAGCCGCAAAAGCTCGATGACGCAGTAGCTCTGTGCGCCGAGCTTATCACTCGCTTTGATTCAGTCGGCATCCGCGTCATCCGCGTAGGGCTGCACGATACCGATACGCTCAGACAAGATATGCTCGCGGGTCCGTATCATCCCGCTTTCAGGGAGCTGTGCGAGAGCCGTATCATGCTCGATAAAGCCATATCTCTGCTAAGCGCGACAGAGAAAAAAGAAAACACACTTCGTGTGTCGCCTAAGTGCCGCTCCAAGATGACAGGCAACAAAAAGACTAATATAGCCGCTTTAAACAGGCTCGGCTATGATGTAAGAATAATCGAGGACGATTCCGTACCCGATATGGAGATCGTCATTTCATAACCCCGAGAGGTCAAAATGCTATTAAAATCCCTTGAGTTACAAGGCTTCAAAACTTTTCCGGATAAAACTAAATTGATATTCGATCACGGCATAACCTCCGTAGTCGGACCCAACGGCAGCGGCAAGTCGAACATCAGCGACGCTATCCGCTGGGTGCTCGGCGAGCAGAGCGCTAAGTCGCTGAGATGCTCCAAGATGGAGGATGTGGTGTTCAACGGTACCGATAAGCGTAAGCGGCAGGGCTACGCCGAGGTCACCCTGACTATCGACAACTCCGACCGCAGCCTGCCCTACGGCGGCGACGAAGTAGCGGTCACACGCCGATATTATCGTTCGGGCGAGTCAGAGTACCTCATCAACAAGGCTGCCGTACGTCTTAAGGATATCCACGAGCTGTTCATGGACACGGGTCTCGGCAGAGACGGCTACAGCATGATCGGTCAGGGCAAGATCGACTCTATCGTCGCCTCCAAGAGCGAGGACAGACGCGAGATATTCGAAGAGGCGGCGGGCATATCCCGTTATCGCTACCGCAAGACCGAGGCTGAGAGAAAGCTGAATCATACCGAAGAGAACCTCCTTCGTCTGCGCGATATAGTCACCGAGCTTGAGGACAGGGTAGAGCCTCTGCGTATACAGTCCGAGAAGGCTCAAAAGTTCCTCGAGTACTCGGGCGAGAAGCGCGGTCTCGAGATAGCCTTATGGCTCGATACCCTCAACAAGAGCTCAGCCGTACTGCGTGATTATGAGGACAAGATCACCGTAGCCAAGACTCAGTATGACGAGGCTGAGGCGGCGCTGCAGTCCATAGCCTCTCAGACAGAGGAGATGTATGTCAAAAACGGCGCTATAGCCTCTCAGATAGAGCAGGAGCGCACTGCTTCATCGCTCTTTGAGGCTCAGATCGCCGAAAAGCGCGCCGAGATATCCGTAGCCGAGAACGATATCCTGCATAACAAAGAGAACATCACCCGTATCAGCGGCGAGATAGACAGGGCGCAAAGCTCGACCTTGGATATAAAAAAGACTGTCGAAGAGAAGATCGCCCGCGTAAACGAACTCAGAGAAGAAGTCTTGAAGAAGCAGTCCGACTACAACTCGGTGTCGGACGAGCTTAACAATATCAACAACAGCGCCTCCCGCAGTAACGACGAGCTGCAAAAGCTCTCCGCTATCATCGCCTCTTTGTCTCAGAGACTCGCCGATGTACGCGTTACAGATATCACGGGAGCGTCGACTATAGAAGAGCTGCAGGCGAGAGCCGAGACCCTCACCGCGAGCGGTGAAGAGAAACGGTCGCAGCGCGACGATCTTATTTCTATCAAAGAAAAATACGAGAAGCAGATAAATGAGGCTGATAAGAAGATAGCTTCTTTCTCCAATTCTATCGAGGGTCTTGAGATTAAGCTCAGATCCAGAGCCGAAAAACGCGAAGAACTGCGAAAGACTGCCGAGACTCTCCGTCTCGACGCCGAAGAAAAGTCGCGCCGCGCAAAGCTCCTTTCCGATCTCTCAGCTAACTATGAGGGCTTTTACAACAGCGTCAAGGTGGTTATGCGCGAGGCTAAGCGCGGAGCCGTAGGCGGTATCTGCGGCCCTGTGACTACGCTCATCAGAGTGCCGTCCGAGTACAACATCGCCATGGAGGTCGCGCTCGGCTCAAAGATGCAGAACATCGTGGTCAACACCGACTCCGACGCCAAGCGCGCTATCGAGCTGCTCAAAAAGCTCGACGGCGGACGCGCTACCTTCCTGCCCGTCAGCACTATCAAGCCCCGTAAGCTGGATGAAAAAGGGCTGGATGACTGCTACGGCTATATCGGTATAGCCTCCGAGCTGTGCTCAGCCGACTCTAAGTATTCGGGTATCCTCTCAAACCTCCTCGGACGTATAGTCATCGCCGAGGATCTGTCCGCCGCCTCGGCTATAGCCAAGAAGTACGGCTACCGTTTCCAGGTAGTCACCCTCGACGGACAGGTCATCAACGCCGGCGGTTCGTTCACGGGCGGCTCAAGAGCTAAGAACAGCGGTCTGTTGTCCCGAGAGAGCGAGATAGATAAGCTCAGAAAACAGGCGGCAGAGCTTAAAGCCAAGGCTGAGAGCGCCGCCGGACAGCTCACCGAAGCCGAGAGCCGTTACTCCGCCGTAGAGGCTGATCTCTTAGGCACGCGGGCCGATCTGACCAATACTCAGAACGATAAGGTCAGGCTCAACGCCGAGTACAACGCTTGCCTTAGCGAGCTTGCGGCTGTAGCGCGAGATATAGAGGCTATAGAGAGCGAGCTTGAGACAGGCGCCGCCAAGATAAACGAGGCTAAGGCGTCCAGAGAGCTTGCCCAGAAGGATATGATACGCTTTAACGCCGAGATCGAGTCCACCGAGCTTAAGATCAAAACCATCTCAGGCTCCCGCGACGAGATGGCTGAGAAGCGCGAGCGGCTCGCCGACAGACTCCAGCAGATACGTCTGGATATCCTCGGATGTGAGAAGGATATCGACACGCTGAACGCCGAGATAGAGAGCGCCGAAAGCTCCGGCAGCGATCAGCGTCAGCGTATACTCGAGCTTGAGAGCGAGAAGCAGACTTACGAGAATAATAATTCTGATACAGAAAATAAAATATCAACCCTCAATGCCGATATCGAGGCTTTGACCGAGAAGCAGAACAAATCGGCTGAGAACATCGAGCGGCTGAACAACGAGCGTCTCGAGCTTGAGAAAAGCTCTGTCGACCTCAGACAGACAGAGCGCGATAAGCTCGGCGAAAAGGAGCTCGCGTCCAACGAGTTCACCCGTCTTGAAGAGCGTAAGGCGAACAAGCAAAAGGAGTTTGACGATATCATCTCCAAGCTCTGGGACGAGTACGAGCTGACCCGCCGCGAGGCGGAGGAGCAGGCTGTCGAGATCGAGAACCTCACCGAGGCTCGCTCCAGACTCAGCACACTCAAAAACAAGATCAAGGGCTTAGGCTCAGTCAATGTCGGCGCTATCGAAGAGTATAAAGAGGTAGCCGAGAGATACGAGTTCATGAAGACTCAGGTAGACGACGTCGAGAAGTCGAAGAAGGAGATCGAGAGCCTTATCCGCGATCTTACAAAGCAGATGAAAGAGGTTTTCGTCGACTCGTTCGAGAAGATAAACAAGAACTTCACCCTCACCTTCAAGGAGCTTTTCGGCGGAGGCGAGGCGAGGCTGGAGCTTTCCGACCCCGAAGAGATACTCACCTCCGGCATAGATATCATCGTGCATCCCCCCGGCAAGATAGTGGTGCACTTGGAGGCGCTGTCGGGCGGCGAGAAGGCTCTGGTAGCCATAGCGCTGTATTTTGCTATCATGAAGGTGCGCCCGGCTCCGTTCTGCGTCATGGACGAGATTGAGGCGGCGCTCGATGAGGTCAACGTAGACCGTTTCGCGGCGTATCTGCGCAACCTCACCGACAGTACCCAGTTCATACTTATCACACACCGCCGGGGCACTATGGAGGAGGCTGACGTCCTGTACGGCGTCACCATGCAGGACGAGGGCATATCAAAGCTGCTTGAGCTGAGAGCCTCCGAGGTAGCCGCTAAGCTCGGAATGAAAGCAAACTGAGTTTTGAAGAATGGTTAAAGAAAACGCTGACGCGTTTTGATCGTTTTTATAGATCGGGCGCGGGAGTCCCGCCCGCCACCATTCACCATTAACCGTTCACCATTAACCGTTAAGGAGATTAATATGGGATTTTTCAGTAAATTAAAAGAAGGCTTAAAAAAGACCCGTGAGAGCGTAGTAGGTCAGATCAACACAATGCTCAGCACCTACACCACTGTCGATGAAGAGCTGTTTGAAGACCTCGAAGAGCTGCTCGTTATGGGCGACGTTGGCATGGATACGGCTAACCTCATCTGCGGAAAGCTGCGTGTCAGAGTCAAAGAGAAGCGTATCACCGATCCTCAGAAGATCACGGATGAGATAGCCGAGATATCGGCTGAGATACTGTCGGAGAACAACGAGATGGTGCTGGGTACCAAGCCCTCGGTCATCCTTGTCATAGGCGTCAACGGCGTGGGCAAGACCACATCAATAGGCAAGATCGCCAACTACTATGTACAGCAGGGCAAGAAGGTCACCTTAGCCGCCGCCGATACCTTCAGAGCGGCAGCCATAGATCAGCTCAGGATATGGGCTGAGCGCAGCGGCGCCGATATAGTCGCTCAGGGCGAGGGCTCCGACCCCGCCGCCGTGGTATTTGACGCTATCGCTTCAGCTAAGGCTAAAGGCTCGGATATCGTCATCGTAGATACCGCGGGCAGACTGCATAACAAGAAGCATCTGATGGATGAGCTTGCTAAGATCCGCCGCGTCATCGACCGTGAGCTGCCCGACGCGGATAAGGAGAGCCTGCTCGTGCTCGACGCGACAACAGGTCAGAACGCCGTCAATCAGGCGTCCGAGTTCGCCAAGGCTACGGGCATCACCGGTATAGTGCTCACTAAGCTCGACGGCACCGCTAAGGGCGGCGTGGTGCTGGCTATCAAACAGACTCTCGGCATCTCCGTCAAGTTCATCGGAGTAGGCGAGAAGGTAGACGATCTCCAGCCCTTCGATCCGCTTGAGTTCTCGAAGGCGCTGTTTGCAAAGGACGAATGATGACTGAATTTATTATAGCTACAAACAACCGCCATAAGGTTGTAGAGATAGAACGTATCCTCACGCCTCTCGGTATCACCGCTGTTACCGCGGGTGAGAGAGGTATAGACTTAGGCGATGTTGTTGAGGACGGCGAGACCTTCGCCGCTAACGCCTATATCAAGGCTAAGCACGCATACGACCTGTGTCACAGTCCCGTTATCGCCGATGACTCGGGTCTGTGCATAGACGCTCTCGACGGAAGACCAGGCATTTACTCTGCCCGTTACGGCGGCGAGAACTCGGACTACGCTGAGAAGATCGGACTGCTGTTATCGGAGCTTGACGGAGTGCCCGAGAGCGAGCGCGGCGCTCATTATGCCTGCGCTGTGTGCTGTATCTTAGATGATGATACGGTCATAGCGGTAGAGGGACGCTGCGAGGGCAGTATAGCCTTTGCTCCTTCCGGTAACGGCGGCTTCGGCTATGACCCCGTGTTTCTCAAGGACGGGGTGAGCTTCGGCGAGCTGTCAGGAGAGCAGAAGGACAGCCTCAGTCACCGCGGCAACGCTCTGCGTATGCTGCGCGACGAGCTGTATCAACATATGTTTGGAGGTCGTACCGATGCTGACAAGTAAACAGCGCGCTCAGCTCAGAGCGCTTGCCAATCCTATAGATACCGTGCTCATGGTAGGCAAGGGCGGCTTTTCGGAGCAGCTCTATAAGACTGCCGATGAGGTCATCACCGCGCGCGAGCTTATCAAGGGCAAGGTGCTCGAGAACTGCGAGTATTCTTCACGCGAGGCGGCTGATAACATAGCCGAGCATATAGGCGCGGACGTAGTACAGGTCATAGGCTCCAAGTTCATCCTGTACCGCAAAAACATAAAAGAACCCAAGATCAAGCTCGTCAAATGAGGCGCGCGATATACGGCGGTTCGTTCAATCCCGTCCACAACGATCATATCAGATTGGCGCTGAGATTCGCCGAACAGTTCGAGCTTGACAGGGTCACTCTGATACCTACCTATATCACGCCGCTTAAGAACAACACGAAGATCGTTGACGGTATCCACAGATATAATATGTGTGTGCTCGCCGCTGAGGATCACCCCACGCTCGAGGTCAGCGATATCGAGCTCAGACGCAAGGGCGAGAGCTATACCTCAGATACTATAGCTCAGTTCAAAAACGACGAGGATACGCTCTTTTTGATAGTCGGCGCGGATATGTACATGACGCTTGACAAGTGGCATGATTTTCGTTATATTTTCGACAACGTGACCATCCTTGCCGCGCCTCGGGATGAGCTTGATTATATTTCTCTTGAAGAAAAATACGATGAGTATAAAGCAAAGTACGGCTGCCGTACGATCATCGCGAGCCACGGTATTGGCGCGCTGTCATCGACCATAGTGCGCGAGGGCATAGCCGCCGGAGCCGACGTAAGCTCCATGATAGACAGCCGCGTGCTTGAGTATATCAAAGAGCACGATCTGTACAGATAGAATGTCGCAGTATACATTCGCTTCTCAGGTTAATATACAGAACAAATAACATATACGAAAGTGAGGCAGGATATGAACGCTGATAAGTACATCCGTGAGTTGGATTCACTCTCAGAGCGTCGCCGCGTACATTCGCTCAATGTATCTGCTGAGGCGGTACGCTTAGCCGAAAAGTACGGAGCGGACGTTGAAAAGGCGCGCTTAGCGGGTCTCTTGCATGACGTTACCAAAGAGACCGACCATGATTTGCAGTTGCAAATCATCGAGAACGGTGGTATAATTCTATCCGAGCTTGAGCGCCGTTCGCCTAAGCTCTGGCACGCGATATCCGGCGCCGTATATGTCAGAGATAAGCTCGGTATACAGGATGAGGATATCTTCAACGCTATCCGTTATCATACTACGGGCAGAGCCGGCATGAGCCTGCTCGAGAAGGTGATCTTCATCGCGGATTTCACCTCAGCCGAGCGCGACTACCCCGATGTAGACGTTATCCGCGAGCACGCCGAGAACTCTCTTGAAGAAGGCATGCTCTACGGCATCGGGTTCACCGTATCGAGACTCGTCGGCAGGCGGGACCTTGTCAGTCCCGACGCTCTGTCGGCGTATAACGATATTTTACTGAGCAAATAATATGTCATTGTGAGCGCTTGATACGGACTCACGCAAAGAGGAGCAACGCTTTTCTTTTCAAAATGACAACAGTGATAAAAGAGGTAATTATGGATTCTTTACAGGAAGCTAAAGCTATAGCCAAGATATTGGATAACCGCAAGGCTCTTGACGTACGCGTCATCAAGATAGCCGATATATCGTCGCTCGCCGACTATATGGTCATCGCGACCGGTAACTCATCCACCCATGTTAAGTCGCTCGCCGACTATGTAGAGTACGAGATGGACGAGCAGGGCGTATCGGTAAGTCACGTTGAAGGTCACCGCTCCGATACATGGATTCTTCTCGACTATGTCGACGTCATCGTTCATGTCTTCAACGAGGAGAGCCGTCAGTACTACGATCTCGACCGCCTTTGGGAGGACGGCGAGACAGTGGACATCTCCGATGTTATTACAGATTAAAACAATCCGCGCCGCGCGCTGTTTGGAGGTATATTTATGATGAAGTATAATCACAAGGCAGTTGAGCCTAAATGGCAAAAGATCTGGGAGGACAAGGGCGTTTTTCATGCCGAGACCGACTCGGATAAGCCTAAGTTCTTTTCGCTGATCGAGTTCCCTTATCCTTCGGGTCAGGGTCTGCATGTAGGACACCCCCGTCCTTACACCGCTCTCGATACGGTTTCGCGAAAGCGCCGCCTGCAGGGCTACAACGTTCTGTATCCTATCGGCTGGGACGCTTTCGGTCTGCCCACCGAGAACTACGCTATCAAAAACCATATCCATCCCGAGATAGTCACAAAGAATAATATCGCGCGCTTCAAGCAGCAGATACAGTCCTTAGGCATCTCCTTTGACTGGAGCCGTGAGGTCAATACTACCGACCCCGACTACTACAAGTGGACCCAGTGGATATTCTTACAGCTGTTCAAGCATGATCTGGCATACAAAAAAGAGATGGCTGTCAACTGGTGCACATCCTGCAAGTGCGTGCTCGCTAACGAAGAGGTAGTAAACGGCGTGTGTGAGCGCTGCGGCAGCGAGGTAGTACGCAGGGTCAAGAGCCAGTGGATGCTCAGGATCACCAAGTACGCAGACAGACTCATCGACGACCTCGAGCTGGTGGATTATCCCGAGCGCGTCAAGCTCCAGCAGAAGAACTGGATCGGACGCAGCTACGGCGCCGAGGTAGAGTTCGATACCACGGCGGGCGATAAGCTCACCGTATACACGACACGCCCCGATACGCTCTACGGCGCTACATATATGGTAGTATCCCCCGAGCACCCCTATATCGAGAAGTGGGCTGATAAGCTGACTAACCTCGACGCTATCAAGGCGTATCAGCGCGAGAGCGCCAAGAAGAGCGACTTTGAGCGCACCGAGATGAACAAGGACAAGACAGGCGTACGCCTCGAGGGCGTCACCGCGATCAATCCCGTCAACGGCAGAGAGATCCCGATCTTCATCTCAGACTATGTACTGATCTCATACGGCACGGGCGCCATCATGGCTGTACCCGCTCACGATACCCGAGACTGGGAGTTCGCCAAGAAGTTCGATCTGCCCATCATCGAGGTGGTCAAGGGCGGCGACGTTGAGAAAGAGGCGTTCACCGACTGCGCTACGGGCGTCATGGTCAACTCGGGCATCCTCGACGGACTCACCGTTGATGAGGCTAAGGTCAAGATCACCGAGTTCCTCACCGAGAAGGGCATCGGTCATAAAAAGGTCAACTTCAAGCTGCGCGACTGGGTATTCTCCCGTCAGCGCTACTGGGGCGAGCCTATCCCGATAGTAAAGTGCGACGACTGCGGATATGTCCCGATCCCCGAGAGCGAGCTTCCGCTGCGTCTGCCTATGGTAGAGAGCTACGAGCCCACCGATACGGGCGAGTCGCCTCTCGCTAACATGACAGAGTGGGTAGAGACCGCCTGTCCCTGCTGCGGCAAAAAGGCGTATCGCGAGACAGATACCATGCCTCAGTGGGCAGGCTCATCGTGGTACTACCTCAGATATATGGATCCTCACAACAGCGAGGCTCTCGCTTCAAAAGAGGCTCTCGACTATTGGCATCAGGTAGACTGGTACAACGGCGGTATGGAGCATACCACCCTGCATCTGCTCTACTCGCGCTTCTGGCATAAGTTCCTGTACGATATCGGCGTGGTGCCCACCAAGGAGCCTTACGCCAAGCGTACATCCCACGGCATGATCCTCGGCGCAAACGGCGAGAAGATGTCTAAGTCCCGCGGAAACGTAGTCAACCCCGACGATATCGTCAACGAGTACGGCGCCGATACTCTGCGTATGTACGAGATGTTCATCGGCGACTTTGAGAAGGCGGCTCCATGGAGCACCAACTCCGTCCGCGGCTGCCGTAAGTTCATCGAGCGCTTCTGGAATCTTCAGGAGATGGTCACGGGCGAGGACTTCATCCGTCCCGAGCTCGAAAAAGAGTTCCACAAGACCATCAAGAAGGTCGGCAACGATATCGAGAACATCAAGTTCAATACCGCTATAGCCGCTCTGATGGCTTTGATCAACTCCATCTATGCCACCGGCAAGGTGACCAAAAAGGAGCTTGCGGTCTTTGCCGTACTGCTCAATCCGTTCGCTCCCCATGTTACCGAGGAGGTCTGGGAGGCTTGCGCTCTCGGAAAGGGTATCATCGCCGAGGCGAGCTGGCCCGAGTATGACGAGGCTAAGTGCGTAGACGATACTATCGAGATCGTAGCTCAGGTCAACGGCAAGATAAAGGCTAAGCTGACTATCACCGCCGACGCCGCTCAGGACGAGGTGCTCGCTATGGCTAAGTCAGAGCCTAAGGTAGCCGAGGCTGTAGAAGGCAAGAATATAGTCAAAGAAATATACATCAAGGGTCGCCTTGTTAATATTGTAGTAAAGTAGTCGATGACCGATTCACGCAACCGAATTGATCATAGTCTGCTTAAGTAAAACAGCAATGATTCGGGCGGTGTTCATTCACCGCCCGCTTTATGCTGTTTGCAGAGTTATAGGGAGTGAGTTTTCATCATGGATATCGGTTATATATACAACAGAACGATGCATCGCGTGTGTCGGATGGTGTTTCGTAAGGCAGAGACAGTCTGCGAAGAGCCTTTGAGCGCCGAGCCGGCTGTCTTTGTATGCAATCACGCTAATATAATCGGTCCGGTCATGATGACTCTTCACTTCAAGCGCAAACACAAGTCATGGATCGTGCACTGCGCCCTTGATAAGTCAAAGACCGCTAACTTTGCCTATCACGATATACTGTTCGGTGACAGCCGTCGCTTCAAGCGACTTAACAGAGCTTTATCTAAGGTGATCAAGCAGCTCCTGCCGACTCTTCTCAAATATGAAGACTCGATACCCGTGTATCACGACAACAAGATAGCCACGACCTTCAAGCAGAGCGTCAAGGCTCTGAACGACGGCGAGGATCTGGTCATCTTTGCCGAGTCGACCGAGAGATATACCGAGTATATCAACCGTCTGCAGCCGGGGTTTGTCGATGTAGCGCGCCTGTATCATCGCAGATCGGGCAAGCGGCTGAGCTTTTATCCCGTCTATATCGAAAAGAAGAACGCCGTCATATCCATAGGTAAGCCCATAGTCTATGATCCCGAAATCCCTATGGACGATCAGCGTGAGATCATAACCGACTATCTCGCCGACAATATCGACCGTCTGGCGCGCAAGCTCCCCGAGCATAAGCCCGCGCCGTTTCTGCCTCAGCGCTGGTACGACGCCTACGGCGAGAGGTTCGAGCACGATGTCATGGGCTACTGGAAGATGATTGAAGAGGAAGCGCCCGCCGGTAAGCATTAATATAAAAACTATAAGTATAGCAAACAGCTGCCCTCCAAATAAGCGGAGGACAGCTGTTTTATTTAAAATGCGCCCCGTGGCAATCTCAACCGATTAAAAGGGTCAAATACCCCGCTGCTTGCAGCGCAAGAGCCCGTAGGGAAGGATTTATCCTTTTAGGCTAATTTCAGAGTGAATATTAGCAAATTTCTACAAATTGGGCGTTTACACTTGACACTTCGGGAACATTATTGTATAATCAATGTTGCATTATGCGAATAACCCCTGTTTATAACAGATGGGAGGGAAATAAATGTCAGAAGTAAGACTCAAGGAAAACGAATCCTTAGAGAGCGCTCTTCGCCGCTTCAAGAAGCAGTGCGCGCGCGCCGGCGTCATCGCCGAGGTTCGTAAGAGAGAGGCTTACGAGAAGCCTTCTGTAAAGCGTAAGAAGAAGTCCGAGGCTGCTCGCAAGCGTAAGTAC
>CACYSI010000015.1 GCA_902776975.1 uncultured Ruminococcus sp.
AATAAGTGTTTATGGTAATGTAAAATTATTTATGTAAAAATCTCTTGTTCTCTAAACTTTTTTGCGCGAACTTTACATTACCATTTACTTTTCATAAATCGTCGATAACAGCGACGTCGTAATCAGCTATGTGATCCGCGATTACGGCGGCGCAGCAACCGCTGTGAAATATGCAAAGCGCTGCAATAAGCCTGTCATCGATCTATCTGACTAAGAACACCTCATCCCAGCAGGATGAGGTGTTCTTTATTAAGCGTTTATTTCAGCTTTTCGCATAACGGTAATAGCTCGTCGAGCTTGGCGACAATGCGCTTCTGTTCTGCAAGAGGTGGAAGAACAACAACTGTCTTTGAAATTGCATCTAAAACCCAGTTCTTATTACCAACACCGCGCGTGTTCTCTGTTGCCTGTTCTTGAACCAGAGGGCTTTTTAGCAAGAAATACAGAAAACGCTCATCAATACAACTATGGCTGTATTTAAGCAAAGCAACACTCACGAACAGACTAAATGGTTCATCAGTATCAATTATTGCTGGGACACCTGTTGTTCCAACCTTTGATAAAAGCATGTCACCACGTTGTGGATCACATCTTGAAAACAATTCAATATGCTCTTCTTCAGTTATGAATTTTGTGTTATCAAGTGACAGAATTCCGTTGCTCATATCTTTGACCGACACGAATTTCACACCACTTGTCGCATACTTTGGAGTCCTATGCGTTCCATCAGTGAGCTTATTTAAGATACTGCCAAGATACGCCCATCTCCAAGAATCTGGAATGTCAAACGGAATTACATCAACAGAGGGAATATCCAATCCTTCTGTGCGTTTATCCTTTTTGATTTTGCCTTCCTTGATCAGGCGTTGCTTTTCAATCTGAATCTGATTATACAGCTCTTCGCCCGTGCCTTCTTCGGGACGCTGCTCAACCAGTTTGCCCTGAATTGCCATCTGAAGGAGAGACTTCTGCATATCCGAGGGAAAGCGCTTGTTGAAGGCCTCAAGCTTGGTCCATGCCTGTTCATAGCGGTCGATCAAGGGCAACAGCTCTTCGATCTTAGCGACTATGCGCTTCTGCTCCGCAAGGGGTGGAAGAGGAATCACAAGTTCTTGAATTCTCTTAATTGCCAGCTTTGGTTGCCCGACTTTGGTTGTGACATCAGCTATTTGATTTTGCACAAGTGAGGATTGCAAGCATTTGACAAGCCACGCCTGATCAATAAGTTGAAAAACCAGTCTATCTGCATTTTCCGTGAGATTTGCCCCATCAAGCTCTGGCGGTATTGTTCCTACTGCACCAATCGTTCCTGCAACTGTGATATATACATCCTCTTTATTGATAATATAGCGCGAGATAGAAGGGTAATTATCCTCTGGGACATAAAGCAAATTGTCAGTAAGAACAGACGATTTTTTCATATCTGAGACTCTAATATAAATATGCCCCGTGTTTTCTTCTGTTAATCGTCTTCCAGCAGGAATCCTTTTTCCTCCCAAAACTGACGTGACAGATCCAAGTTTAATCCACTTCCAGCTCTCAGGAATATCAAACGGGATTTCATCCTCGGTGATTTCGGGTAGAGTTTTTCCCTTTTTGATTTTGCCTTCTGCGATCAGCTTTTGTTTTTCAGTCTGTATCTGCTGATAGAGTTCTTCGGCGGTGCCTTCTTCGGGGCGCTGCTCGACCAGCTTGCCTTGAACGGCTAACTGCAGAATACTGCTCTTTAATTCCTGCGGCGTCATTCTTCTTTACCTCCGAGGATAGCGGTTATCTCAGCGAGAACACGGTCGATCTCTGCGTTCAGCGAGGCGCGTTCTTCCTCGTATTTCTGAATCAGGTCGCGCGGATCGAGGATGACCTCTTCTTCGTGAGGATAGCCGCACTGATCAAGATTATAGCCGAGGTCCTCCGTCAGCTCTTGATAGGTAAAGCTGTTTGCCTTGTCAAAGCCGTCGATGTTGATTTCTTTGCGGTTGTCCCACCAATCCAGAACAGGCTGAAAATGCTCAAGCTTCATCGGCTTTGTCTTGCTGAAATGCTTGTAGCCCTCGGGCATATCCAGACGGTAGAACCAAGTGTTCTCGGTCTTGCCTGTATGGTCGAAGAATAGGATATTCGTCGTGATGGATGTATAGGGAGAGAAGACGCTACTCGGCATACGGATGATCGTATGCAGATTAAATTCGGACAGCAGCTTCTTTTTCAGATTGATCTTCGCGTTATCGGTGCCAAACAGGAAGCCGTCGGGCAAGATAACGGCGGCTCTACCGTTCTTCTTCAAGCGATACATGATAACCGCCATAAACAGATCAGCGGTCTCGCTGGATGCAAGGTCGTCGGGGAAATGGTTTTTAACATCGGCCTTCTCGCTGCCGCCGTATGGGGGATTCATCAGGATGACGTCTACACGGTCATCATCTGTGTAGTCAAGGACGTCTCTCAAAAGGCTGTTGTCGTGATAGACCTCGGGGACATCCAGATCGTGCAGCAGCATATTTGTAATGCACAGCATATACGGAAACTGCTTCTTCTCAATACCGTAGATAGAATGGCTGTATGCGGCTTCGTCCTCGGTGGTCTTAACCTTAGGCTTTAGTGCCTTCAGCCAAGAGGTGATAAAGCCGCCCGTTCCACAGGCGTAATCGGCCATTTTTTCGCCGATCTGAGGATCAATCCTCTGCGCCATAAAGTCGGTAACAGCACGGGGTGTGTAGAATTCACCAGCCGATCCTGCGCTCTGCAGCTCTTTGAGGATGGTCTCGTAGATTTCGCCGAAGGCGTGGCTCTCTTCGTAATCATCAAGCTGCAGCTCGTCAATGACGTTGATGACCTGACGCAGCAAAACGCCATCCTTCATATAGTTGTTGGCGTCGGCGAAGGTGGTCTGCACGATAGCCTTCTTCAAGGGAGTGTTAGCATCTACGGGGAGTGCCTTCAAGGTCGGGAAAAGTGTATTGTTGACGAAGTTCATAAGCGCATCGCCAGTCATAGCGTCGCCCGATCTGTCATCGTGCGCCCAATTAACCCAACGGCAATTCTCGGGGATGATGGATTCATAGTCTTCATCATCGAACATCCAGTCCTGCTCTTTGGCGTCATACACCTTCAAGAACAGCATCCACGAAATCTGCTCGATTCTTTGCGCATCGCCATTTATTCCCGAATCATTACGCATGATATCTCTGATTCGTTTTACAAAGCCTGATAAGTTACTCATTATGCTACCTCACTGTATATCTCTTCTTCAAGCTCTTTGACGGCCTTGAGATAACCGTCCCTGCCACCGAAATAACTGGCGATCTTGGAAGGCTTGCCGATCTTCATAAACGGATCGAGTTTGAGTATATCCGTTTTCTCAATCTCATAGATGCCCGTGTTCATATACTTGTCGAGCAAAGCCTCCAGCACTTCGCGGGCTACTCCGCTGTATCTGGAGAAGAAGTCGCGCTTCTTGACGTTTTCGGCTCGCTCCCTGCGGGTCAGCGGCTTGCGGTCAAATGCGACGTGACAGATAAAGTCAAAGTCATCGACGTCTGACATACCCTGATCGGCCTTCATCTGTTCAAGGTCGATGCCTCGTTCTAAAAGCATCTTGCGGATGTTATCCTTCTTCGGGTCCTTGCGCCACTGCAGGATGAAGTTATCAAGGGACGCATATTCGCCGAGGATGTTGGATTTGGTGTAGTCGGTGATGCTCTCCTGACGCAGCAGTCTTCCGTCAGCGTCATAGACCGATACGGTTTTGAAGATGACCTCAACACGACAGCCGTCTTTATCGACGATGGGCTTTACCTTCGGAGTCGGCGGATCAATCGGACCGTCAATCGGACCGACTGGCGGCTCTTCGCCGCTTGGCTGCGGCGGTTTGTAGTTCGGATCTATCTCGATAGGACCGTCCCATTCGGGATCGGCAAACAGACGCGACACATTACGGAAGTCCATAACGACGAAATGCGTCTTGCCTTCTTTCTCGCGCAGACGAGTTCCGCGACCGATTATCTGTTTGAATTCCGTCATTGAACCAATCATTTCATCAAGCACGATGAGCTTTGTCATCTTGCAGTCGGCACCAGTGGAAAGCAGCTTGGATGTTGTGGCGATAACGGGATAGGGAGCTGATACGGATATAAAGTAGTCGAGCTTGCTCTTTCCGTAGAGATCGGAGCCTGTGATCCTGACACAATAGTCGGGATTCTGTTTGACCATATCCGAGTTCAGATTGACAAGAGCCTGTCGCATCCGCTCGGCTGCGTCTTCAGTGGCGCAGAAGACGATGGTCTTTGCCATACGGTCTGTGGCTTTCAGATAGTTGGTGATCTCAGTCGCTACCTGTTGGATGCGGTCTTCGATGACGATATTATAGTCGTAATCGCTGTTGGTATAGATGCGATCCTCAATAGGATTGCCGTATTTATCAAGCTGACCAGCGGTAGGTCTCCAGCCATCACCGATGTCTGTAGTGATGTTGATGACCTTGAACGGTGCCAAGAAGCCATCCTCGATGCCTTCTCTGAGAGAATAGGTATAAAGCGGATCGCCGAAGTAGTTGATGTTGGAGACATACTTCGTCTCTTTCGGCGTTGCCGTCATACCGATCTGTGTGGCGTTCTTGAAGTATTCGAGGATAAGACGCCATTTGCTATCCTCTTTCGCCGATCCTCTGTGGCACTCGTCAACGATGATCAGGTCAAAGAAGTCGGGCTTGAAGAGCTGGCTGAAGTGATCTTCTCCGTCTTCGCCGACAAGCTGCTGATATAACGAGAAGTAGACCTGATGGGATGTAATGGTGCTTGCATCGTCTTTCGATACGTTTATCTTATGGGTGACCTTCTCCAACGGAGCAAAGTCTTGTTGGATAGACTGATCCACAAGGATATTGCGGTCAGCTAAATACAATATTTTCTTTTTCAATCCGCTTTTCAGAAGTCGATAGACAATCTGAAAGGCGGTATATGTTTTACCCGTGCCTGTAGCCATGACGAGTAGAATTCTGTCCTGTCCTTGCGCAATAGCATCTAAGGTGCGATTGATGGCAATTCGCTGATAATAGCGCGGCGGGTAAGTGTTCTGGCTCGAGTAGTAAGGCTGCTCAATAATGGTTTCCTGATTTTCCGAGAAGTCGCCGTTCGCTTGGCGTTCAGCCTTATAACGGGCAATCAGCTCTTCTTCGGTGGGAAATTCATCAAGCGCGATCTCGCGCTCTTTACCTGTGAGAAAGTCGTGCTCGGCAAAGCCGTCCCCGTTTGAGCTATACGCGAAGGGCAGATCAAGCATCTGAGCATATGTGATAGCTTGCTGCATACCGAAGGAAACGGAATGGTTGTTGTCCTTTGCCTCGACAACGGCGATAGGATAATTCGGCGCGAGATACAGAAGATAGTCGGCAAACTTCGGCTTCTCACGGACAGTAAGATTGCCTTTGAGGTTGATTCGTCCGTCAGTGAGTTTGGTCTCCATCGTGATTTTTCTGACATCCCATTTGCTTGTGATCGCAGGGGTGATGTATTGCAGCTTTATATCTTCTTCTGACATATCTTTCTTTGACAGTATCATCTTCACGCCTCCTTCTCGGGGATAACTTCCATGATGTCTTCGATCTTGCAGTCCAGAGCTTCGCAGATCTTGACGAGCGTTTCAACCTTTACCGATTTGTTGTGGCCCATGTTGGCAACGGCGTTGGTTGTGATTCCAGCTTTCTTGCACAGCTCTGTCTTCGTCAGCCCTTTATCAATAAGTAGCTTCCACAGCCTGTTGTAGCTTACAGCCATAGCGATTCCTCCTGCCTTTTGAGTCGTTAATGCCTCACAAATATACTATAGCATAGCCCTATGAGTTTTTCAATATTATATTGAGTTTTTCAAGTGAAAAAATTTTCAGATTACCCCTCCCATTATGATACGTTTAACTATAGTAGAGATACCAAACTAAATAAAAATCTTACACTGAAAGGTATCTGGTGATAAAATGAACGCAACTAACACAACTGAATATAAACTTCCTAGGATGAGAACGATCCCGAAAGCCTACGAAGAAATCAAGGCTTTAGACCCCGAAACCTCACTGAGTATGCGGGGGCTGAGAAAAATAATCGGCAGCGGTCAAATTCCGACTGTGAAGATTGCCAATAAAGTTTTGATCAATCTGGACTTGCTAATCGAGTGGTTGGCATGCTATAATACAAGCACTGTTGGTGCTTAATCCACGAAAGAGAGGTTAAGCACATGAAGCCACTTAAAAGAGTGTCCAAGAAAACAGGTGAAGTATCATATCAATTCAGAGTCAATGTTGACTTTAAGGACGGTCAGCAGATTATCAAATCTATGACTTGGAA
The DNA here is from genome assembly GCA_902776975.1 of uncultured Ruminococcus sp. Taxonomy (GTDB): domain Bacteria; phylum Bacillota; class Clostridia; order Oscillospirales; family Acutalibacteraceae; genus Ruminococcoides. Next base: position 6,335 of record CACYSI010000015.1, read on the forward strand.
GCCCGACAAAGGTATGACACCTAAACAATTGAATAAGGAGCTGATAAGACAGCAAGTCCTTTTTGAAGAAAGGGCAAAGCAGGATTATGCTGAGCAGCTTCGGCTTGAAGCCGAAGAGCGAGAGAGAAAACAGAATATCGGTGATCACATCACTTTCAAAGAATTAGCTGAGAAATGGCTTGATTTGCAGGAATCCAGCAAAGAATACAAGGCAAGCACCATTATAAAGCTGAAGGGATGCAGAGAACGCACCTATAACGCTATCGGTGATATTTTAGTCTGTAAGTTAGATTTTCTGACTGTTCAGGAGTTTATCACTTCTCTGAGCAAGGATGGTGTAAATCAGCAGACAGGTAAGGGATTGGGTATTAAAAGTCAAAAGTCCTACCTGATTTTCATTAGTGATGTGATGAAATATGCTAAGCTGTGTGGATTTATACAGCATAATCCATGCAAAGACATTACCTTCACGAAAACTGCTAGGAAGGATATGAAGGTTTACTCTCTGAAAGAGACTAAACAACTTTTGGCAGCTATCAACGAGAAGGCACCAACTGAATATAAATTGCTTTTCAATCTATTAGCTTATAGCGGTATGCGAAAAGGCGAAGCGTTAGGATTAGAGTATAAGGATATTGATTTTGACAGATCGGTTTTGTCGATCAGGCGAACATCTAATTATCATCAGGGATTCGGAACATATACCGATACCCCGAAAACGAAGTCGAGCATCCGCGATCTGCAGATTGCGCCTTCACTGGTGAAAATGATTCAGGAGCTGCATGCCGAGCAGAAAGAGCTTGCCAAGCAGTGTGGCGATCAATGGGTCGATTCAGACAGGCTGTTTGTGAATTGGTGCGGTGAACCGCTGCATCCTAACATTCCATATAAATGGCTGCAGAGATTTTGTGAGGCTGAAAAAATCCCCTTCAAGGGATTACATAGTTTCAGACACTTCACGGCAACTCACGCTCTGGCGAACGGTATTGACGTGAAAAAAGTCTCTGATATGTTAGGACATAGCCAAACAAGCACGACGATGAACACCTACATTCATTCAGTGCAGCAGGCAAATGAAGATGCCTGTAATTGTATCGCAAATCTGCTTGAAGCAAGCTAAATTGAAATTATGAGCAAGACTATGAGCACGACGAGAGTTTGGATCTTTTTCCGCAAAGAAAAAGTCCCGAAAACGGCTTATATAGCCATTTTCGAGACCTTCAGGGTTTGGCGGAGGACAAGAGATTCGAACTCTCGCGCCGCGTTAGCGACCTACTCCCTTAGCAGGGGAGCCTCTTCACCACTTGAGTAATCCTCCATGTATGCAAAGTAAATATACTTATTATTAAATTGGCGGAGAGAAAGGGATTCGAACCCTTGGTCCCTTACGGGATCACTAGTTTTCAAGACTAGCTCCTTAAACCACTCGGACATCTCTCCGTAAAGCAAGTAATATTTTAGCACAGAATATCGGATAAGTCAATAGTTTTGAATGAGTTGGACAAACTATTTTTGTATGAACGGTATTTCACAAAATACGGGACGCCTGATAAAAACGGCGTCCCTATCTTTGTTTAACTATTATCTGAATCTGACCTTATCATCGCCCATAAAGAACAGCGCGAGCGTACCGGGTCCAACATGAGAACCGGTCACCGGCTCATACATAACGGTCAGTATCTCTTTAGGCGGCTTTTTCTTACTGATCAGCTCGGCAAGATACTCAGCGTCCTTAGCACAGTCAGCGTGAGCTATACCTACGATCTGATTCTCATTATCCTTAACAAGCATATTGTATCGCTGAGCAAGCGCCTCAACAGCTCTCCTGCGACCGATCACCTTAGTAAAATTAACTATCTCGCCGTTCTCGTTGCCCTTGAGTATGGGTTTGATCTGCAGCATGTTGCCGATGACCGCGGCAGATCCCGTCAGTCTGCCGGTGCGACGCAGATACATAAGGTCATCTACGGTAAAGACCTGATACATACTCTTCTTCTCTTCTTCGATACGCTTATATACTTCGTCTATATCGCATCCGTTATCGCGATAGTCAGCGGCTCTGAGAGCAAATATACCCTCACCCAAAGACGCTCCCAGTGTATCTATCGTATATATCTTACGGTCGGGATACTTAGCGGAAAGTTCACCTGTAGCGATCTCAGAACAATTGAACGAGCTGCTGATACCGGACGACATACTGATGAAAAGGATATCTTCTCCTTTTTCGAGAAACTGTGAGAAGAAGTCTATATAATTCTGAAAATTGATTGCCGATGTTTTGATATCGGCACCGAGGCGCATAGCTTTATAGAACTTTTTACCGTCAAAGCCCTCGGTATCAAGGCAGGAATACTGCTTTTCGCCAATCGAATAATGGTAAGGGATGACATAGATATCACGCTCCTTAAGAAGAGCGGAAGGTAAGTTAGCGGAAGTGTCAGTCAATATGGTAAAGCTCATGGTTATTTCCTTTCGAGAATTATTTTGGTATTTGCTTATATCAGCTGAGTCATCAATATCATAATACTAAATATCAGTCTAAAACACAATCTACAAAGCCAAGTTTCGCTCTACGGCTTATGCAGACAAATTCTCCGCCGTTACAACATGAGTATACCGAGGATAGAAAAGCCTCTCTACCCGGAGTAGAACTCAGTATTTATGCGGCTTTCAAAGACGTTGTACGTTTACTCTGTTATCTACGCTCAAAATCTCTTTGTCGGTTTTCGATAACCTGACAATGTGCTACACTGCCCTTGATAAAATAAAAAGCTTTCGGAAAAGATCCCTCGACAAGCTCGGGATGACAGCGCATTAGATTATTCTAAAGTCTAAAAAATGCAAAATGATTATAAATACAGTATAGCCAAAGTAAAGCTCATTGTCAAAGCATTTAGTGAGATATTTCATCACTTTGTAACCCGATGTTCATATAATTCTTTTAAAATATTAACATTCTCGTAACAATTAATTCGAGTTTGGAATTAAAGACACTTTATTTTTCTTGTCGAGAATTGTCAAAACTTATCCCAATGGCTTATTTTTCTCTTACATAATTAAAGATTACAGCTTGTAACCGAGGTAAAAATGAACATTTTTTGTACATTCTGTACACAAATATGAACAAAATTTAAATTATGTTGGCATTTTAACAATAATTTACTAAAAATACTTGATATTGGAATAATTCTCTGATATAATAATGACAGTTTTGTTACCAAAGTAGTCAAAAAACACTCAAAATCAAGATCCGCGAGCTCGCGTATATATACTATATATATGTACTAGGCGCTCGATGAACGGATCATATGGAGGTTCTTATGAAGAAGTTCAAGAAAATCATCTCACTTATTATGGTTGTCGCTGTGATCGCGAGTATCTGTGTTATAGGTACCGTCAACTCAGGAGCGGCGGCTACCGGCGCAGGTCTTGCCGAATGGGCACTCAGAGCTTACAACGAAGGCTGGTCCTATGTATGGGGCGGCACATCAGTAGGTGCTGTAGACTGTTCGGGACTTATTTGGTCCTATTGCGGCGGCAACAGAACAAGCATGCTCTCTGACGCTCAGGAGAACGGCAGAGATTGGGGTTATGTCAGCAGCGGAATCCCCAGAGTTCACGGCTTAGGTCTCTCCAGACCCGGTCATGTAGGCGTATATATAGCAGATAATATGGAAGTTGACGCTCGCGGCTCCGACTACGGCGTATGCTATCAGGAGATCGGCGGCTGGAAGACATACAGCTTTGACTCTACAGGCAGATGTGATGAAGATGTAGACGCTTCTTCCTCATCTTCAAGCAGCTCATCATCTGAGACTTCCGGCTCCTCTTCCTCATCGAACGACAACGGTCCTCTTAAGAAGGGTTCTTCAGGCTCTCTGGTAGAGAAGCTCCAGCAGCGTCTTCAGGAGCTCGGTTATTATACAGCAGCTGTCGACGGTGACTTCGGTGAAATGACCGAAAAGGCATTCAAGGCATTCCAGCAGAACGCAGGTCTGTATGTGGACGGTATCGCCGGCTCCGATGCAGAGTACCTCTACTCTGATGATGCTCCCGCATATAAAGAAGAAAAGGCTGATGACTCTACAGAAGCAGAGACAACAGCTGAAGAAGATAAGCTCACTGCTAAGGCAGAAGATGAAGAGGTCGCCGATACAGGCGTAGTCGCTGACTTAGCTCCCGAAACACAGGAGCAGCCCGCCGAATCCACAGAGCTGGTATACGCTGTAGGCGACAGCGGTGAGGATGTAGCTAAGATCCAGAACAGACTTATCTCTCTCAATTATCTTGAGGGCGAAGCAGACGGCGACTTCGGCAACGCTACCGAAGAAGCTGTAAAGGGCTTCCAGCTCGGCAACGATCTTGCAGCTACAGGCGTTATCGAACAGACCACTTATGATGTACTCTTCTCTGACAGCGCAGTAGCCGCTGAGAAGGAAGAGCCCGCAACTCCCGATAAGGAAGATGACAAGGCAGCAGGTACAACATCATCCAACGCGCCTGCAGAGAGCGGCGTAAAAGCTCCCGCAAGCACTCCTACAGCCCCCAACACCGATGTTGAGGTCAAGACAGCTGAGCTCTCTTCTAAGAGTGTAGCCGCTGTAGCTGAGTCTCCCCTCTTCAAGCAGAGCGCTAACGGCACAAACTTCGAGTTCATCATCTGGCTGGGCATCATGATAGTTGTTATGCTGATCGCTTTCACTATCGTATATGTAGTTGAGAAGAAGAAGCAGAAAGCCAATCAAGGCAGAAGATATCAGTAATAAATTATCAGTTTCAAACAACTGACTGACACAAAAGGCGGTACGGCGAGAGTCGTGCCGCTTTTTCGTTAGCGGTTTTTTATTCGGCTGAGATAATCACAAGTCGATAAGCGTATCAATAACTTAATCATGACAATTATAAATAAAAATGAACCTTTCCCCTCCCCCAACGCTCTAATATACAGTATCGATACATTTGAGTTATAAGGAGTTGTAATAATGCAAGACAAAATCAAAGAAGCGTTCAAGCTCGTACCGGAAAGGTTTAAGTATACAATAACCGAGGCAATACATGACGCGGAGCTTGGAGCTTACCCAAATAAGAATCCCATATCAAAAGGATGGAAGATCGCTGTTGCCGTTATTCTTATCGCCGCGCTGATACCTACAGCGGTATTCGGCGCAAGTAAGCTGTATGAGCTTATCGCTAAACCTATAGATGACTACGGTCTCGAGATCGATATAGAGCGCGAAACAAAAGCTGTTTATCCCGAATATGTCAAGATGCATGTTGAGATACCCAAAGGCTTTGCTGCGTATTCTCCCGAACCGGATAATATGAAGTTCTACAGTGTCAGCGCAAGCGAGAAGTACACCGACGGCTACTCCCTCTACCCTATGCGGTTTTATAACGCTACGAAGATGAAGGAGTATATCGGAAACGTTGAAAGTTCAGAAGAACGCATAGTAGACGGTCATCAGGCATACGAGGTCAAGATGATCAACGGCACATGGAGCCGACTGTACGTTTACTATGAAGATGTGAACGTGCTGTTGCTGATCTACCATAAGGACGTTACCGACTCTCAACTGGAAGACTTCGTAAAGGGCATCAGCTTTACCGAAGGTACAGCAAGCGATTTCACCGTTCTCTTTGATCCGGTAGACGAACGACCTCAGGAGCAAAGCAGCTATGCCTATGACGCGACATATGTCGAATATCCTCTCAACACAAAACTGACCTTTGAGGATCATCCGTACAAATATGATGAGAGCGTGTACTATACCGCAGAGATAAGTAATGTACGGACTCTCGATAATATCACGGAGCTTGACGAGAACTGCTTCAACCCGTCATTAAGCAAATATGAGATATCAGATGACAACGGTTATCTTAATCCTAATACAGTCAACACAATAAAAGATGGCGACGGGTTCAACAGCACAGACGAGCTCTTAAATACCGAGATAAAGGACCAAACAATGGTGCTGGCTGATATCACCTACACGAACCTCAGCGACGAGGATATAGAGTTGTATATACCCTATCGCATTAACATATTTGACTGCAACAGCGACGGAAGCTACAAACAGGCAAATATAGTTGACCTCGATAACAGAATCTACACAACCGATATATGCGACGGCGAGATGGCATACATCAGTCCGCACGGAGCGGGTAAAAGCTTCTATATCCTGACGCTGCACGCGGGCGAAACACTTACCGTGACCGTTGGATCACGAGTAAACACCGATATATTGGATAAGGCGTATTTCGTCCTTAACGGTGTGAGCGATGTTGCAGACCCCGCTCCTGAGGGCAAGGGTTATCAGACTGTCTATCTCTTCAAGGTAACAGACAATGATAGATAACAACAGCTTTGAGATGTTGGTCACGGCGCATACCGACACCATGTATCGGATATCTATGTCTATGCTGAAAAGCGAAGACGACGCTCAAGACGCAATACACGAGACTGTACTGATCGCTTATCAAAACAGAAACAAGCTCAGACAGGAACGATACTTCGGCACATGGCTGATAAGAATACTAATAAACCAATGCAACAAAATGCTGAAAGAACATAAACGTTTCGAATCTCTCGGCGACCGATTACCCGATATCACTTCTCGCGATAATCCATATATTTCTGTGGAAATAGGTGAAGCTATAGACAGTCTACCGGAGAAGATCAGGCTTGCCGTTATTCTTTATTATGTCGAAGATTATTCCATTAAAGAAATAAAAGGTATTTTACACATACCCGAAGGTACAGTTAAGAGCCGTTTGAATAAAGGCAGAAGACTTCTCAAAGTGTTTCTGAACGATCAATAGGCGATTTATACAAAATTCTCGGACAATTTCTATATAACACACTCATTGAAAATACACCGTAAAAAATACTATAATATATATATAATAATTTTACGGAGGTAAAAAATGGCAAACAGAATCATACTCAACAACACTTCCTACCATGGTAAGGGCGCTATAGCAGAGATACCCGCTATAGCCAAGGCTAAGGGCTTTACAAAGGTACTTGTATGCACAGACCCCGATCTGCTCAAGTTCAATGTAGCTCAGAAGGTGACCGCGCTGCTTGACGAGGCGGGCATAGCTTATGAGATCTTCTCAGAGGTCAAGGCTAATCCTACCGTAGAGAACGTTCAGGCGGGCGTCGCGGCATTCAAGGCGGCAGGAGCCGACTCTATCATAGCTATAGGCGGCGGCTCAGCTATGGATACCGCTAAGGCTATCGGCGTCATCATCACAAATCCCGAGTTTGAAGATGTACGCTCGCTCGAGGGCGTAGCTCCCACTAAGAATCATGCCGTACCCACTATCGCCGTGCCCACAACAGCCGGAACAGCCGCAGAGGTAACTATCAACTATGTTATCACCGATGTGCAGAAAGAGCGCAAGTTCGTATGCGTAGACGAGCATGACATCCCCGAGACCGCGGTCATCGACCCCGATATGATGAGCTCTATGCCCAAGGGACTGACCGCATCTACCGGTATGGACGCGCTGACACACGCTATAGAGGGCTACACAACTGCCGCGGCGTGGGAGATGACAGATATGTTCCATCTCGAGGCTATACGCCTGATCTCAAAGCATCTGCGCGGCGCTGTAGAGAACAAGCCCGAGGACAGAGAAGGCATGGCTCTGGCTCAGTATATAGCGGGTATGGGCTTCTCAAACGTAGGACTCGGCATAGCTCACTCTATCGCTCATACTCTCGGCGCTCACTATGACACGCCTCACGGCGTAGCCTGCGCTATGATGCTGCCGATAGTCATGGAGTACAACCAGGAGTACACCGGCGAGAAATTCCGCGAGATAGCTCGCGCTATGGGCGTAGAAGGCGTAGACGGCATGACTCAGGCTGAGTACCGCAAGGCTGCTATAGACGCTGTTAAGAAGCTCTCCGCCGATGTAGGCATCCCCGAGAAGAACGACAAAGTAAAGGCGGAGGATCTCGATGTTCTCGCCGCCGACGCGTACGCAGACGCCTGCCGTCCCGGTAATCCCCGCGACACCAACGTCGAAGATCTCAAAGAACTTTATAAGAAAATAATGCCCTGATAAGCGATTTTGAACGCAAAAAGGTACTGCCGCTCATAGAACGACAGTACCTTTTTTATATACCAAAAGTTGAGAAGGATCAAACGATATGTTAATGATTCATATAATACTCCGCTTTAGCCGCGTACATAGCCTGATCGGCTTTTTTTGTAAGCTCCTCAGCTGTAAAGCCCTGATAATCCGAAGCGCGTGCGTAACCCGCCGCAATATTAAGGGAGAAATCCGATCTGTCACGCGACCATAGCTTTGTTTCTTCCTGCAGTCGAAGAAGAGCAGACTCTGTTTCTTCCTTACTCATGTTCGTCATCACGACAAACTCGTCTCCGCCTGTCCTGTAGCAAAGCCCCGCGCTGCCGAAGGCTTTTTCTATACAGCGGGCGGCGCCGATTATGAGTTCGTCTCCGGCGTCATGTCCCACGGTATCGTTGACCGTTTTCAGTCCGTTGATATCTAAGACAAAAACGGTAAAATCATCAGGCAGCGAGTCGATGTCGCTGTATCTGTCGATAGCTTTTGTGTAAGCATATCGGCTCAACACGCCGGACAGAACATCTTTCATCAATTCTTTCTGCTGTTTTGTGACCTGCTCATCAGCCGCCATCTTATAGAACTCCGCGTAATGGATGAACATCAGCGCCACTCCGATCGTGAGCGCGACATACGCTGTTCTGAACTCGGATCCGAGAATCTCCTGCATACTGATCCCGACGATTATCAACAGTATCACGGAGATAAGCGAAGCCCTGTTCTGCTTGCGATATGAAAGACTGAACAACAAAAACTCGGCGGTCGTCAAAACTATTATCAGCAAATACAGCGCTATGTAAACGCCGTACAGCGGACCGTGAGAATAATGATGCCCTTCGTCGATGACCACCATCCAACCGTTGAAGCAGGCAACAATCTGGAAAAGCGTGTTGCAACCGAGAGCGATCATAAGGGCTTTGTACAAGCGATTTCGGATACTCATCTGAGCGACCAGCGCTCCTCCCGCCATCGGAGTCAAAATGTAATCGAAGCATTTGACCAGCGACAACATCCATACAGGTATATCCTCGTTGCCGCTGAACTGAACACCAAGCCACTCGGCTAAGGCGGACAGCGCTATTATCCCGTATGTCAGATAAAAAAGCCGCTTTTCCTTCTTACCGATCCAACTGTTCTCATGTACCAGAATGCAAAGTACGATCAGCGCCATCCAGCAGAGTGCGATCAAAACAGTATAATAGCTAACCAAACCGTGATCACTCCTTCCGGCAGGCGCCCGAATATATATAAATGGTTTCTGTTTACATTTAATTATTTCGCAAAATCGCAGATTTTTCAAGGGGATGTACCAGAAAGTCACCCCACGCTGAAAATCAATTCTTGCGTTTGCGCAATAAATTATGTAAACTATAGATAAATCAACATCAAGGAGCAATACAAAATGAGTATGCTTTTTGCAGAAACATTGAAAAAAATAAGGACGGAAAAGGGGCTTACTCAGCGCGAGCTTGCCGAGCGGCTGTATGTGACCCGTACATCGGTCAATCGTTGGGAAAACGGTACCAGGCTTCCGGACGCTGCTATGATCCTGAAGCTCTCCGAAGCCTTAGGCGTAGATATCTACGTCCTGTTTAACGCTGCGGCTGAAAGCGACTGCCGTCCTAATGTCATCATGCTTGACGATAACAAGATCATCCTCAATGGAGGTCTGCCGATATTGGAGGCGGTCATGCCAAACGCTACAATAACCGGCTTTACCAAGCCGATGGACGCGATCGAATATGCCAAAGCCAACCGTGTATCACTTGCTTTTTTAGATATAGAGATGGGAAACATCAGCGGTCTGGACGTATGCCGTGGTCTTCTCTCGATTTATCCGCGTACAAACGTGATCTTCTTAACTGCGTACCCGTCTTACGCGATCGACGCGTGGGAAACAGGAGCGAGCGGTTTTATGATCAAGCCGATCACCTCCGGGGATGTACGCAATCAGCTCGAAAAGCTGCGCTATCCGTTTTCGCCGGGAGGGATCGATGCATGATAAACACTTTTACTATCATAGGATACTGCACCGGCAGCGCTATGCTGGTCCTGATGCTGATGTCTCTTGTTTACGCTATCGTCATGCCCATGTCCGATCGATGGAGCAAGAAGTATTTTATAACCTTTTTTTCTCTATTGACGGTGTGCGTTTGTTCCGTATTCGTCTCAGCATTCCTATACAATATCCCTGAGTTAGCTCAAGCAGAGAAGGTCGCATGCTATATTGAGTCTTTGCTGATATCGGTTTTGATGCCTATGCCGACGATCCTGCTGCTGCACAGCTGTAATGAAAAGCTCGCTGAGAGCAAGCTGCTGCGTACTGTAATAATCCTGTGGGCAGCTTATTTCATCATCATTATGTTCGGACTGTTCACGGATTACTTCTTTGTCGTGACGCCGGAAAATAAATTCAAACGCGAACCGTGGTTCCCGATGATTCTGATTCCGCTGGCAATAATAATGATCCTGAACATTGCAGGCGTGATACGCAGGCGCGGAAAGCTGTCAAAGAGATATTTTGTCGCTTTCCTGATTTATTTGCTGCCAATGACAGCCTTCATCATAATCCACACATACATCGACATTGAGCTGATCCTTATCTTAGGGGTAGGTATATGCGCGCTTTCGATGTACTCCCTCATTGTCGCGGAACACATATCACGGTATATTCGCCAGCAGCGTGAGATCGCCGATCAGCAGCGCGAGATAGCTCATCAGCGGGCAAACGTCATGGTACTTCAGATGCGCCCGCACTTCATCTACAACACTATGATGAGCATATACTACCTGTGCAAGCAGGACGCGGACAAGGCTCAACAGGTCACGCTGGACTTCACCACATATCTGCGCAAAAATTTCACCGCGATCGCCGGCGATGAAACCGTGCCGTTCAAGAATGAGCTGGAGCATACACGCGCGTACCTCGCCGTAGAGCAAGCTCAGCACGAGGATATGCTCTATGTAGACTATGATACGCCTCATATCAACTTCAAGGTACCTACGCTGACCCTGCAGCCTCTTGTGGAGAACGCAGTTAAGCACAGCTTGGATCCTAACGGAGATCCGCTGCATATCTATGTCATGACTCGCAAAACTAACGAAGGCAACGTGATCATCGTAGAAAACAACGGTATCGACTATAAGCCCGGCGACGATAACGAGCCGCATACAGCGCTGACAAACATCCGCCAGAGACTCAAGATGATGTGCAGCGGTGAACTGGAGATCGTGCCGCGTGAAGGCGGAGGAACGATCGTTAAGGTAACTGTTCCGTTTTCTGAGCAATAAACATTATCCCGGTTTCCGATAAACATAACTGACATCTATCTTATTTGATTTAGGTATCGTATATAAAGTCAGCCGACGGCTCGCGAAATTGCTCCGTCGGCTGGCTTGTATTTAAATAATCTTTTCACATAAAAATCCGCCGGAAAAACCGGCGGATTTGAACATCACTGTGTGTAACTGTAACTTACTCTTCTGCAGGTATATCTCCTGTGCAGTGAGGGCACTTGGTAGCGTTGATGTTGACCTCTTCACAGCAATGGGGGCACTTCTTTGTGGTGGGCTCAGCCTCAGCCTCTTCCTTCTTACCGATCTTGGAAACTCTGTTGATAGCCTTAACGAGAAGGAACACAACAAGAGCCATGATAAGGAAGTTGATGACAGCTGTGATGAACGCGCCGTAGCCCCAGATTGTTGCGCCGAGCTCAGAAGCGTTGGCGTATGTAACCTGTGACGCGTCAACGCCCTCGGGCAGCTTGAGGATCAAGAACTGCTCGTTGAAGTTGATGCCGCCTGTGAGAAGACCTATGAACGGCATGATCAGGTCGTTGATGAATGCATTGACGATAGCCTGGAAAGCTCCGCCGATGATAACGCCGACAGCCAGATCCATTACATTACCGCGCATGATGAATTCTTTGAATTCGCCTGCAATCTTTTTCATTTCTTTCTACACTCCTTGTATTTTTGATATCGGAACGCGCCGATTAAGTACCTGTATTATTTCCGTAAAGACACTTACAGAGTTACCTTATGGAAAACCTTTTTGCCCTTTTTGATGATGACATGACCCTTATCAAAAGCGTCCTTAGTCACCTTATGGAACATATCGGTGATCTTAGCGTCATCTACGGATATTCCGCCCTGCTGGATAAGACGCTTTCCCTCGCCCTTTGAGGGGATGAGCTTGCACTTGATAAGCAGATCAAGGATAGCGATTCCGCCGTCGGTAAAGTCATCATCGGCGATCTCGGTAGTAGGCATATTGTCGGTGTCGGCGCCGCCGCCGAACAAAGCGCGTGCGCCCTCCTGAGCCTTGTTCGCCTCATCTTCGCCGTGGATCATCTTAGTAAGCTCAAAGGCGAGGATCTCTTTAGCCTTATTAAGCTGTGAGCCCTCTAACTCAGCGAGCTTGTCGATCTCTTCAAGCGGCAGGAAGGTGAGCATCTTGAGGCACTTGATGACATCGGCGTCATCAACGTTGCGCCAGTACTGGTAAAACTCAAACGGAGTCGTCTTTTCGGCGTCGAGCCACACAGCTCCCTTCTGGGTCTTGCCCATCTTCTTGCCCTCGCTGTTGAGCAGCAGGTTGATGGTCATGGCGTAAGCGTCCTTGCCGAGCTTGCGGCGGATAAGCTCGGTGCCGCCGAGCATATTGCTCCACTGATCGTCGCCGCCGAACTGCATATTGCAGCCGTACTTCTGATATAACGCGTAGAAGTCGTAGCTCTGCATGATCATGTAGTTGAACTCAAGGAAGCTCAAACCCTTCTCCATGCGCTGCTTATAGCACTCGGCGCGAAGCATATTGTTGACTGAGAAGCAGGCTCCGACCTCACGCAAAAGCTCGACATAGTTGAGGTCGAGCAGCCAGTCGGCGTTGTTGACCATGAGCGCCTTATCGTCGGAGAAGTCAATAAACTTAGACATCTGCTTTCTGAAGCAATCGCAGTTATGCTCGATAGTCTCCTTAGTCATCATCTGTCGCATATCGGTACGACCCGAAGGGTCGCCGATCATAGCCGTACCGCCGCCTATCAAAGCGATGGGCTTGTTGCCAGCCATCTGCAGACGCTTCATCAGGCACAGAGCCATGAAGTGACCTACATGAAGGCTGTCGGCAGTGGGATCAAAGCCGATGTAGAATACAGCCTTGCCCGTATTGACCAGCTCTCTGATCTCTTTTTCATCAGTAACCTGCGCTATAAGTCCGCGGGCTACAAGTTCTTCATATACTCCCAAAAAACTTCCTCCTAAAAATATTGTCGAATCATATATAGTATAGCTTTATAACGTTAAAACGTCAAGATGTTTTTATCACATCAGATACGGTATCATTTTACCACGGATCGTCCTCATCGGGGGCTTCCTCTGCCCCGTTCTCCTCTGCAGAGCCGAGAACGTTATTGCGCTCGAGCCAGTCGTTGTATGTGATAAGGACGTCACGCGGCTTAGAGCCCTGGTGAGGCCCTACTATACCCATCTGCTCCATATCGTCGATCATCCTGCCCGCTCTCGCGTAGCCTACCTTAAGACGGCGCTGGAGCATAGAGGTAGAAGCCTGTCCGCTCTCGATAACGAAACGGATAGCCTCCTCCATCATAGAGTCGACCTCCGGAGCGTTGCCGGGCGAAATACCGCTGTCCTTGCCCTTGCCGTTGTTCAGCTCTTCGGCTGCGATCTTGCGGATCTTCTCTTCGATCTCCTTGTTATACTCGGCTGTATGCGACTTTTTGATGAAGTCGGTCACGCGCTCGATCTCATCATCGCGAGTAAAGCAGCACTGTACGCGGATAGGCTTAGGCGCTCCTACGGGCGAATACAGCAGGTCGCCCCGACCTATGAGCTTCTCTGCTCCGCCTGTATCGAGGATAGTACGCGAATCTATCTGTGAAGTTACCTTAAGAGCGATACGCGAAGGTATATTAGCCTTGATCAGACCCGTGATTACGTTTACGGTTGGTCGCTGTGTAGCGAGGATCAGGTGCATACCGGCGGCGCGAGCCATCTGTGCCAGTCGGCAGATAGACTCTTCGACCTCAGACGGAGCCGCCATCATAAGATCGGCGAGCTCGTCGATTGCTATAACGATGCGGCACATATGCTCTGTGGGCACCTTAAGCCCATCGATCTCCATACAAGGCTGCTCTTCAGCCTCGGGGTCATAATCGGGCTTTTGTTTTTCTGATTCTATGTAAGCAAGGTTCTTGTCAACAAGCTCGTTGAAGCTGTCTATGCCCTTGCAGTCGTACTCGGCAAAGATACGATATCTCTGGAGCATCTCGGACACAGCCCAGTTGAGCGCGCCTGCCGCCTTTTTGGCGTCTGATACAACAGGCACAAGCAGATGCGGGATACCCTTGTACTTGCTGAACTCGACCATCTTAGGGTCTACAAGCAAGAGCTTGACCTCATCGGGTGTAGCCTTGAACAGGATCGACATCAACAGCGCGTTGACACAGACCGACTTACCGGAGCCGGTGGTACCGGCTATGAGCAAGTGAGGCATCTTAGCAAGGTCGGTCGTGATGATCTCGCCCGAGATATCACGTCCGAGCACACAGTTAATGGTGCTGGGGTTATCGCGGAACTCGCTTGTCTCTATCAATTCACGCAGAGTTACCATGGATGTGACCTTATTAGGAACCTCGAGACCGACAGCCGCCTTACCGGGGATAGGCGCTTCGATACGAACGCCGTTAGCGGCGAGATTAAGCGCTATATCGTCCGATAGGTTAGTTATCTTGGATATCTTGACGCCCGGAGCGGGCTGCAGCTCATAACGAGTGACAGACGGTCCTCGGCAGATATTGATGATATTAGCTTTAACGCCGAAGCTGTTGAGAGTCTCGACCAGCTTAGTCGCGTTATTCTGCATTTCATTATAAGCGCCGGCGCTCTCGGTATCTACGGGGGGATCCAGCAAACGCACCGGAGGATAAACATACTCGGACTTTTGATCCGTCTGAGTATCCTTATTGCGCTTGACCTCAGCCTTCATACGGCGGGTCTCGCCCTTGAGATCGAATTTTTCTTCCTCATCGAAATCATCGTCAAGATCGACCTCTACAGTCTCGGGATCGGGCTGTTTAGCGCCCTCGGACATACGACGGGACTTCTTCTTCTCGGATATCTGCTTAGCCACGCCGGACGCGTCGAGCGCAGAGTCAAGCACTACTCCGGAGTTGGCGTTCTTTATGATGTTGAGGATATTCTGCTGATTCTCGTCCTCGGCAATCTCGGCAGCGTCCTTTACGCGAGGTGCTTTACCGGTTTTATCAAGCGGTATATCTATGCGTGAATCATCACGACGCGAGGTATAATCGGGATAACCGCTCTGCTCGTCATAGCCGTCATAGACAGTCTGAGCCTCTTGCTCTCTGAGATACTCCTCGCGCTCTTCACGCTCGCGTCTGCGCTCCTCGCGGCGCTCGGCGCGCTCTTCACGAAAACGCCTTTGCTGCTCACGGGTCTTGTCATAGCCCTTTTTAGCTACTCTCGCAACATCTACAAGAGTTACGCCGAACAGCACCATGATCGCGGACAGCAGTACCACTATGCACACGATGACCGCCGGAGTGTTAGTCAGCAGAGCTCGCATAGGATATCCGAGCAGCGCGCCGACAAGACCGCACATACTCTTCAGGGCATACGAACCCTGATACGCGGCGCCTAAGGCGGCGAAATATGTATTGCCGTCGTTATAATCGGTCGAACCGAACAGATAAACGAGCGCGCATAAAAATACTACTATGACAGCGGACAGAGCTATCTTTGCGCCCTTATGAGCCATCTGCTTCTCTTTTGCCGTCATAATTCCCATATAGAAAAATACAAACGGAAGCAGAATAGAGCAAAAGCCGAATAATCCGAAGATAAAAGACCTTATTGTGAGCCACAAGCTGCCGCCCGGTATAAGCACCAGCGCAAGCAAGAGTACGCCTACGGCGCAGAGGATTATCGCCTTTATCTGAGGATTCAGTCTTTTCTTAGGCGGCTCAGGCGCGTTCTTTGACGAGCGCGCCGAACCTTTGGCTTTTGTATTAGATTTGGTTTTGGAGCCGGCTGATCTTGAACTTGCTGTTTTTTTTGCAGCCAAATAATCACTCCTTCATTTTCCTGATTTCAGTTTCTGTTTTAAATGATAGCTTTATCACGCTATGGGAGCGTGGGTAAAGAAGTTTACGCCTGTCTGCATCTCGATGATGCTTATCACGATGACCGCTATACCGACAATAGCTGTATAGACGATGAAGATGATCATCTTATCGGTCTTGAGCAGCCACTTGAACAGCCAGATAGCGAGATATCCGACTACGGCAGATACGACCATACCGATGACTACGGGCAGTATATCTACGTTTATTCCTTCTTCGACAGCATCCTTGCCCTCGAGCAGAGCCGCGGCGATAATAGCCGGTGTACCGAGTATGAAGGTATAGTCGAGCGCCTTCTGCTTATCAAGTCCGCGCATCTGACCCGCTGCTAAGGTAGAGCCTGAGCGTGAGAGTCCGGGCAGTACCGCAAAGCACTGAGCGATACCGATCACAATAGCGTCGGGGACATTCAAAGCGGTTCTTGCGGCTTTGACGTATCCGCCCTTTGCGTGACGCATATTTACATCGCCTCTCGAGCAGATTGAGCCAATAAGCAGTAAAACGGACGTGAGCAGCAGGCAAATGCCTACTACGATAAAGTACTTTTCCGAATCAATGACAGTCTCTACAAAGTCCTTGAGCTTCATGCCGGTACCGGGGACGGGTATGAACAGGAGAAACAACGGCAGCAAGCCGATTATGATCATGATCACCATGCGTCTGTCATCAGACATTTCTTTCCACTTGAATTTGCCGGTGAAAATATCTTTGATGATACAGAAAAACTCTTTGATCAAACGCCAGATCAGCTTATGATAGAAGGCTATCACCGCTACAAGCGTACCGATATGGAGCATAACGTTGAAAAAGGTGCTGCTCTCCATAGATCCCGGGAGGATATGCTGAGTGATATTCAGATGTCCGCTGCTGGAGACCGGCAAAAACTCGGTCAGTCCCTGAACGATACCCTGAATGATCGCGTCGAGTATAGTCATATGTACATCTCCTTTATCAATACGGAACAAGCTTAGCTTATCCCGATTTTATCATGTCATAAAGCGCGTCTGTAGCGTCGCTGAGCGTACCGACAGCGTCTATCAGACCGCAGTCTACCGCCTCTCTGCCCTCGAGAACAGTACCTATATCGGTCACAAGCTCGCCTGTGTTGAGCACAAGCTCACGGTACTTCTCCTGAGTTATGCCGGAGTTCTCGGTCACAAAGCGGGTGATGCGATCCTGCATCTTCTGAAAGTACCGATATGTCTGCGGCGCTCCTACGGTAAGACCGGTAGTACGCACCGGGTGGACAGTCATAGACGCAGTGCTGACTATGAAGCTCTTATCGCAGGCTACGGCAAGCGGTATACCGATAGAGTGACCGCCTCCGAGCACCAGAGATACAGAGGGTTTCTTCATACCCGCGATCATCTCGGCTATGGCAAGTCCCGCCTCTACATCCCCTCCGGATGTATTGAGCAGCACAAGGAGTCCGTCTATATCTTCATCCTCGTCAATAGCGAGCAGAGACGGTATAACGTGCTCGTACTTAGTGGTTTTATTATTCTCAGGGAGAATATAATGCCCCTCTATCTGTCCGATAACAGTCAGACAGTAGATGATGTCCTCTCCCCTATGCGTTATCACGCTGCCCATAGCGGTGATGCTGTCGCGCGGACGGCTCGGTGTGCTGTCGGGACTTTCGTTCTCAACAGAATAATCAGTGTCATTTGTATACATGTGTACACCTCCGTCTATAGTTTAGACGGATACAGCAAAATCATGTACACAGCATATGATAAAATGCCAATATATAGTATAGCACTATATATGCGATTCTTCAAGAAGAAAATGATTATATTTCTAAATTGTCATATTAATTATATGATATTATAGTATTCTTATGATATATATCACCACAATCCACTTAATGATACTGTTTCGGAGGAAAAATGGGTACTAACGGAGTATACGGCATAGTAATAGCTTTACTGATACTTTTATCCGGATTCTTCTCATGTGTTGAAACGGCTTTCTCATGCGCGAACACCATAAGGCTGAGATCTCTTGCGGACAACGGCAGTAAGCGCGCCATAAATGCTCTATGGATAACCGATAACTTTGACAAGGCTCTGACAGCTATACTGATAGGCAACAATGTAGTCAACCTCGGCTGCTCATCGCTCGCTACTATCCTGTGTCTCAGTATCTTTGCAAATTACGGCGCCGCGATAGCTACCGGAGCCACTACGCTGCTGGTACTGACCTTCGGCGAGGTCATACCTAAGTGTATCGGCAGAGAAATGAGCGACGGCATAGTCCTGCACACGGCTTTTATACTGAAGATATTTACATTTATCCTGTATCCTTTAGTATATTTCTTTATCGGAATAAAGAGCCTGTTCATGAAGATCGCTCATATCAAAAAAGACAGCCCGTCGGTAACCGAGGACGAGCTGAAATATATCATCGAATCTATAGAAGAAGAAGGTATACTCGAAGAGCAGGAAAGCGAGCTGGTGCAATCCGCGCTCGAATTTGATGAAAAGACAGCGCAGGAGATACTGACACCGAGAGTCGATGTGACCGCGATAGATATAGACGACAGCCCCGAGGAGATACACGATCTCATCATCCGCGAGAGATACTCGCGAATACCTGTGTATGAGGGCGATATCGACAACATCATCGGCATACTGCACACAAGAGATTATCTTGAGAAAGCGCTTGTCGGAAATGTGGATATCAGAGAGCTTATCACTCCCGCTCACTTCATCTACAAGAGCCTTAAGCTCTCGGATATACTCAACGACTTTCGCGCGAATAAGCTCCATATAGCGATAGTCACGGATGAGTACGGCGGCTTTTTGGGCATAGTCACTATGGAGGATCTGCTCGAAGAGATAGTCGGCGATATCTGGGACGAGGACGAGGATGTGGAGCATACCTGTACCAAGATAGGCGAAAACAGGTATCTTGTATCGGGCGATATGGAGCTCAGCGAGCTGTTTGAGATTGCAGACATCAAGCCTGATGAAGAGATAGAGAGCAACTCTGTTGGCGGCTTCATAGTTGAACAGCTGGGAGATATCCCGATAAGAGGTCAGAAGACAGCGTATGAGAATATCACTCTGACCGTAAAGCGGGTGAAGAATCGCAGGATCGTCTCGGCTTCGGTTGAGATCAAACCAAAAGAAACAGATTAACTGAAACGGGCTGCCGGTCATTGAACCGACAGCCCTTTACTAAACAGTATCTCTAATAATTTACAGTCAAGATATAAAACTCATAAGGCTTGTAGCTTCTCTTCGCAAAATCCTTGCCTGACATTTCTTTAGGCTCGGTATCAAGCGTCTTGCCGTCATGGTGCATCACGCAGATCGCCTTATCAAAATCAAGCTGAACACCGACGTCTTTGATATCCTCATAATAAAGATTGCCTACATATATCACCTTGCTGTCGCCGCTTGTTCGAGTGAGCGCAAAGAGCATAGAGTTTTCGGCGGATATAAACTCGATATCTGTATTTGAGGTGGCAAGAGCCTTGTTCTCTGTTTTCAGCTTGGACAGAGCAGAGATCAAAGGCGCGTACACAGGCTCAGAGTCCCACTTGACCGTATCCTTTTCAAAGAACTCTATCTCATGGTCATACGCCATTTCATCCGAGGTGTATATCAGCGGGATACCGGGCGTCAGATAGCTGAGCGCGAGGAGCGTCTGATAAGTGTCACCGAATCGTTCGACGATACTGCCCTCATAAGAGTTTTTATCATGGTTATCAAGATAATTCATCGGGAAGCTGCCCGGAGCGTAATTCTGATTGATCTCCATAAAGTCCTTGACTGACGATACCGCTACGCCGCCCTTTGTGCTCAGCGCCTGTCCGTACAAAGCGTCGTTGTAGCAGCTGTCAAAGGCGTAGTTGGTCATGGTCAGAGAGCCGGACATCTCGGCAAGCATCATGATCTCACTGTTGACGGACTTGAGCTTATACACGGCAGCGTTCCAGAAGGATGACGGAACACCGATAGCATGGTCGCATCTGAAGCCGTCGATACCTATATCCTCTATCCAGTACTGCATACTCTTGATCATCTCGGCGCGCATCTCGTAGTTTTCATAATTGAGCTGAGCTGTATCGGTCCAGTCAAAAGGCGACTTGATCTTGCCGTTATTATCGTGCTCATACCAGTCGGGATGCTCTGTGATCCAGGCGTTATCCCAACCCGTATGATTAGCTACCCAGTCGAGTATGATCTTAAAGCCCATACCGTGCGCCTTATCGACAAGATGCTTAAAATCATCTATGGTGCCGAACTCGGGATTCACGCCCTTGTAATCGCTGACAGAGTAGTATGAACCGAGGCTGCCCTTGCGCTCGGTCTTGCTGATAGGATGTATCGGCATCAGCCATAAGGTATTGATACCCATGCCCTTGAGACGGTCGAGATGCTGCTCGAACGCAGCGAAAGTACCCTCTTCGGTGAACTGTCTGATGTTGACCTCATACAATACGCAGGTATCGAGCCATGAAGCGGTAGTCTTAGTCAGTATCTTGTCTTGTCCGTCGATATCCGTCATAAGACCGTCTATTACGCTGCCTTCTTTGACATCGTCGGATAGAGTATAACTCTCTTTCTTAGGTTCGGTATTTTCTGTAGGAGAATTATTGCTACCTGAGCAAGACGCCAATGACAGTATCATAAGCGCAGCGAGGAATAACGAAAGTATTTTTTTCATGGTCTGACCGCCTTTCAATTAATATGATGATATAATCATAACATGACTTTGAGATAAAGTAAATCGCTTTTTTATCCGCTCACAAAAATATTAACCGCTTGACGGTAGGTCGAGTAAGGTATATTATGATAACATGAGTTTTTTACAGAGGTAAAAATAATGAAAAATCCGTTTGATTTTTTTAGAAACAAAAAGCCGAAAAGTCCGCCCGCGGCAGAAGAGCTAAAGGAACCGGAGATCATCGAAGAAGCTCCGCCGGAAACGCCTCCGGAGCAACCTAAAAGCGAGCCTGAGGACGATTTTACGGAATGGGCGCGCTCACAGACTCACGGCGGTATAGAGCGGCGTGAACGCAACGATATCTATGAGGCGTACAGCATATACGGCACGGACAGCAAAGGCTCGCTGATCTGCCGTTACTATCACCGCTACCCTGAGCATGAGAGAGACTTTGATCTGTCATACAGCAGAAGTCTGACCTTTGACGAGTTCAATCGGCGTTTGCTAAGCGAGCTAGATAAAGGAGATATAAAGCTCGCCGAGTACAACTACTGTATCGGCATGGCTGCAAGACTTGCCGATAACTCAGCGAATACTGACGATAAGGCTTACGGAGGCTTTACGGAAGATGAGATAAAAGCTTTGAACAGCTTTTGTGAGACTCTCGACACCTTCAAGGATAAGAGCTACATAAACGAAAACGGCGTGTACAGATGCGAATGTGAGAGCGTAGCAGGCGGCGAGATCCTTAACATACGATTCAGAAAGCCACTGAAACATGACGCTTTTGAAACAGATGTACCCGGTGTACAGAAAGAATCTATGTACGGGTATGATCTGGACGATATATGGATAATGGGCGTATATAACCGTCTTAATGAGCGATGCTCCTCGTGTCGGCTGACTAAGCTGACAGCCCTGTGGAGTCTCAGCAAAGAGAGCTTGTTTCTCATAGAATCCGAGGGCTTTGACGGCATAGACGGCACTTTGCTCACTGCGGTAGGCAAAAGAGATGAGTTCGCTCGGTTCGGGTTTTATTCACTCGATTTTTCAAACAAATGATCCGAGGCATAAAGTAATACCCGATTGTAAACATACTTTAAACTGTTTTCGAACTTTTTAAAAAACTGTTGCTCAAGATAGAATTTCATTTTATAATATATTTCACTGCAATAATGTTACAGAGGTAAGATATGGAAGATAACAACAAGAACTTGAGCGGACTTACATCTGCCGAAGTTGAAGAAAGAGTAAAA
Source organism: uncultured Ruminococcus sp. (assembly GCA_902776975.1). Taxonomy (GTDB): domain Bacteria; phylum Bacillota; class Clostridia; order Oscillospirales; family Acutalibacteraceae; genus Ruminococcoides. The sequence continues at coordinate 28,533 of CACYSI010000015.1, forward strand.
AGCGGCAAGGTAAACGCCGTAAACACAGTTAAGACTAAATCTATAGGCAGGATATTCTACGATAATATCTGCACTGTCTTCAACCTGATAAACGTCATATTATGTATAATACTGCTGTTGATCGGCTCATACAAGAATATGCTGTTCATCCTGGTAGTCGTATTCAACACAATTATAGGTATTGTACAGGAGATACGCTCAAAAAAGAGCGTAGACCAATTGACGATACTTACAGACAGTAAATCCGAAGTTATACGCGACGGCAAGCAGATCAAGATATCCAGAGATGAGCTGGTGCTCGACGATGTGATAATACTGTCGAGAGGCAGTCAGGTGCCTGCCGACTGTGTGGTCATCGACGGAGCCTGCATGGCAGACGAGAGCCTGCTCACCGGCGAATCAGACCTGATAGATAAAAAAGTCGGCAGCGAGCTGCTGTCGGGCAGCTTTATATCCGGAGGCAGCTGTAAATGCCGCATCACGAAGGTCGGTGAGGACAGCTACGCCGCCAAGATCAATAACGCGGCAAAATATGTCAAGAAAAACGACTCTCAGATACTCAAATCGTTCAAGCTGATCATCAACATTTGTTCAGTGGTCATCTTCCCCGTCGGCGCGCTGATGTTCATATCAAAATATCTCATACAGCATCAGGAGCTCAACGCCACCTTAGAATCCACGGTAGGCGCTCTGGTAGGTATGATACCGAGCGGCATGGTGCTGCTGACCAGTACGGTGCTCGCCGTATCAGTCGTAAGACTGTCACAGAAAAAGGTCCTTGTAAACGAGATGCACTGTATAGAGACACTCGCCCGCGTTGATGTGCTGTGCCTCGACAAGACAGGTACTCTGACCACCGAAGCCATGAACGTACAGCAGGTCATATCGCTGTCGGCGGGAAGCGGAGAGATAGATACCGCTTTAGCGTCCATAGCGGCGGCAAGCGAAGATATAAACGCTACCTTACAGGCTATATCCGAGTATGTCAAGGATGTAAAGCCTTTACGCTGCACGGGTTTCATCCCCTTTTCATCCGAGACCAAGCGCTCGGGCGGCAGCTTTGAGAACGGCAAGACATACTTCATCGGAGCGGCTGAGTTCCTGTTCCCTGATAAGTCCAAGTATCCCGAAGTATTTGACGAGATCAACAGGATAACCGATACAGTCCGCGTACTCGCTCTCGCCTCTTCCGACACCGTAAATCCCGATCCGTCAACACTGCCGGATGATCTTAAGCCTATGGCTCTGATCCTGATAAAAGATAAGCTCAGAGCAAGCGCGAAGGATACAATAGCCTACTTTAAGGATCAGGGAGTCACCCTAAAGGTCATATCCGGTGACAGCGTAGGCACCGTAATGAACATAGCCGCGGACGTCGGCATAGAAGGCGCGATGAACTCGATAGACATGAGCACGGTAACTACCGAAGAACAGCTCAAAGAAGCCGCCGAGCGCTGCAGCGTGTTCGGAAGAGTCACACCCGATCAGAAAAAGCAGCTTGTGCTTGCCCTAAAAGAAAAAGGACATAAGGTCGCTATGACAGGCGACGGTGTAAACGACGTACTCGCCTTGAAAGAAGCAGACTGCTCGGTAGCTATGGCGGCAGGCAGTGAAGCGGCGCGCAACGTATCTCAGCTCGTGCTGGTCAATAACGACTTTGCCTGTATGCCCCATGTAGTAGCTGAAGGCAGACGCTCTATCAACAATATCGAGAGAAGCTCGTCACTGTATCTCGTCAAAACGATATACTCGATCATCATGTCTGTGTTCTTCGTGTTCTTCCACATGACATATCCCTTCCAGCCTATACATCTGTCGCTGATAAGCGCTCTCACGGTAGGCTTCCCCTCATTTGTACTCGCTTTGCAGCCGAACAAAAATATCGTGCGCGGCAACTTTACCTTCAATATCATAGCCAGAGCCGCTCCTGCCGCTCTGTGTGTATCTCTTGATATCATTATCACGGCATTACTCAGCGGAGTGATAGGCATCAGCGCCGATGAGTTCTCTACTATAGCGGTCTATATTACAGCTTTCATAGGCGTCATGCTCATAATCCGTCTATGCATACCCTTCAACCCTCTCAGAGCGGGAATGCTTACGATCACTGTACTGGGTCTGCTGACAGCGTTCATCTTCTTCGGATGGTTCTTCAACCTCACCGCCCTCAGCCTGAGCGGCTGGATAACGTTCGCCGTACTGGCGGCGGTCACCGCAGCGGTTTTCAATCTGCTGTACAATACAGCCGACAAATATATCGAAAAGTATAAAAGACAGCCGTTGAGAATAAAGATGAAATAAAGGTTGTGATCCTATCAAAAAACTGAGCAGATCGGTAATCAAACATTTCTTATTCTTTTTGGAAAAGAATAAGACTGACAATGTCTCAGCTATCGCGGCGCAATCAGCGTTCTTCATCATACTTTCTTTTGTGCCTTTCATAATGTTCACGGTCTCGCTTATTTCTCTCTTGTTCGGCAGTAAGAAAGTAGATATACCGTATGACAGACTCCCTACAGAAGATATAAGAACTCTCATAAGCGGTATAATACAGAACGCTGTCAGCCGCGCGTCATCCGGTACAACCATAATATCCGCCGTGATATCCCTTTGGTCAGCGGGCAGAGGCTTATACATCATAACAGACGGAATAACAAGGATATACCGTCTGCCCGACAAACAGCTCTGGCTGATCAAGCGTATATACGCCATGGGTTATACGGCGATCATGCTGATAGTCATGCTGCTCATATTCGGAGCGGTATCGCTGGGAATAATACTTAATACCAAGCTAAATGAGATCATTGGTAATCTTCTGCCCGAATGGCTCGGTTCCTTTATTATTTTTGCGCTGAGCAATCTGCTGATAATACTGTTTATGACTCTGGCTCTGAAGATATATCTGATGTGCAAGAAGGCAGACAAAAAATACTGCACCTTCCGCGCTCTTCTGCCCGGCAGTATCATAACCGTATTAGGGTGGGATGTACTGAACTACGGCGTAGAGATATACACAAAGCACTTTGCTGCCTCATCCGTATACGGCAGCTTAGGTACCGTAGTCGTAGTGATGATGCTGATATACTTTATGATGTTTATACTGCTGTGCGGTATACAGATCAACTTTATCTACGCGGATAAGTTCAACGGAATAATGAAAAAACAATCTGAGTAAAACACACAAAAACAGCCTCCGTCATCAAGCGGAGGCTGTTTCTGCAGCGGTCTCATCAGAACCGACAGCTTCAGGTTCCGATGAGATCGACTGTGTATTATTGATATAAGTCTTAAGCGACTTCATAGTTCTGAGTATCAAGATGAAGAACATGATATAAATAGCAAGCTCTATAATGATAGACGCCGCGGAGAAGACGGTAGCAACCGTGTCGTAGCTGTTGTATGTAGAAGAGAAGATCAGCGTGCATATACTGCAAAGCATATTGACCACATAACCCGCCGCGGTTATTTTAACAAGAAGATCACCGAAGGAATACAGCTTTTCATCATTTATCCTATAGGCTATACGCATAATGCCTTCCATCACTGTTAGGGTTGTGACCATCAGCATAACATCGCTGAATACAGGGATAACATCCGATAACATATCTCCTATGGGCAAATATGTTACAAATGCCGTAGCGTATCCGATAAACAGAGTGAATATCGCCGGCATGAAATTACGCTCGTATCGTGACAACATGATTATTCCTATTGCATAAATGATCGTCGAAACCAACGAAAAGAAGAATATCATCGAATCCAAAGCCATAATTACCATTAAGCTTTTGATATTGCCCGCGACATCCTGGAGTATCGTTTCGATAGTAGCGCCGCTGACATAGTTAAAGATAAAAGACGATACTACAAAAACTTCGGTAATAAGTCGCAAGACCTGTGAAACGAATAAAAACCTTATGCCGGTCAATTCTTTTTTATACATATAAACAACCTCAAACTCAAATAATATCTGTCTGAACTATAATATATCACACAACTATAAAAATGTCATCAGTTTGATACAAAAAACATCATAAATAGTTTGTAAGCCAACTAAAATACATTCTATTTGTCATCCGTATCATTTTTCTTGATATGCTTGACTCTATCCTTCATACGGCTGTACTTGGCGGCATACTTTTCATTTGCCTGGATAAATGAGTATACTATCGTGCATATTCCGTCTATAGTCATGATAGTTCCGAGTGTGAGCACTATCCACTTAGCCGCCGCAGCCGGTGTGACCATTACCGCGATCCCGCATCCAAAATACAAAACGGTTTTGCAAATATTCTTGAAGTAAGCGAAATCGTGAGCGCCGCTCTCTTTTACGGCAAGAAAGCTCTTATACGCGATCACAAGCAGCCATCCGCCGGCTATACCGCAGCCTACGATGAACATAGCCTGCTCTTTGACTATTATCAGAGCAAATACCGTAGCAATAATAAGCAATATATATACGCGCGTTCGCTCACGGCTGAAGTCCCAGTTGCTCTGCTTAAGCTTTTTGAACGTATATATAAACTGAAATATAACTATGCCGCCCAGCAAAATTATAACGGTGATCTCCATGGCGTTTTCATGAAGGATGAGCATCAAAAGTCCTACAATGACAAATACTATACCTTCTACCAGCTGATTGGCGTTGATGAATCTTGAGAGCTTTCCCCTGCGCAATCCCGCGATAAAATCACCGAACAGCAGTTTTTCGGGCAATTTGGCGGCAGTTTTGACCGTATCAGACTCGATCATATTTTTGAGCAGGTCCTCTACCCCATCTATTCCCTCTTCAAAGATCTCATCTTTGTTCTCAAGACCGCCCGCCTCAAAGGTATTGAAAACAGTATCGGCGAACTTCTCTCTATCCTTTGGATCGACATCTTTGAGCCAATTGTCAGCGATGTCGCGTATCCAGAGGCACGCAGGATCAAAATCCCCGACTAAGTCAAGCTCTCCGCAGTCTATGCACCAGCTTACAAGATCGTGCTCCATGATCCCGCTGAACGAGCTTTTGACTATCTTAGTATCGGGTATGACATCATCATGAGAAAAGAACATACCGAAGACACAGTATCGGGGATGTATCACGGTAGTGCGAAGGCGTATCCTATCTATAAGCTTAACATCGCAGACCTCGGGGCATAAGCCCGGTCCGTCGTTGTTGTAGATATGCTTGACATGACTTAACTGCTCATCGTCAAGGTGGCAGGTACCGTATATAGCGAGATGACCGCCCTTGCTGTGTCCTCCGACATAATATTCATCGTCGCCGATCACGCTTTTAAGATAGTTGACCGCCCGATCCTGAGATTCTATCTTCTTGTAGCACATCATAAAATCTTCACGCCAACCCACTATGGAGTTATCGGTGCCTCTGAAGGCTAAATAATACAACCCGTCTCTGATCTTGAACTTCATCGCGGCAAACTGAACGGTAGATTTTTTATCAAATATCTCGACATAATCGGACACTGACATACGACCGAACCTGTGAGACTCTAACACAGCGGTGAGAAAGTCATCGCCGGTCGGGTCGTTTTTTATGCATCTCTTAAGCTGAGTGGGTTTACTGTCAGGCTTTTTTAAAACGAACTGATAGTAGGCAAGCATGGACAGCACTAAATTGTCTACCTCGGTAAACGGCTTGTCATAAAACGAAAAATCGGAATACCACCTTATATAGTCCTTAAGAATATCCATGCTTCACCTCCTGTTTCTCAATAATCATCCGTAAACCTGTGGATCACGCCGTCCTTTTTATACGCTATTACGGTATCTACGTTTACGTTTCGCATACTGTTGAAAATGTTGGCCTCGATATGCGGATTAGACTTTTTCAGCTCTCTGATGAGCCGTTTAGTCTCGAGCCTCTTTGAATCAGATTCTTTATCATCAGGCGACGCTTCTGTCTGCTCCGTAAATCTGCAGGCGCACCGCAAAAATCGCAGACCGTTGAAATCTCGCCAAGCCTCTATATCATCCTCACGGATATAGTACATCGGGCGTATAAGCTCCATGCCCTCATAGTTTGTCGAGCGCAGCTTAGGCATCATGGTCTGTATCTGACCGCCCCACAGCATACCCATCAAGGTAGTCACGATGACGTCGTCATAGTGATGTCCCAGAGCTATCTTGTTACATCCGAGAAGCTGAGCCTGCTTGTACAGGTGTCCCCTGCGCATACGCGCGCACAGATAACACGGAGACTTATCTATCTTATATACGGCGTCAAATATCCGCGTTTCAAAAATATGTATCGGTATGCCGAGGAGCTGAGAATTATCTTCGATAGCTATGCGGTTAGGCTCGCTGTAGCCGGGATCCATAACTATGAACTCCAGCTCAAACGGGAACTTGTCATGACGCTTGAGCTCCTGAAACAGCTTAGCCATAAGCATACTGTCTTTACCGCCGGATATACAAACCGCGATCTTATCATAAGGCTTTATCATATCGAACTCGACGACAGCCTTGGTAAACCTGCTGAATATGTTTTCTTTGAATCTGCGGCGTTTAGTGATGCTCTGTTCTATCTCACGAACGCGTGATAACTCCGCAAATGATCCGGTGAGTTTATCCGAGTCATTACATATATTATCGGTCGGCATAAATGCCCTCCTGTGTTAAACTACAGTAGAATCTATCTTACAGATTACCTCAAAGTGTCGGATTAGTCAACAAAAATGAATAAAAATAATTGTTGATCAGAGATCATTAATCAGTCAGGAGGTTATTTTACAGCATTTTTAACACTGTTATCCCGCTTTGTAATTTAGAGTCATTTCTTGACAAAATACAAAGCTCTCACTATAATTTAATCAAGAAAGGGACAGTGAAAAAACAATGGAAATGGTATTGAATATTATCCTGCTTGTAGCGGGATTTGTCGCTTTGGTAAAGGGCGCCGATCTCTTTGTTGACGGCAGTTCATCTATCGCGGCGATCTTTAAGGTACCGTCGGTCATAATCGGACTGACGATAGTTGCATTAGGGACAAGCGCTCCCGAGCTTGCGGTAAGCACCTCAGCAGCTCTTAAGGGCTCAAATGAGATAGCGCTGAGTAATGTAGTCGGCTCAAACATCTTCAATCTTCTGATGGTACTCGGAGTATGCGCCGTGATAAAGCCTTTGCCGATAACTAAAGTGATCAAAAAGAGAGACTTTCCCCTATCTATAGTCGTTACGGCAGCGCTCTTCGGTGTATTAGCTTTGCAAATGATAGGCAAGGTCGACTTCGGTGCCGTTAAAATGTCCGATAATGTCAGCGAGGTAAGCCGTATTATCGGAATCAGCTTGTTGGTACTGTTTATCATCTATATCGTCATATTGATAATATCCGCGATAAAGAACAAAACCGAAGGCGAGCCGACCAAAACCATGTCGCCGCTGAAAAGCATATTGTTCATCATCATCGGATTAGCGCTGATAATAGCGGGCGGACAATTCGTAGTCAATTCGGCTAAATTCATAGCCGCTGCTTTCGGAATGTCAGAAACGCTGATAGGACTGACTGTAGTGGCATTCGGCACATCACTGCCGGAGTTGGTAACATCTATAGTCGCGTCAAGAAAGGGCGAAAACGAGCTTGCGGTCGGCAACGTAGTCGGCTCAAACATCTTCAACATGATGTTCATACTGGGTATATCCGCCGCTCTGCACCCGATAACGGTCAACTTTGCTTGTATGACAGACTTCGCCATACTCATAGTAGCTTCGATCATGGTATTCATCTTTGCGCTCAACAATAAGATCACCCGCGCAGAAGGCATAGTGATGATACTCTTCTATATTGCTTCAGTTGTATTTGCGGCTGTAAGATAAAAAACTGAATAAAACCCGGCGCTTCCGTTCATAATATGAGCGGAGGCGTTTTTTATGAAAAGATATAAACATACTAAAGAAAAAAAGCTGACTGAACGCGCCGGGTTTTATGTAGCGGTCTCTGTGTGTCTTATGGCAGTAGGTATGGCGGTTTGGTCGGCATACGCGGCGCTGAGCGGCAGCTTATCCGACAGCACGGACGGAGGAGACGGATACTTCTCATCTCTTTCATCCACAACCGCACAGGCAGGCCAAGATATGACCGGTGTAACCGAAGAACAAGAAGTCCAATCGGAATATGAAAGCGAGAACCCAAGCGATCTTACCGAATCAACAGAAGCTCAGCCGCAGGAGAAGACAAGAGGCTTCACATTGAGCGAAACAAGAGCTGATGAAACAAACAGCACCGAGGCTAAAAGCGCTTTGAATCCTATGCAGGCTGTTCTGAAAGTCAGCGACAATCTGATCTATCCCGTAAAAAGTCAAAAGGTGACAAATGAATACAGTGAAAACAGCGTGTACAATAATACGATGAAGGATTATCGCGCTCACACAGGCTGTGACTTTGAGGCGGAAAAAGGTGAAAACGTATACGCCATGAGCTCGGGAACAGTAAAAGATATTTCTGTATCGGAATTATACGGCGTGATAATCGAGATCGACTGCGGAGATTACTCGGTATACTACTGCGGACTTGACTCCGAACTCATGGTAGAAGAAAACACTGAGGTCAATACCGGAGATACCATCGGAACCGTAGGGCTCATCCCCTCTGAGAACGGAGACGGCGATCACATACACATTGAGATCCGTGTAGGAGACAAGCTGATCGACCCGTTAAGCGTAATAAGCAACAACGGATAACTCAACGATAGAATCATATTTTAGGTAAAGATATCATATATTATCACAAGCAAAAAACCTTTACAAATAAGCTATAAGCTAATACTGCCCTCGACTCGTTTTTAGGGGCATCCACAGCGGTCATCTTAATGATGTCCGCTGTTTTTTGCATAAAAAAGCATAAAACTCGTATGTTTATCGTAGAAAAACAAGTTGATCAAAAAGTTCTGGTAATAACTATTGACATTCAGCTTTTGATTTGCTATAATATCACTTGCGGATCAAGCGAGAGCTCCGCCTCGGTGTTGTTTCTCCTCCGTGTAAAAATTTGAGAAACACTTAACGCAGGTATGGCGGAATAGGCAGACGCGCATGGTTCAGGTCCATGTGAGCATTACGCTCATGCAGGTTCAACTCCTGTTACCTGCACCATTAACGGCAGATACACAAATGTGTATCTGCCGTTAATCTTTTTACAATAAAAGAGGCGTCCGACGAGCGACATACGCTTCTTCTGCGTTTTCGTCTACGCTGTGAGCGCGGCTTACGGCTTGACACGTTCGCCTTCAACTCCTGTTACCGCGCCTAAGACGAGGCTGTCAGCGAGTACTACTGAACGTATGATATCTGCACCTTTAAGGGGCTATTGCATTAAATATAAGTCATTCTGAACGTCTGTGAAGAATCTTAATGTGCTTACTTTGCCGTAATATTGCACATGATAGTTCTTATGTGATTGGATAAATTGCACTGTAAGACCCTTCGACTTCGATGCGCGTGTCCGCTCAGGACGGCCAACAGTTAGGGGCTGTCGCACTAAGATAACCCTGAAAAATGAACAGGAGCTGCCGCAGAAAAAGCGACAGCTCCCGAATGTGTAATCCCGAGCGGACACGTATGTCAGCGTATAATGACTGTTTTATTATCGTCTGACCCTTTTGGGTGATCGTTTTATTCTGTATAGCACGGTGATACACAGCGTGTCTGTCGGATGAAAGCAATCAGCCGGACACCGGTTCGCCGATGGCGTAGGGAACGTCGATGCCGACAAGAGCTCGCTGAATATAGGTCACGTCCATGATCTTCATGTCGCCGTCGCCGTCAACGTCGGCGGCTTTTTCGTCACAGGGGGAGGGAAGGACGATACCGAGCAGCGCGCGCTGGATAAAGGTTGCGTCAAGAATCGTCACTGATCCGTCGCCGTCTGCGTCGCCC
>CACYSI010000016.1 GCA_902776975.1 uncultured Ruminococcus sp.
ATTCCGATTCTTCTGTTACCGGCTCCTGTCACGCGCCCTCTGCTTTTTTACATTTGTGACTTTTGCCTATTGACAAACGGTCACTACATAACAGTATTATATGCCCTCCCGGTTTGTTGCTGCGCAACAACGGGAGATGGCTATGCGAAATGCGCGCGCAGCGCGATTACTTGTTAATTTTTGATTAATATTCTTGCAACCGTATTTACTTTTGGAGCTAAACATATATAATATAGAACGAATAATTAGTATTTGCATTAATATCCTAAAACTGAAAGAATATGAAATAAAAGCCATTTAAAGGAGAATATATGCTTCAGATAAAAGGCATACGAAAAGTATACAAAACAGGGAACCTTGTACAGGAAGCCCTCAAGGGAGTATCGCTCACCTTAAGAGACAACGAGTTTGTCGCCATACTCGGACAGAGCGGCTCCGGCAAGACGACCCTGCTGAATATCCTCGGAGGTCTCGACCGCTACAACGACGGCGACCTCATCATCAACGGTGTATCCACAAAGAGATATACAGACCGTGATTGGGACAGCTACCGCAACCACTCTGTCGGCTTTGTGTTTCAGAGCTACAACCTCATCCCCCACCAGACAGTCCTCAAAAACGTTGAGCTTGCGCTGACAATCAGCGGCGTCAACGCGGCTGAGCGTACCGCTAGGGCAACCGAAGCCCTCGAAAAGGTCGGTCTGTCTGAGCATATCCATAAGAAGCCCTCTCAGCTATCCGGCGGTCAGATGCAGCGAGTCGCCATAGCGCGCGCGCTGGTCAACAACCCTAAGGTGCTGCTCGCCGACGAGCCTACGGGCGCTCTCGACAGCGAGACAAGCCTGCAGGTCATGGATCTGCTCAAGGAGGTCGCGGAGGACAGGCTTGTAGTCATGGTAACGCACAATCCCGATCTCGCAGAGCAGTACGCCACTCGTATAGTGAACCTCAAGGACGGTCAGATCACCTCTGACTCGGATCCCTGCGAGCCTGAGGATACAAACGCCGTCCACAAGTCCATGGGCAGGTCATCCATGAGCCTGCTCACCTCGCTGATGCTCTCGTTCAACAACCTCTGGACAAAAAAGGCGCGTACCATACTGGTATCCTTCGCGGGATCTATCGGTATCATAGGCATAGCCCTGATACTCGCCATGTCCAACGGCGCCAACACATATATACGCAGCGTCGAAGAAGAGAGCCTGCAGGACTATCCTCTGCAGATCACCGACTCGAGCATGAATCTGACCTCTATGTATATGACCGGTATGAACACGGCTCGAGAAGCATCTTCGGCTACCGCGGATCAGGCTCAGATCAAAGAGTGGAGCATGGTCACGGGCTTTTTGTCCGGCATCAAGACAAACGACCTGAAATCTCTCAGATCCTACTTTGAGAGCGATGAGTGCGATATATATGACCATGTTCAGACTATCGAGTATGACTACAACGTGGTTCCGCGTATATACAGAGAGACCGATAAGAGCTACAGACAGGTCAATCCCAACAACAGCTTTTCTCCGCTCGGTATCTCGACCAGCGAGGATACTGCCAACGGTCTGCTGTCTGCATTCTCAAGCTCCGACGTGTTTTATGTCATGCCCGAAAAGAACGAGCTGTTCCAAAAGAACTTTGAACTTAAAGCAGGCAAATGGCCGGAGAGCTACAACGAGTGTATCGTCACGCTGACGTCGAGCGGCAGGATCTCGGATCTGACCCTGTATACCCTCGGACTAAAAGACCCCGCTGAACTCGACAGCATGATAAACGCCTTTGCCGAGGGCAAGGACACCCAAGCTGCCGTAAGCACAAAAACCTACACCTACGACGATATTATCGGTATCGAGTTCAAGCTGCTCCCCACATCATCGCTCTATACCTACGACAAAAACTACAAGGTATGGTCTGACCGCAGCTCGGATGAAAAGTTCGTCAAGGATAAACTCAAGTCTGCCGAGACCTTAAAGATCGTCGGCGTCGCCCAGATGAGCGAGGACGCGTCCTCCGGGGCGGCCAACAGCATCGGCATCGGTTATCCTCACTCGCTGACCAACCATGTCATAGAGACCGCCGCTAAGTCCGAGATCGTACAACAGCAGCTCAAGAACCCTGAAGTAAACGTTATCACCGGCAAGAAATTTGACGACGAGAACCAGAAAGGCAGCGGCATGGATATGTCAAAGCTCTTCTCCGTAGATGAGGACGCCATCAAAAAGGCGTTCAACGTCGACGGTCTTGCCGACAGCGGGTTTGATCTGTCAAGCCTCGATCTCAGCGGCATGGATCTTTCAAACATGGATATGGATCTCGATGTCAGCGACTTAGCCGGCGACGACATGAGTTCGATGATGCCTCAACTCGACGAAGATACTATCAAAGAGCTGCTCAGCGGCGTCAATATCAATATGACAGAGAGCACTCTCAGTGATCTGTTCACGCAGATGCTGTCAGGCTATCAGAAGTACGCTGCCGATGACAAGCGAGCAGATATCTCGGCGTTGCCGTCCGCTCTGCTGCAATATCTCAACACCGAAGACGCGCGAAATCTCATCACCGACCATTTCAAGAAGATAATAGACGAGCGCGGCAAAGAGGTCATCACCGAGGAAGACGTCGCCGCCATAGCTCAGAAGTATGTCGAAGGCTACGCACTCTGGCTCGCTGCTCACAGCTTTGAGCCTACAGATACGAGCCATATCGCCGAGTATGTAAGATCTGAGGAGGCGTCTGAGATCCTCCGTAACGGAGTAGAGACCTTGCGGGATAAGCTCAAGGAGCTCGAGCCTACAGACGAAGATATCAACTCTCTGATAAACGATATCGTAAGCGAATATGAGGCGTACGCAGACAAGCAGAGCCTCCCCTCCGCCTCTTATGTGCTCAAATCCTTCCAAAACTACCTTGCTACCGATGAGGCTCAGAGCCTTATCACCAAGACCGTATCCGAGTCGGTAGACGCATCGGGCTTGGAGCAGAGCATCTCAAAATACTCGGATGCTATATCAAGCCAGCTCTCGGCAGTCATGCAGACCGTCTTATCCTCTGTCGGCACACAGATATCATCCGCTCTCGAGAACAGCATGAGCTCTTTGATGTCCGGATTATCCACCGATCTGCTCAGCGGCTTCGACTTCAACACCGACGCTCTTGCCGATATGTTCAAAACAGAGATGTCGGCTCAGGAGATCAAGGATCTGATGACCTCACTGCTGTCTACGAGCAAGTCATCATTAGAGTCCAACTTCAAAAAGCTCGGCTATGCCGATATCGAAAAGCCCTCTTCTATCACTATATATCCCAACGATTTTGACAGCAAAAACCATGTCAAACAAATCATCTCCGACTACAACGATCGTATGCAGGCGGCGGGAGAAGAGGACAAGGTGATAGAGTACACCGATCTTGTAGACGCGCTGATGGGCTCTGTCACTACCATCATCGACGCTATCAGCTATATCCTGATAGCCTTCGTCGCGATATCTCTGGTAGTGTCATCCATCATGATAGGCGTCATCACATATATCAGCGTGCTTGAACGCCGCAAGGAGATCGGTATACTGCGCGCCATAGGCGCCTCCAAGGGCAACATCTCGCAGGTATTCAACGCCGAGACATTCATCATCGGTGCGTTCGCGGGAGTTATCGGTATAGTCATATCCGAGATCGTCATACTGATAGCCAACCCGATACTGCACTCGCTGACGGGTCAGGATATCAGGGCTATACTGCCTCCGCTCGCCATAGTGATACTGATACTGCTCAGCATCGTGCTGACGCTGATAGGCGGCATCATCCCGTCACGCAAAGCGGCTAAGAGCGATCCCGTAGCAGCCCTGAGGTCAGAATAAACAACACAAAAATAACAAGGAGCTCCCCATGGTAAAGGTAATCGACAAAGAGGTCTTGTCCTCTGACAAACAGCATCAACTCAAAGGTAAAGTCTATATCCCCGACATCCCCGACGGCAGCCCTAAGGGACTGCTCCACGTTGTCCACGGTATGACCGAGTACATCGGCAGATACGACAGCTTTATGCGCGAGCTCGCCGAGTACGGCTACATAGTGTTCGGATACGATCATCTCGGTCACGGCAGCACCGCGACCGATGACAGCGAGCTGGGCTTTATTGCTCACGAAAACGGCTGGGAGCGCCTCGTAGATGACGCTTACAGATTCGGAAACAGCGTACAGAGAGAGTACGGCGCGACACTGCCCTTCATCCTCATGGGGCACAGCATGGGCTCGTTCATAGTCCGCCTGACCGCCGCCAAGTACAGTCACTGGGATAAGCTCATAATAATGGGCACGGGCGGCTCCAATCCCGCCTCGCGAATCGGTCTCGTGCTCTGCAGGCAGGAAATCGCCCGCAAGGGTGAGCGCGGCTACTCCGATCTGCTGCAGACGGCGGCGTTCGGTACATACAACAATAAGTTCAAAAGCGAGAACGACCCCTACGCGTGGCTCTCGGTAAAAAAAGAAAATCGCGACATATATCGTAAAGATAAGCTGTGTACATATAGGTTCACGAACTCCGCAATGTATGATCTGATAATGCTCAACAGGCTCAGCAATGAGAAAACATGGTTCAGAGGCATGAATAAGCGTAAGCCCATCCTGCTTTTATCGGGCTCCGACGATCCCGTCGGCGACAACGGCAAGGGCGTGACCAAGGTCTACGACAGGCTTAAGGCGGCGGGAGCGAACGTCAGCGTTAAGCTCTATGAAGGTTACCGCCACGAGATACTCAACGACTATTGCCGCGATCAGGTGATAGCGGATATAAAGAAATTTATAGATTGATCATATCAAATCAGCAAAGGGACTGCAAAACGCAGTCCCTTTTAGTTTGTCGAAAAAGGCAGGGTGCGCTTTTCAATGTGTCATCCTGAGCGAAGTCGAAGGATCTTAAAGTGCCAGCTTTGTAGGCTATATTAAGCCTGTTAGGTTTGACAGAAAGGAAAAAGGTGTTCAAAAGATCCCTCGACAAGCTCGGGATGACAGTGCTTTAGGTTTTTCTATATTCTGAAAGGGACTGCAAAACGCAGTCCCTTTATCATTATGGTTTACTTATTCTCTTTGATAACTACCGAGCACTTAGCGGGTACGCTGAGCTTACCGCCGCTTAGGGTGACCTTGTTGTCATCCTTAGTAGTATTCACCTCTAAATTGTCTACCGCAACGGTGACCCTCGCTGTTGACCAGCCGCGCAGCTCGGGCTTCTCTACCATATCTACGGTCAGCTCCTTCGCCTCCTCACCGGCGTTATGGATGATCAGTACACGCGAGCCGTCATAGTTGATGATGTAGGCGCCTACCTCTGTATCCTTGAAGTCAACGACCTCTTCGATATCGCCGCGGGCTATCTCGGGATTCTGATGACGGATCTTTATGAGTCTGCGATATGTGTTGAGCAGGCTGTTCTCCTGAGCGAGCTGCTGCTTTACACCGCCGAGAGCGTTAGCCTCTACTCCCGCCACTCCGGGCACATAGATATCGGGCAGCGCTTCGTTGTCCCAGATCATCGCTGTACGGTATGAGGCGTCGTTGGATGTGTTGGGCGCCTCAATGCCGATCTCTTCACCGTAATATGTGAAGGTGTTGCCGGGTGTGAGCATATACATAGCCGCCGCCATCTTATTGTCGTCCTCATCGAGCATATTTCTGAGACGAACCATATCATGATTGGTCAGGAAGTTTGCGTTGATCGCATTTTTGTTATGCTTCTTGATATTATCATCATACTTCTTGAGCTTAGTCGCCAGATCGGCAGCCATACCGTGGCTCGCTACTATGAACTCACCGCCGCTGTTGCCGAACTTGAAGTTGAACAGGCTGTCGATACCGCTCTCATACATGGTGTAGATATTGCCGGCATCATCCCAGTCCTCGCCGACCATATATACATCGGGGTTGTACTTCTGCGCCATGGTGTAGAACCACTTGAGGAACTCAACAGCGTCGGTGTTCTTATCATCAAAGTACTTGACCGCGTCGAGACGGAAGCCGTCTACTCCCCTGTCAAGCCAGAACTTAGTGACCTTCTCAAAGTACTCTCTTGTGCCGTCATAGCTGAGGTTCCAGTCGGGCATATCGGTCGAGAACGGACCCTCATAGTAGTAGTCGGAGCCGCTTATCGGACGATTATAGGTGTCGTCTGAGGTCTTGGACACATTATAGTAGCGGGCATAGCCGTCCTCTTTGCCTTCTCTCAGCTCGTCGCACGCTTTTACGAAGAACTCGTGGTCGTCGCCGCTGTGATTGAGCACAAGGTCGATAATGACTTTTACGCCTCTGTCATGACTCTTCTTTATCAGCTCGTCAAAGTCATCGAGAGTACCGAACTCGGGATCTATATTGAAGTAATCCCTGACGTTATACTTGTGATATGACTTTGAGGGCATCATCGGCGACAGCCATATGCCGTCGGCTCCGAGGTCATCACCCGCGTTGGGGTCGCCGTCGTTTATATAATCGAGCTTGGAAATAACGCCCTGCAGATCACCTGTCTGGTCATTGTTGGAGTCGCAGAACGAACCTATCCAGACCTGATAGAAGTTGCGGTATTTGTCGCTTGAAGCCTCTGCTTTTATGCTTTTGACAGGATCAGACGATCCGCCGCAGCCCGCTAGCAGCGACACAAGCATGCAGATCATCAAAAGAACGCACAATAATCTTTTCATCTGTTACTCTCCTTATATCTTTACCGTATATCACAAAAGGGCGGAGAGAACTCCGCCCTTAAATGTTACAATGATTAGCCCTTTACGCCGCCGGCGGTAACGCCTTCAACGTAATATCTCTGCATGATCAGGAACAGAGTGGTGATCGGTACGGCAACAACAACCGAGCCCGCGAGGAACTTCTTGAAGTTGTTCAGAACATGGTCGGCGTCGATCAGCATCTGCAGACCGATAGCAACCGTGTAGTTCGGGATATCCTTACCTACGATGATCTTAGCCAGGATGAAGTCTGTCCAGGGACCGATGAACGAGGTCAGTACGGTATAAACAAGGATCGGCTTAGACATCGGGAGGATGATCTTCCAGAAGATCTGGTTACGGGTGGCGCCGTCAATGGTCGCCGCTTCATCCAAGGCACGCGGGATCGTATCGAAGAAGCCTTTACTGATCTGATAGCCGAGACCGGCGCCTGCCGAGTAGCAGATGATCAGAGCAACCAGAGGCATCTCGAGAAGACCCATGGCCTTCAGCAGATAGTAGATAGCGATCATGGTCATGAAGCCGGGGAACATACCCAGGATCATGCCGATGTTGATCAGGGGCTTTCTTGCCTTAAATCTCAGACGGCTGAACGCGTAAGAGACCATCATAACGGCAAGAGTAGAGATGATGCAGCTGAAGATAGCTACGATAAATGTGTTCATGAACCATCTCGGGAAGTTCATCGAGCTCTCTTTGGTCACGGTGAACAGGTCGATATAGTTCTGAAAACTGAGTTTCTGAGGAATAAGGTAGGATACATACGCGAGACCCTCATCACGGAACGAGTGCAGAACAAGGTAAACAAGCGGAGATATCCAGATAAGACCCAAACCGCCGAGGAGAATATAGACAAAAGCGTTTGTGACAAATCTACGCACTTTATAACTTTTAATCATGAGAATTCCTCCTCGTTCTTAGCGGACTTGGTAAGGTTGAAGGTGATCAGCGATACTGTAGCACAAACAATGAATACCAAGATACCGATCGCGGCGGCGAAGTTGTAGTCCTGCGAGTTCATGGTCAGCTTGAACAGCCATGTAACGAGCAGGTCCGTATAACCCGCCTGATATAGGTCGTTGGAGTTTTGCAGGTTAGAGGTCAACAGGTAGATAACGTTGAAGTTGTTGATGTTGCCTACAAAGCTGGTGATGAGGTAAGGTGTGGTAACGAACAGCATATAGGGCAGTGTGATCTTAAAGAAAGATTTTACGGGGCCCGCTCCGTCGATGGTAGCGCTCTCATACAGGTCCGCGGGGATGTTCATCAAGATACCCGAGGTGATAAGGATGGTATACGGGATACCTACCCAGATATTGACTACGATGACCGTTACACGGGCAACCCACGGATCGCCGCCCAGGAAGTCTATGTAACCGGGCGTCCAGTGGAGGACGTTATGCAGCAGTACGTTGATAGCGCCGCCGTTTACGTCAAGCATCTGGCTCATGAGCAGCAGGGATACGAACTGAGGTACCGCAACGGTTACGACGAACAAGGTTCTCCACAGAGCCTTGAGCTTGATGCCCTTCTTATTTATCATAAGGGCAACTACCATGCCGAGGATGTAGTTGAGTACGGTAGCCAGTACTGCCCAGATAAGTGTCCATTTAACAAGTTCTACAAAGGTCTTGCCCATCGAGGCAGCGCCGGTGTTGGTGAATACCTTACCGAAGGTCTCAAAGCCTACCCATGAGAACAGCTTACCGATGTGGCTGTGGTCATAGTTGGTGAACGCGATAAGGATCATGAACAGCAGCGGCAGGATCGTGAAGATCGAGATAGTCAGAGTAGGGAACGCCAGCAGAGTTACATGGAACTTGCTGTCGAAGAACTCTTTGAGCTCATCCAAGAAGCCGGGCAGCTTTTCGCCGGCGGCCTTAGTCTGCTGCGCCTTGTAGGCTGACTTTGTATTAGCTACATAGATCACGATGAAGATCGCGATGATAACGAGTGTCATAACTCCGTAAAGGAGCAGTTTCATTGAGTCGTCGCCTTCGATACGGCCGGGACGACCCGTTACGGGGTTGATTCCGTAACCCTCTTCGTTAAAGCCGATGGTTCCGTTGTTGAAGAAGCCGAGATTATAGATCTTATCCCAGCCGAAACCTATCATGTACAGAATGAAGAGAACTTCTGTAGCAAGGAACAACAGTCCCTTGACGACCTGACCTCTGACGATATTGCCGAAGCCCATGATAATGTAAGATAACTTGGTAGCCCAATCGCCCTTGATGAATCTGGAGAAGAATCCCGCAAATCCTTTGCCGATACCTACAAAAAACCTCTTGAAGAAGTTACCGATAGCCTTGAAAAACTTGCCGGCGTTCTTAGGCAGATTGACAAAGAAGTTCTTGAGATTATACCCCAATTTCTGGAACGGGTTGAGCTGTATATAATCAATATATTTCATCAGTTCAACTCCCGGTTTGAGTTATGCGTCTGTGGTTTCACTGCATCCACAGACGCCCGATCAGATACAGTAGATATACTTCTTCGGTCGGGCGGCATCACGCCGCCCGACCTGTTAGACCTGAAATATCAAGGTGTGTCGTGTACCTCAGTACAGGACAGTTTTGATTGATTATTCGTCGAGGATGTTAGCCAGAGCCTTATCAAACTCTTTCTCCAGAGTTGCTCTGCTGTAATCGTCTTCCTTGAACAGCTTGGAACCGAGGGTACCAACGGGAGTCCAGAAAGTCTCGGCGATGTTGATCTGAGGAATGGAGAACTCAGACTGAGCGAGCAGTGCGGACAGAGCCGGGCTGTTCTTTACGATGTCGTTCTGCTGCGCGTTCTTGTTGGAGGGCAGCCAGTTGAGCTCTTCAAGTCTTGTTGTCTGAACTTCCTCAGAAGTCAGATAGTTAGCCAGAACCTGAGCAGCCTCAGGGAACTTGGAGCGGGAGTTTACGCCGATGAGCTTAGCGCCGTTCATACCGATGATCTGAGTGTCGGTGCCGTTGATCTTGATTGTGGGGAGCTTAGCAGCGCCGTAGTTGTCGCCCAGTGTCTTAGCAACTGTAGCAGCGTTCCAGGAACCGTCGATACCGGCGGCAACGGTTGAGGGGTTCTCAGCCATACCGGAACCGATACGAGCGGGGTCAGCGCTCATGAAGGTGTCCTTATACTCGTGGAACAGCTTAGCGAAAGCCTCGAGAGAATCGAGAACCTTCTCTTTGTCATAGTCGTTGAAGATCTGAGTGCCGTCCTCTTTCAGGCCGTTGTTTACCATACCGCCTGTGTAGAGAGGCATACAGCCGTAGAAGCCGTTGTCGATGTTGATCAGGCACTTCTTGCCTGCCTTCTGGCAAGCTGCGAGGATGCCCTCGAGTGACTTAGCGTCGTCGTCTGTGACATACTGCTTGTCATATACGAGATAGTAGCCGTTCTCACCTGTCTCAGGATAAGCGAGGAGCTGCTCTTTGCCGTCAACTGTCAGAGTACCGGTAGAAACCGCGAACTCGGTGTTGCGGGACTTAACGTCCTCAAGATAATCAGCTACTACGGGAGCCAGAGCGTTGCCCTGCTGGAGCTTGTTGATGTTGTTGCAGACAAAGCCGAAAACGTCAGCAGCCTTATCAAGGTCGTTGAGCATCTGAGCGGCAGCGTCAGCCTCGCCCTGAGCCTGAACGTCGATAGTGATCTTCTTGTTGGGGTACTTCGCGATGAAGTCCTCGCAAAGCTGCTTAGTCAGAGAAACAGCGTTATCGGGAGCCCATACGAGCAGAGAGATGTTATCCTCGCCGTAGAACGGATCGCTGTTTTCAGTTGTCTTGCCGCCGTTGTCACCGCTGTTGTTGTTAGCGTTATTGTTACCGCCGCAAGCAGCGAGAACTGAAGCTACCATCAAAACAGCCAGCAACAGAGCAATTAATTTTTTCATGTCAAATTCCTTCTTTCCAAAAAATATTTTTTGGATAGATGTACCGAGAATCCGGACCGATACACCTTATCGCTGTATCAATTTTACCATACAACCATACCTGATTTCAACTCCTTTTGTACTTTTTATCTAAAACATTAATTTGAGATTTTCTTTTTGTTGGTTTTGACGGTTGATTTTTCATTTTATGTTCATTATGCCGAAAACAACCCTCCCAAATTGTGCAAAGTCACAAAAGACCTTTTGTGCATAATGTCAATTGATAATATCGTTTCGTGTGCTAAGATTCGGTATTCATCCTGTTTTTAATTCTGTATAAGAACATAAACCACATATATGTAAAAAATCTTCTTTTTTTAGTGTATTTTTACTAAATCTTGTGATTTTGACAAAAAACGCGCGTCAGAAAAGCGCGTTCGACCCATTACAAGGCAGGCTCTCACCCCTCCCTAAGCATCTTTCACCGCTCCTCTTACATTTTTCATAATATCCGAAAAGACGCATTGACATTTTTATATATTTATATGTATAATATAAGGGTATTTATATTCCTACTATCCGATACAGGAGGCAATAGCATGAAAAAACTTGCAGACTTGCTCATCAACTGCGCGTATACGCTCGACTCGGGTTCAGTCGACATAAACATCAAAGACGTGATATATGACAGCCGCAAGGTCATCCCGGGCTGCGCCTTTGTCGCTCTCAAGGGCTACAACGTAGACGGTCACAAATTCATCCCCGACGCTGTGGAGCGCGGAGCCAAGGCGCTCATCGTCGAGGACGAGGGCATCAGCTACGACTCGGTCACAGTTATCCGCGTTAAAGACGCCAGAGCCGCTCTCGCGCTGATGTCGGTAGAGTTCTTCGGCAGACCCGCCGAGGAGCTGACCACAATAGCCGTAACAGGCACCAAGGGCAAGACCACCACCGTAGCCATGATCCGTTCCATACTCGAGACAGCGGGCATCAAGACAGGCACCATCGGCACACTCGGCATACTCATAGACAACCGCATCTATAAGACCAACAACACCACCCCCGAGAGCTACGAGATCCAGCAGGCTATGCGCCGCATGATAAACGAGGGCTGCAAGGCTATGGTAATCGAAGCGTCATCGCTGGGTCTTAAGTGGCACCGTACCGACGGCATCGTCTTCGATTACGGCGTGTTCACTAACTTCTCGAGCGATCATATAGGCGACAGTGAGCACAAGGATATGGCTGAGTACCTCGCCAGCAAGGCGCTGCTCTTCAAGCGCTGCAAAACCGGCATCATCAACATAGACGATGAGAGCGCCGCGGGCGTCACCGAGGGTCATACCTGCGAGATAGAGACCTACGGCTACAGCGAGAGCGCCGACCTTGTAGCGCACGGCGACGAGCTGGTAGCCAAGGCGGGCTTCATCGGAGTACACTTCAAGACCACCGGAGCCGAGGAGCTTAGCGTAGACGTAGCCATCCCCGGCAGATTCTCGGTATACAACGCGCTTGCTGCTATAGCCGTATGCCGCCACTTTGATATAGACAAAAAGGCTATCCTCGACGGACTCAGGACGGTCAAGGTCAAGGGCAGGGTCGAGGTCGTGCCCGTGCCCGGCAACTACACCATGCTCATAGATTACGCGCACAACGCCGTATCCATGGAGAACGTGCTCAGCACCCTGCGCGAGTATAAGCCCCACAGACTCATCACCATGTTCGGCGCGGGCGGCAACCGCCCCAGGAACCGCCGCTTTGAGATGGGCGAGGTATCCGGCAGGCTGTCCGATCTCAGCGTGGTCACCGAGGACAACAGCCGCTTTGAGGATGTCAACGACATCATCGCGGACATCAAGGTCGGACTCGACAAGACCGACGGCAAATATATAGTGATACCCAACCGTATAGACGCTATCCGCTACTGTATCGAGAACGCCGAGGCGGGCGATATCATCGTGCTCGCGGGCAAGGGCCACGAGGACTATCAGGAGATACGCGGGGTCAAGTATCATATGGATGAGCGCGAGATCATAGCCGATATACTCGACGACAACCTTGAAACCGACGACGAAAACCCCAACTGACATACTGATCCGACATATAACAACTAACAGGAGGTAATCCTATGAGATTACAGGAATCCGGAGAGATGTATCTAGAGACGATACTTATTTTATCGCAGAAAAAGAGCTTTGTGCGCGCTATCGACGTAGGCGAGTACATGGGCTTCTCAAAGCCCTCAGTCAGCCGCGCTATCGGACTGCTCCGCAACGGCGGCTTCGTCGAAGTAGGCGAAGGCGGCGGTCTTATGCTCACCGACGCCGGCAGAGAGGTAGCCGAAAAGATATACGAGCGTCACAGATATCTGACTAAGATACTCATAGATATGGGCGTAGATGAAGACACCGCCGCGGACGACGCCTGCCGTATGGAGCACGTCATTTCCGACGCCACCTTCACGGCCATCAAAAAGTATTTTCACTACGAATAATCAGCAAAAGCAAAAATCACCCGCTGCAAAACCTGCAGTGGGTGACTTTGTAATCAATGTTTTTGATACTGGTTTTCAATAGAAAGAAGACAATGATTATCGCGGATGGTTTTTGCAAGACGAGGCGGAGGATGCCGATAGGCCGGCGCCTATCAAGGACGACAACAAAGTATTGCGAAAAGCAGACCGATAAGAATGTCTGGTTTTTATTGAAAATAGTATAATAACTCAAGCGCGTTTGATCGCGTCGAGTATCGCCGCCTTAGGCTGTACGCCTATCATGCGGCTCGCCTCTTTGCCGTTCTTGAAGATGACAAGAGTGGGCACGCTCATGATGCCGTAAGCCATGGCTATCTCCTCGCTCTCGTCGATATCAACCTTGTACACCGAGTACGAGTCGTCGCTCTCGGCGCCTATCTCCTCAATGATCGGGCCTAACATCTTGCACGGTCCGCACCATGTCGCGAAGAAGTCTACGAGAACGACTCCCTGAGATACAGCCTTAGAGAAATTTCCGCCGTTTAAATGTTCAACTGCCATAATTATTACCTCCTGTATGATAAAAATAGTCCTTGCGAAGCCCATGAATACGCGTATACCACGCGTATCGGGGCTGTGGCAATCTCAACCGAATATTTATTTGCAAAATGATTATATCATAGTCATCCCCATAAATCTATAGATAATGTATGAATTTTCAGCAAATACTATAATCAGCGAATACCGAAAAAGAAAGGAACCAAATATGGACAACAAAACCTATGACCTCGCGATAATCGGAGGCGGAGTCGCCGGCATGACCGCCGCAATCTACGCCGCTCGCTCGGGACTGAGCACGATCATAATCGAAAAAGGCGGCTTCGGCGGACAGGCTGCCCTGACAGCCAAGATCGAGAACTATCCGTCATACAAAGAGATAGACGGATTTCAGCTCGCCTACGATATCAAGGCACAGGTTGACGCCTTGGGGGTAGAGAGCCTCTCAGCCGAGGTAACGAGCCTGAGCAAGGACGGAGACATCTTCAAGACAGCCACCAACGGCGGCGATATCGAGTCCAAGACCGTCATCATCGCTAACGGCGTACGCCGCCGCGAGCTGGGCATAGAGGGCGAAGAGACCTACCGCGGCAGAGGCGTGAGCTGGTGCGCTGTGTGCGACGGCGGCTTCTTCCGCAAGAAGAAGACTGCGGTCATAGGCGCGGGCAACTCCGCTCTCGGCGACGCCATCTACCTCGCCGATCTCTGTGAGGAGGTATACCTCATTTTCCGCCGTGAGCGTCCCACGGCTACCGAGAGCTATCTCAAACAGCTCGAAAAATACGATAATATCAAGCTCATGCCGCGCCATATCCCGCTTGAGATCAAGGGCGAGACCCTAGTCAACGCGCTCAAGGTCAAGAACATCGACACGGGCGACGAGACAGACATAGAGGTAAACGGCGTCTTTGAGGCTATCGGACTCATCCCCGATAACGACCTCTTCGGCTCTCTTGCCGAGCTTGACGATAACGGCTATTTCATAACAGACAACGAGATGCGCACAAAGACACCCGGTCTCTTCGCCGCGGGCGACACCAGACAAAAGTCGCTCAGACAGATAGTCACGGCGTGCTCCGACGGCGCTCAGGCGGCTACCTCGGCTCACGACTACCTCAAATTAGGCAAGTAAGATGACGGATATACAGAATAGACTCTTTGCCTTGCGGGACGAGGGCTACAGATCAGGGTCGATAAAGCTCAACCCTACCGTTGACCCCGATACGATCATCGGTATACGCATCCCCGCTATGAGAGCGCTCGCTAAAGAGCTGAAAGCCACGGAAGAATCAGCCCGATTCATCAACGAGCTGCCTCACGCATACTTCGAAGAGTATCAGCTCCACGCCTTTATCATAGGCTATATCAAAGATTATGGCGAGGGGCTTACGGCTGTTCAGCGGCTTCTGCCCTATCTTAACAGCTGGGCACAGACCGACTCACTGCGTATCAAAGCATTTGACCGCGACCCCGAGCGGCTTTTGCCGTACATATACGAGTGGCTGGGCAGCAAACACCCCTACACTGTCCGCTACGGCATACTCTGCCTGATGAACTATTTTCTCGACGATAAGTTTGACGAAAAATACCTCGCCGCGGTCAGCGAGGTAAAGAGCGAGGAGTATTATGTCAACATGATGATCGCGTGGTACTTCGCCACGGCTCTCGCCAAGCAGTACGACAGCGCGATAAAGTACATAGAGGACAAAAAGCTCAGCAAATGGGTGCATAACAAAACCATCCAAAAGGCGATCGAAAGCTACCGCGTTACGGATGAACATAAGGCGTACCTGAGAACTCTGAAAATCAAATAGCCTTTGTTTCAAAGCTTCGGACTGCAGAAAAGCAGTCATCCCGAGCTTGTCGAGGGATCTTTCAAAAAAAACAACTAACAACCACCAACTAACAGCCAATAAGCGGCGGCGAGCTTTTACACTCGCCGCCGTTGTTATTATATACTGTTATATACTGTTTTTACACCGGCTCGGCTACTACGCTCCGCTGGCGGTTGGGGATAGCAAACGCCACGTTGATGGCGTGGTCGCCTACACGCTCGATATCTATGAGCATATTCAGGAAGGTAGTGCCCGCCTCGGCGTTGCACTCGCCCGCGTCCATACGGCGGATGTGGTTCTGCTTGTAGTCGTCCTTGCAGTCGTCTACGCTGTCCTCCATCTTGATGATGCGCTCAATAAGCTCCGGAGAGCCGCCCTGGGCGTTGAACATCGCGAAACTCAGCTCCATAAGAGAGCGGCACTTGTCGCTGATATCCTTCATCTCGCCCATCGCGACGTCCGAAAACTTCAGGTTCTCGTCAATAACGGTGCGGGTATACTCGACGATGTTCTCGGCGTGGTCGCCTATACGCTCGAGATCGCCTATCGCGCTGTACATAGCGGCTACGTTCTGCCTGTCGCGCTCCTCCAGATCGAGGGCGTTGAGCTTTACGATATAGTCGGTGATCTCCTTGGAGAGATAGTCGATGACCTTCTCGCGGTCGAGCACCTTGTCTATCGAGTCGGGATCGCGGTCAAAGAACGCTATCATAGAGCGGTTATAGTTCTTCTGCACAAGGCGCGACAGACGCGCGACCTCCTTCTCACACTGCAGCACAGCCATGGGAGGCGTGGTGAGGATTCGGTTGTCGATGAACTCCACAGCCATCTTGTCCTTTTCGGGATCCTCGTGGAAGGGCAGGATCTTCTGAGTCAGCTTGACCAGCAGAGAGGAGAACGGCAGCAGGATGACCGTCATCGCCACGTTGAAGAAGATGTGCGCGGCGGATATCTGA
Source organism: uncultured Ruminococcus sp. (assembly GCA_902776975.1). GTDB lineage: Bacteria > Bacillota > Clostridia > Oscillospirales > Acutalibacteraceae > Ruminococcoides. The sequence continues at coordinate 16,404 of CACYSI010000016.1, forward strand.
GCCGCTACGTTGCCGGGCAGGATCTTTTCGATCGTGCCGGCTACTGGCAGGAACATCGTGATCGGGGTCATGATGATCACGCCGGTCAGGGTGATGAGCATATTGAGTATAGCCACCTGCTTCGCGTTGCGCTTAGCTCCGGCGGCGGACAGGAACGCCGGCATAGTAGCGCCGAGGTTCATACCGAAGACGATAAAGATCGCCTGATCTACGCTGATAGCTCCCGCGGCGGCAAGCGCCATCAGGATACCGACAGAGGCTGAAGAGCTCTGGATGACCGCTGTGACGGCGGTTCCGAGCAGGATACCGATAAAGGGATTGTTGACGCTCGACAGGATATTGTCGATCATGCCTGTCTCGTTAAGACTCTTCAACGCGCCCGACATCATGCTCATACCGAAGAAGAGTATGCCGAAGCCCGCGAGGATCTGACCGTAATACTTGTAGTTGTTCTTCTTGACGAACATCATCACGATGACGCCGATGAAGATGAACAGCGGTACGATCTGCTTGATGTCAAAGGACAGCAGCACAGAGGTCACACAGGTACCTATCTTGGCTCCGAAGAGGATACCTACGGTCTGAGCGAGCTCCATGAGTCCCGCGTTGGTGAAGCCGACCACCATAGCGTCGGTAGCCGACGAGCTCTGTATGACCGCCGTTACCGCTAAACCGACAAGCATTCCGAGAAATCTGTTGGACGTGATCTTCTCGAGCAGTGTACGCAGCTTGTTACCGGCGGCAAGCTCTAAGCCGTCGCCCATGTACTTCATGCCGAGAAAGAACAGTCCCAAGCCGCCCAGTACTTCAAATACCAATTTGAAAATTTCCATTTTGAACTCCATTTGCGCAGCCCCGATCAGACTAAAGACCGAAGGCTGAAAAGGCGATTCCTTAATATACAGGAATCAGTTTTCGTGATGGGTATCTCTCAAATTACCCTATGATAATAATACAAGGTATGCTTGTCAAATATATTCTAAAAAAGAAAAATGCACAAAATCGGCAAAGTATACAATCATTACCCGTTTTGTGCATTAAAAATAACCAAAAAAATTCGTCGATAAGGCTCTCGGATTTGAGCGTCTTATCGCTCCTCACCCTTCATTTTCTTTTCCCATTCCATATGTACCGTGTGCCATCTCTCGTTGTAGGCGCCGTATACGCCGATCTGCCTGGGGTGAGCCACCGGCAGGATCTCGATCTCCCTGCCGCGTATCGTTACGGTTGAGCGTTCGCCGTAGCCGAATTCCTCCGAGTATTCTTCAAGAGTCCTGTAAGGCACCTTTGCCGCCTTGCGCAGATACTGACCTATCGCTATATCGCCCAGCAGGATAAGCAGCTCTGCCTCAGACTCGATAAGCTCCTCGGATATCTCCCTTGCGCGGCGCTCATCGCAAAAGACCACCGGCCTTTTGCGTATCGTCACATCGTTCAGATCATAGTCCTTTATGAGCGGATTATACTTATCGCGTATATCTATGTATTCGCTCGGGAACAGCTTAGGCTCGGGCAGACAGTCACACAGCCACACTTCGTCGCGACTGAGTCCCAGCGGCGCGAGGATATCTTCATCGAGCACCTTGGACACGGGACCGTTGATATGATTGCCCAAAGGCTCGAGCGCTCCCAGCGCCTCGGGTATGGCGACGCGGCTTATGATCTCATTCTCTTCTTTTTCGTTACCGTCCCAAAAGAGCCTGGGCTCATCCGCTATGGGCAGCGAGTCACAGATTACTTCACCGTTTTTGACCCACCTCGCGTGGACGGAGCTTGCGTATACGCCCAGCACAAAGGCTTTTTTAGGCGTTCTGTCCTCCTGTACCAGCGGATTTGATACTTCTCCGAACGGATATTGATAGATCATACGGTCATCTCCAATCAGTATAATAAATGTGTATCTGCAACAAGTATAACACGGGACAACTAAAAAATAAAGAGCTTATTCAAGTCTTTCTCTCATCGGTAACTATATGCTCCGCGAAGTTGTGCTCTCTGCTGAGATAATCCTTCAAAAAAGAGGGATAGTACCTGTAGTTATCGAGCTCGTCTATCGGTATCCAATTCATTGTTTCTTTATCGTTGAAATGCGTATAGCTGTTGCTGTCGAGTTCCTTTGTACCGCGGGGCTTCATCAAAAAGTACAAAGATACCTCATGGCACCTGAGTCCCTTGTCGTAAGCGCCGTCGCCGTACCAAAAGTTTTCATGTATCACAGCGAGGCGGTCTATGTCATATCTTACTCCTGTTTCTTCATAAACCTCGCGTATAACCGCGTCCCGGGCGGTCTCGCCCATATGGACGCCTCCGCCAACCGAGTACAAATAATCCTCTTTTTCATTTCCGACCAGCAGCACACAGCCGTCCTCTGCTATGATCGCTCCGGCTCTGTATCTGAACCAATCCTTTTCGTGAGTAAAACAGCAGTCCTTTTCCATCATGTAATCCTCAGCTCATTCGGGTTTTGCGGGCGTTACATACACCGTGTTATACTTTACATATATCACTTTGCCGGGCAGAGCGCCGTTAGGCTTGCTGACATTCTTGACCCTTGTATAGTCTACGGGCACCTGCGAGCTGTCCCTGCCCTTGCTGTGAGCGGCGGCTATGCGAGCCGCCTCCGTGATAGCCGTATCGCTTATCTCTCTGCCCTCTCCGACGATAATGACGTGAGTACCGTGGATGCCCTTGGTGTGCAGCCAAATGTCGTTCTTGGCAGCCGTACGAAGGGTGAGCTGATCGTTCTGCTTGTTGTTTCTGCCGACGAGTATCCTGAAGCCGTCCGAGCTCTTATACTCTATCGGCGGCAGCGGCTTATCTTTGCGCTTGGATGTACCCTTAGCCGCTCTGATATAGCCCTGCTCTCTGAGCTCAGCGCGTATGGCGCTCAGCTCCGCCTCGGTCTCGCACCTCGACAGCATATCCTGAACGCTCTCGATATAGCTGAGCTCCTCGGTCGCCTTCTCTATCTGTTTGGTTAGCATCAGCTCACGGGTCTTAGCCTTGTTATATTCTTTGTAAAATCTCTGCGCGTTCATCGCGGGCGACTTGGTCGGGTCGAGCTTTATCGTTATGGGCGCGTTGTCCTCGGCGTAAAAGTTCTCTACCGTCACAGTCGAGCTGCCGCGCTCTATACGGTACAGATTAGCCTGCAAAAGATCGCCCTTTATCCTCAGCTGCTCGCGATCGGCGCACTTTTTCAGATCGGCTCTCTGCAGATTAATCTTTCGCGAGAGACGGTCTACCGCGTTCGCTGTCAGCTTGCTCAGATCGGACGACTTCGCGCGCATGCGCGCTATGCGGTCACGATCCGAGAAGAAGGTATCGAGCAGCTCGCTGTAGCTGTCAAAACGCTTTACCTTGAGCGCGCCCTCATACTGGCGTATATCCATGAAGCAAAAGTCCATCGGCGAGCCGTCCGCCTTATATACCAAGGTAGGCTCTCCCCTGCCCTCTTCGACAAGCTCCTTGAGATACTCTGTCTGGGTTTTTATATCGTTTTCGGATGACCGGTACACAAGCTCGCGCGCTATGATAGGCGAGATGCCCTGTATGGCTGTGAGCACGGCTCGGTCATCGCCGCCGAGCGCCTCTATCCTCTCGCATATCTCATCCGCGCTGTGCCGCTCGATACACAGCTTGTCCTGCATTGCCGGCAGCTCATAGGGCAGCTTCGGCAGGAGCACACGCTCCTCGCTCTGCGAAAAGTCTATCCTGCGCACAGTCTCGATTATCCTGTTTTCACCGTCGGTCAGCACGGCGTTCGAGTAGCGCCCCATGATCTCGATATACAGCCGCAGAGATTCTCTGTCGCCTATCTCGTTCACCGCCTCAAAGCACAGGCAGATCACCCGCTCGTTGCCGGGCTGAGTGATGTCGGTCAGCCTCGCGCCGCCGAGACGTTTTCTTAAGAGCATACACAGCATCGGAGGCACGGGAGGATTCTCGACCGATACCGACGATATATGCACTCTGGGAGAGTCGGTCAGACGGATAAGTACTTTTTTAGCGCCTTCAGCCGCTCGAAAAGAGAAGATCAGCTCGTCTCTCGCGGGCTGATATATCTGAGCCACGCGCGCGCCGATGAGCTCAGCGCTCATCTCGCGCCGCACCATAGTCATCATCACACCGTCAAAAGCCATTTTTTCACCTCTGACATTCAAATTTAACAATTTTACATTATTACGATACCGCAACAACGCATTACATTTATGTTGCACTTCTTTACATATTTCCGGATATATGCTAAATTTCATATGCAAGGAGTTATCCTAATGCGGTAGGCGGTTACCCTCATAAACGGAGGGTATTACCCTCCGAATATCCCTGTGTGGATGAAAGGAGGGCGATACTTATGGAATATGCTACGATAATAACGTTAGTGATTATAATGTGTATCGTTTTATCCATAAAAAAATAACCGCCCCAGCCACAGCGCGGTTATTTTTCTAAAATAATTCACGTGGGCTAACCGTCTATCGGGTAGCTCCTTGTTCATTTATATTATAACACAAAGAACCGATAAGTCAACACTTTTGCTGTCACTTATGATACTTTGTGCCCTTACTGATCTGAAACGCCCTGTACACCTGCTCGAGCAGCATCACTCTGCACAGCTGATGAGGAAAGGTCATCTTGCCCATACTCAGCTTGAAGTCCGCTCTCGACTTTAGCTCATCGCTCAGCCCCCAAGAGCCGCCGATGATGAGGTCTACCGTACTCGATCGCATCGAGATATCCTCGAGCTTCGCCGACAGCTCCTCCGAGCTTATGTTCCTGCCCTCTACGCACATGGCGATCACATAGTCGCCCTTGCCGAGCTTCTGCATGATCCTCTCGCTCTCGGCAGATATCACACGCCCGATCTCGGCGGCTGAGGGATCGTCCGAAGAGCGCTCCTCAGGCAGCTCGATGATACTCAGCCTGCATAACGTCCGCATCCTCTTCGAATATTCATCTATCGCGTCGCGCAGATAGCTCTCTTTGAGCTTGCCTACGCATATGATATTTACACTAAGCATAGATCACCTAAAACACCATCGACCTGCCCTCGGTAGCTACCGGGGCGACGTCTATTATATAGTCCGAGTCTGCCACCATACCCGCGCGGCTAAGCGTGTCTATCGCGGCGTTCAGCGCCAGATGCGGCGTGTTGTTCTCTTCGCTCAGATGTCCGAGGATTATCCGCGTGAGCCCCGCCCCGACAAAGTCGGGCAGAGCCTCAGAGCAGGCGTCGTTGCTGAGGTGTCCGCTGTCCGAGAGTATACGCTTTTTGAGTATATACGGGTACATCCCGCCCTTGAGCATATCCACATCGTGATTGGACTCTACCACAGCGAGGTGCGAGCGTGATATCGCTTTTTTCGCGTCCTGAGTCAGATAGCCCGTATCGGTCACTATGCTCGCGCGTCTGCCGTCGGGAGTAGTTATGAGATATCCGCACGGCTCAGCGGCGTCATGCGATGTCTCTACACGCTGAACGCGAAAGTCGCAAATTTCCGCGCTGTCCTCGATGACGTTCAGCCTCGCTCCCGCGGGCACCTTATCGTTATCTGCAAGGTACTCGAGAGTTCCGCGTGAGGCGTACAGCGGTATATCATATCTTTTGAGCAGCACCTTGAGCGCGCTGATATGATCGCTGTGCTCATGCGTGACAAAAACCGCTCCGACGCGGCTCATTGACAGCCCGTTAGCAGACATAGCCAGCTCTATCTGTTTGAGATTTCGCCCCGCGTCTATGAGTATAGCGGAGCTGTTGCCCTGTATGTAATAAGAATTGCCCTTGCTCGACGAAAAGAGCGGTGTTATCTTAGCCATTTACTTCTCCCTTGTTCCTTACCCGGTATCCGGTACCTCGTCATCAACAATCGGTATCCGGTAATCAATAAAAAGCCGCTCTCAGGCGGCTTTTTATAACACATCAAATATTACGCTGTAGTAGCGGCTTCTTCGCTGTCGGGGACATATATCTTCTTGATATCCGCGCCCAGCGTCTGGAACTTGGTCACTACATCTGAGTAGCCTCTCTCGATGTAACGTATGTTTGAGATATTAGTCGTGCCCTCGGCGACCAGAGCCGCTATGACCATAGCCGCGCCCGCGCGCAGGTCGGTAGCCTTGACGGGAGCGCCGGTCAGCTTGCCTCCCTCGATGATAGCCAGTCTGCCCTCTACCGAGATCTTAGCTCCCATGCGGACAAGCTCGCTCACATACTGATAGCGGTTGTCCCATACGCTCTCGTTGACTATGGATGTGCCCTTGACGGACGACAGCAGAGCCACAAACTGCGGCTGACAGTCGGTCGGGAAGCCCGGATGAGGCATAGTCTTGATGTTGACGCGGTTCAGCGGACGCTGAGTGGCGTCTATGATGACAGCCTCGTCATACTCCTCTATCTCACAGCCCATCTCACGCAGCTTGGAGCTGATGCTCTCAAGATGCTTGGGGGTGATGTTGCGTACGGTGATCCTGCCCCTTGTCGCGGCGGCGGCAGCCATATATGTGCCCGCCTCGATCTGATCGGGGATGATCGAATATGTCACGCCGTGCAGATAGTCCACACCGCGTATCTTGATGACGTCTGTACCCGCGCCGCGGATGTTAGCGCCCATAGAGTTGAGGAAGTTTGCGAGGTCAACTATATGAGGCTCCTTAGCGGCGTTCTCGAGTATGGTCTGACCCTCAGCCTTTACGGCGGCGAGCATCAGATTGATCGTCGAGCCTACCGACACGGTATCAAAGTACACTCTCGCGCCGTGGAACGAGCCGCTTGTGGTGCTCTCTATTACGGCGCCGTTGACAAGCTCGTTGTGAGCGCCCATGAGCTGAAAGCCCTTGAGGTGCTGATCTATCGGGCGCACGCCGAAGTTACAGCCGCCCGGCAGAGCGACCTTTGCGTTGTGAAAACGTCCGAGCAGAGCGCCCAAGAGGTAGTACGAGGCGCGCATACCGCGCACGTTCTCGTTAGTAGCCTCATAGGTGTTGATGGGTCTCGGATCTATGTCCAGAGTATTTTTGTCTACTCTGCGCACGGTCGCGCCCATTTCCTGCAGGATAGTGGCTATAAGAGCCACGTCGGATATATTAGGGATATTTTCGATACGGCAAGCCTCGTCGCAAAGCACGACAGCGGGGATGATCGCCACGGCGGCGTTCTTAGCGCCGCTTACGGTGACCTCTCCGAAGAGCTGTTTGCCTCCGTTGATTACTATTTTCTCCAAATCTGTACACTTCCTATCCAAGAGACAGCGGTTTTTATCGGTTTCTGTTATTCGATATATAGCCACGCGGGTGACCGCGTATTAAGCGCAGTTAGCCATACTATAACATAATTATAGCTGTATATAAGATAATACAATACGGGCGCAAAGTCAACCGAAAAAATGTTTTGTAATTATTTTTAGTAAATGTGTATGTATTTATCGCCGCCGAATGTACGGATTTTCTATATTTATAATTCTTTAATGTAATTATTTTGTAACTCTCGGACTGTCTTTGAAAGCGCGTTCAAATATCAAATGGTCAAAAAAGCGATTCGTTGATAATCAGGATCTTGAGAAACTTTCATTTCGATATCGATCATCTTTTTCTGCATTAATAATTGTCGGAATTTGCGCCGATCAACACTCCTCATAATCCTCTTTCAATATTGCGTAACGACTCACGTCGCAGATGCCCTGCATATTCCTGCCCGCCTGCCGTGATGTTCCTTCATATCTGAGCCCGCATTTCTTCATCACATCGCCGGAGTGAGGATTTCTCGGATCGTGAGTAGCGGTGATACGATTCACGCCGACTTCATCAAATAAAAACCGGATGACTCGTTTGAACGCTTCGGTCATTATGCCCTTGTGCCACCAAGACGCGCCCAAGCAATAACCGATCTCAACTTCTTCGATATCCTCATTGATTTTTACAGCTCCAATAGAACCGATAGGTTCATTTGTTCCTTTCAGAACGATCTTCCAATCATAAAAATCGAGTCTGTTTTGATTGTCAAGCAAATACCGATGATACGTCTCTTTTAACTGCTCCGCGCTTTCATACGGAGCCCAAGTCAAAAATCTCGTTACCCGCTCATCGTTAGCCCAGTTCCTGAACATAGGCTCATAATCGGACTCAAGCGTTTTCCGCAACACTAATCTTTCGGTTTCGAGTGTAACTGTGCCGAGATGTTTCATTCTTTCAATCCTTTTCGTAATAAACTATCGTCATTTTATCGTTGATTTTCTCTGCTTTTCCGGTTTGATGATAGCCGAGCTTTTCGTACAGACAGCAGTTGCCTTTTTCCTGCGATATCGTGTCGAGCTTCCAACGCGTCTTGCCGTGGATCCTCTCCGCTTCTTTTATCGCCCCTTGAGCGTAGCCTTGATTTCTGTATTCGGGCATTATGAAAATCGGCGATATTCTTTTTCGGGCAACGCCGTCCTTGCAATCTACTATACGGATAACGCCGACCTTTGCATTGTCTGCCGTTATGAAATAGTATGTAGTTTCGGGTTGATTGAACCGAAACAGTATATCCTCGTACTTTTCCGTTGCCGGACTCGTTTCCTTGTCCCGATACTTTTCATAAAGCTCCGCAAAGGCTTCTTTTTGCATTTGCAGGATAATTTCTAAATCATCAAAGCCAGCTTCAATAAGCTTTACGTCCATTTCATCACCCTTCGGTTTTCGCTTCCAACCTCTTTATCTCTCTGTCAAAATCTGAATATATCTTCTGCGTTCTGTTAAAATCGTCATATTCACGATACGCTTTTTCCAACGCTGTTTTATGAGATACCTTGCCGTTGTCGGGGAGTATATCATAGCGGCGGAACGCTAAAAACTCATTCACGCTGCTTTCGAATTCCTCCATGGTAAAGGTATTTTCACGTTCAATCAAATCTTCTATATAGTCAAAGTAACCTGTTACGGTACGCTCCAATTGACGTATTTGTTTTTCCTCCAAGTAGTTCTTGGCGATTCCGACGTCGGATTTCAAAATCCGTCCGTCGGGAGCGTTCTTCCATGTCGTCAGTCCCATGTGCTCCTTACTTTTGTCGGCACTACCGTAAATGATCTCTGCGGCTGTTTGCTTGGTGATAGCATAGTGAAATTTGTTCTGAACTGTGGAGTAAAAACGCTTTGTAACGTCAGATGTTTTATCATAGTCAATGCTGCACTCAGCAAAGATATCGGTGATCTGCTGCCAAATTCTGCGTTCGCTTGCGCGGATAGAGCGAACTCTCTCGAGCAGCTCTCGGAAGTAATCTTTACCGAAAGCGACGTTGCCCTGCTTTAACCTGTCATCATCAAGCACGAATCCCTTGATCATATACTCTTTTAATACACCCGTCGCCCACTGTCTGAAATGTGTAGCACGCTTGGAATTGACTCGGTAACCGACGGAGATAATTGCGTCAAGATTGTAAAAATCTACAGCCCTTTTTACTCTTCTGTTACCCTCTGTTTGAACTATTTCCATTTTGGAAACAGTTGCGCTTTGCTGCAACTCACCTTCATTAAAAATGTTGGACAGATGTTTGGAAATAGCAGGTGTGTTTACATCAAACAACTCTGCCATCGACTTCTGCGTCAGCCAGATGGTATCGTCTTTTATAACGGCGTTGACAGATACTTCCTCGTCAGCTGCTTTGTATATCAAAAACTCAAATCCGTTATTCATCTCTATGTCCTCCGATCGCACTAATCATGCCAGTACTTTCTGTCGAGAGAGCGGTACTGTATCGCCTCGCTGATATGCGCGGCGCGGATGATCTCGCTCTGATCGAGGTCGGCTATGGTGCGCGCCACCTTCATGATACGGTCATAGGCGCGCGCTGTCATGCCGAGCTTGTCAAACGCCGTCTTCAGCATACGGTCAGCCTTGTCGTCCATCACACAGACGCGCTCAAAGTCCGCGGGCTGTATATGCGCGTTGCACCTCGTAGCGGTACCATCAAACCTGCTCAGCTGTAGATCTCTCGCGGCGTCAACTCTGCGGCGGATATCCTCGGACTTCTCCTCTCCGCTCTTAGAGGTCAGATCGTCATACTCTACGGGCGGAACCTCGATATGTATATCTATACGGTCGAGCAGAGGTCCCGATACACGGTTGAGGTACTTATGCACCGCGGTATCCGAGCAGGAGCACTGCTTCTTGGGATGTCCGAAGTATCCGCAGGGGCACGGATTCATCGCCGCGATCAAAGTGAATCTCGACGGATATGTATATGTACCGTGGGCGCGGGATATGGAGACGGTACCGTCCTCGAGCGGCTGTCTGAGAACCTCGAGCACCGAGCGCGGGAACTCCGGCAGCTCGTCGAGGAACAGCACGCCGTTATGCGCGAGGGATATCTCGCCGGGCTTTGGATTAGTGCCGCCGCCTGTCAGCCCGACCCTTGTGATAGTGTGATGAGGAGCTCTGAAAGGACGGGTGGTGATAAGCCCCGAGCCTCTCTTAAGAGTCCCCGCTATAGAATGTATCTTTGTCGTCTCGATGGTCTCGTCAAAGGTCATCTCGGGCAGGATGGTTACCATGCGCTTGGCGAGCATACTTTTGCCCGCGCCGGGCGAGCCGATCAGCAGCACGTTGTGCCCGCCTGCGGCGGCTATCTCCAGCGCGCGCTTAGCCTCGGCCTGTCCCTTGACCTGAGAGAAGTCCAGCCCGCTCTCGGGCATGGTCTCCTCGGGAGAGTATACCGCCGGCTCGATGAGAACGCGCCCCGCGAGATGATCTATCAGCTCAAAGATACTGCCCACGGGATATACCTCTATACCGCTCACCACGGCGCCCTCGTTGGCGTTGACGGCGGGCACATACAGCTTTTTGAAGCCCAGCTCTCTCGCCGCGATAGCCATGGGCAGTACTCCGTTCACTCCTCTCAGCTCACCCGACAGCGACAGCTCGCCTATGAATGCCGAGTCGTCTGTGTTCGCGTTTATCTGGCGTGTCGATTTGAGCACCGCTATGAGGATAGGCAGATCATAGAGCGGTCCTTCTTTTTTGATATCGGCGGGAGCAAGGTTGAGAATCAGCCGCGAGTTCGGGAACTCAAAGCCGCAGTTCTTCATCGCCGAGCGTACTCTGTCGCGGCTCTCCTTAACAGCGGCGTCGGGCAAGCCGACAATGTCAAAGGCGGCTACTCCGCGCGACAGATCAGCCTCTATCTCTATAGCGTATGTGCTCAGTCCGAACAGTCCCATGCTGTTGCATTTTACTACCATTTTCGCCTCTCCTATCCCAATCGCTTTTTTGTTCGATAACGTTGGTTTTATTATAACACAGCGTTATTTAAATTGCGTTCCAAAAATATAGCGAAAATACTGTTGAATATGCACAAAATGACTGTTAGTGTGAATAATTTGTAATATTTTCATCACATTGTATTTTGAAAAACCTGTTGACTTTTGGCTGATTATTTATTATTATTACTTTAAATAGATAAAATATTGTGAGGTGCTGTGTCCTGAAAGATTATTCGACCGGCATTGAGCCTCGGCTGACGGATGAAGAGCTTATCTCCGATTTTCGCTCCGGCTCGGACGAAGCCTTTGAGATAATCGCCTCGCGGTACATCGGGCTGATATCCTCAGCCGCCAAGAGATATCGCCTGAGCTTTGCGGACGCAGATGACAGCGATATGCTTCAGGAGGGCATGGTAGCCCTGCTGTCGGCGTGCCGCAGCTATGATGAGTCCAAGGGCATGAGCTTCAAGAACTATCTTATGCTGTGCGTAGAGAACCGCTATCGCTCGCTGCTGCGCTCGGCTACGCGCAAGGGCGCCGTACCCGCCCGCAATATCATATCTATCGAGGATGAGCAGGAAGCGGGCTTTGACCCCACGGCGTCCACTCCGTCGGAGCTGGTCGAGACCAAGGAGTATATCAGCGCCCTGCGCCGCGTCCTCAAAAACAGCCTGTCGGACCTTGAGTACAAAGTAGCAATTTTGCACCTTTCCGGCTATTCGTACAAGGAGATATCAAAACGGCTGGACATTCCCCTAAAATCAGTTGACAATGCACAGACCCGTATACGTCAAAAGCTTTC
>CACYSI010000017.1 GCA_902776975.1 uncultured Ruminococcus sp.
GCGTGGACGAGTATTTCAGGGAGGTGTTCAGATGGTAAAGAAGCTGATAAAATATGACTTTCAGTCGTATTTCAGACTGCTGTTCCCGGTACAGCTGATAATACTCGGCATAGCGCTGATAAACAGGCTGATACAGCTTTTTGAGCCCAAAGAGGCTGCAGGCACGCTTAACACAGTTTATAACGGATTTTTCATCTCATCCTTAACGCTGTACTTTATCGCTATAGCCGTTTGCTTAGTCATGACTCTGGTTGTGTCGATAGTGCGTTTCTATCAGGGAATGTATACCAACGAGGGCTACCTTAATCATACTCTGCCGGTGACTCCGACACAGCATATCACGGCTAAGTTGCTCAACTCCATGCTGTTCTACATCGGCACATTATTCGTGATATTCATATCGTTCATCATCATCACCTTCGGCGAGCTGAATATCGAGATATTCAAAGCCGGCTTCTATCTGTTGAACAAATTCATCGGCAGTTTGGGCGCACAGGGTGTCGTTCTGATCATCGAGGCTGTCATTCTGGTGCTGCTGTTAGGCGTACACTCGTTTCTGAAGCTGTACTGCTGCATATCCGTCGGACAGCTGGCGAAGAAGAAAAAGGTGCTTTTAGCGTTCGGCGTATACTTCGGCTTATATATGGCGAAGCAGCTTGTCGGCACGGTGTTCATCATCTTTGCCGTTATCAACAGCGTATGGATAAATGATATCATGAATCAGATTTCTGAGCAGCCGTGGCTTCTGCTGTTGTACGCTATCCTGTACTATGTCGTCGTAAGCGCGGTGTACTTCGTGCTGAACAACTACATCATGAGCAAAAAGCTCAATCTGGCATAAGGAGGGGAGAGGTATGAAAAGATTTTTCAGATTCACCGCTCTTGCGGCAGCCGTTATCATAGCGGCTTTATCTCTCACGTCCTGCCGTTATCTGGATGAACTGAAAGAAAACAGAGCCGTATATACCGACGATACCTATAATGAGATCAGCTACCACGGTGATCTTTACCGCGTATTGGATATAGACATAGATAACAGCAAAACGATTTTACTTCTTAAAGATTTCGACCATATTTCCAGCGTAACAACTCCCGATGTTCCGATTCTGCTTTCCGATATGTACGGCGACTCTGCCTATATCTACAATGATAATACAATACTCAGCGTTTACACTTCATCCTGTCGCTATTATATACGCGAAGATAAGTATGACGAGGTCAAGCAGACGTTAACGGACGCGAAGCTTGATCACTTTTACATTATGTATAACGATGTTAACTATGACGAGCACACAGGTTCATACAGAGCGTCTGAGGAGAAATATGAGCTGCTCAGCGACGAGGCGACAGAAGTTGTCCGAAAGGCTCTGGATTCTCCGCAATCGGATCGCTTTAAGTACACCGAGCTCGGCGGCAGCAATACCGATTACGAATCTATCGGACTGTATGTGTGCGATAAGGATATGCTGCTGATGCAGAACGGGAACGCATACCAGCTTATAAAAGTAAACGGAAAGTATTACTTCTGGAACGGTATCTCGTACGACAAATATGGAGTATATCCGATAGGCAAGGATGACTCCGGGTGTATAGAAAAGCTGTTCAAGGATTATCCCGGTGCGATAGTATACGATAATGTGGGTCAAAATTCACCGCTTTAAGTATGGTTTTGCCTTACCTTATGCAAAAAGCCTTCCCGTCATTGGGAAGGCTTTGTTTTCTGCTTGACTTTGGATAGGGGATTGCTCTTTGCAGCGGCTTCTATATGTGAAGAATCGAGGTGCGTGTATATCTCGGTCGTGCCGAGATTCTCGTGACCGAGAACATCCTTCAACACTCTGATATCGACGTTGCCGTGCTGATACATCAGCGTTGCGGCGGTATGGCGCAGCTTGTGTACAGAATAGCCCTGCGAGTCCAGACCGATCTTTTCAAGATAATGATAGACGAGCTTCTGCACCATTTCCCGGGATATACGCTGCTTTCGCGAAGAGAGGAACAGCGCGTATTTATCCTGAGCCCGCACGCCGTCCACCGGACGAACCTTCATATACGCTTCATACGCCGACATACAGGCGTCGTTTAGATAAATAATGCGCTTTTTGTTGCCCTTACCGATTATCTGCGCCGTGCGGTCGGAGCGGATATCGGTGTAATCCATGCCGACAAGCTCGGCAAGACGCATACCGCAGTTGAGGAAGAAGGTCAGGATGCAGTAGTCGCGCTCCTTGAACGGCCCATCAACGGCGTTCAGCAGTTCGATACTTTGTTCGAGAGTGAGATATTTGGGTAGGGGATTCTTCTCGGTAGCGTTGGGTCGCTCTAAGTCCTTTAATGGATCGACGTCCAGCAGATGCTTTTTGCCGGTCAGATAGTTGTAAAAGGACTTGATGCTGGTAGTTTTGCGCGCTCTGGCAGACTTGTTATTGTGCCGCTCACGCTGCAGATAGTTCATGAACTCATATCCGTCGGTGAGTGTCACGGACCTGACGATCTCAACGCCGACGTCATCGACCTTGATATCCTGAAAGGGGGTATCCGAGGGGACGTAGCCTTTTTGAATCTTTATGAATCTGAAGAACGTACGCAGATCGCTGAAGTACTCGTCAACGGTAGATGGAGATCTGCCTTTGATAGTTTGGAGATAATACAAAAAGTCTTTCATCAGATCGGATGCTTCGTTCGAAAACTTAGCCATAACAAATCGCCTCACATTTTAGCCATAGTAGGTATATAAATGTTTGTCCGAATCATTTACAGAAACAAACAAACGCGAACGTAAAACCGGAGACCGATTTTTTCTCATTATACAGCATAAGGGAGAGCTGTATTTTCTTATTCAGAAAATTACATAAAATTAATATTTTATGTAATTAAGGGGAGGGCATAAACCGGGAAATAAGCCGATATACGCTGTTTTGAGCGTTTTTCACCGATACAGCGTTCAAAATCATCGAATAGAAATTTTCTCAATGAGTAAACGTTCATTCAGAAAAAACTGAGACGATAATTTTTGCTGTTCGGTATATCCGTTCACGCCATCCTAAACTATTTGATCTCAATTTATGAGCTGCGAAATATATGTTGTCAGGAAATCTGATTATCTACTCAGTATAATATAACAGCTCAGTTGTCATTCTGAGCGCAGCGAAGAATCATAGTTTACACGCACGTGTAAGACAATTGTAGTCGCTCGGGATAACGCTTTTATAATTTCATATATATTAGGATACGGTCACACACGCAGATAAACTGTAATCGTTCAGCTCGAATCGAACAGCATATCCGCTTATGCCCTTTTCGGATATTCTTCACTACCCTATTGTTAAAAAATTAACAAAATATAATTCCGCCTGTGTCGGTCAGTTCACCGTCAGATAAGCATACTATGTCCGTGCCGTGCTTTTGACAGAAAGCTCTGATATCCTCGCCATCGGGATGTGTATCTACATTTCCGCAGAAATACAGTGTTTTTTTTGCTTTATCATAACCCGACGCTCCGCCTATGAAGCCGTATTCAGCGCCGTCAAGCGTGACGCTCCCCTGCCCTATCCGCAGTACGTCGATATCCGTATCGTTCAACGCTCGGTATATGCTCATATCTGCTGTGATCAGCGCCTTATCAGATACTACGGCGCAGGAGCATTTGGCGTAGCCCTGCCTTACGTTTATCAGCTTGTACCCGTGCTTGCGGCAGTATTCGGTCACATTGTTTTCTAATGAATCCGCTTTGCAAATGACGTATTTGCCCGCTACAGCGGCGTTCAAAGCGACATTATACGGGTATCTGCCCGAGATATTATCACCGCATAAAACTACGTTATACGAGCTTTTAAGGGCATTTGCGAGCTTATCACAGGCGCTCAGGACAAACGCCGTGTCATCTATGATAAGACACTGCATATCGGCGTGATCGCGCTCATACTCGATGAAGCTCTCTACTCGCTCGCTCGGTATCGCTGTATACCCGAGCTTAGTCAGCTTATCGGCGTACTCGGGGTATTTGTCGGAAAGTACAGCCTTACTCACAGACAGCCTCAAACGCTTTTCTTACATCTCTGACGGGTATTATCTCAACTCCGTCGGGCGCGGTTATATCCTTTTTGTTGTGATACGGCACGATTATCCTGCAAAAGCCCAGCCTTACCGCCTCGTTGATTCGCTGCTGGACGTGGCTGACGGAGCGTATCTCGCCCGCGAGACCTATCTCTCCGAAGGCTATAGCCTCTTCGTTGATCGGCATATCCTTCAGCGATGATATCAGAGCGATAGCGACAGCGAGATCCACGGCAGGCTCATCGAGCCTCAAACCGCCTATAACGTTGACATACGCGTCGGTGTTGTTGAAGTAGTAGCCCGCTCGTTTTTCAAGTACGGCTAAGATCATATTCATGCGGTTGTAGTCGAAGCCGGTACACATCCTGCGGGGATTTCCGTAGCCTGTAGACGCGGCGAGCGCCTGTATCTCGGCGAGTATCGGTCTGGTGCCCTCCATAGCGCAGGCTATGCAGGTACCGCTGACGTTCTTCGGTCTGCCGGATATGAGCATCAGCGAGGGGTTCTCGACCTCTCTGAGACCCGAGTCGGTCATCTCAAACACACCGATCTCGTTGGTGGAGCCGTAACGGTTTTTGACCGCTCTGAGTATGCGGTATGACATCTGTCTGTCGCCCTCAAAGTGCATCACGGCGTCTACTATGTGCTCGAGCACCTTGGGACCCGCTATAGAGCCCTCTTTATTGACATGACCTACGATTATCATAGGTATATCAAGGCTTTTCGCGGTACGCATAAAGTAGTTTGTGGACTCTCTGACCTGCGTTACCGAACCGGGCGAAGAATTAAGCTCCGACAGCGACATGGTCTGTATGGAGTCTATCATCACGATATCGGGCTTGTCCTGACGGATGGTTTCGCAAACAAGCTCCACATCTGTCTGTGTGAGTATAAACAGGTTGTCCGAGTCTACGCCGAGTCTGTCTGCTCTGAGCTTGAGCTGACGCTTGCTCTCCTCGCCCGATACATACAGTATCTTAAGGCTCTTGCCGAGGTACTCGCATATCTGCAGCAGTATGGTGGATTTGCCGATACCGGGATCGCCTCCGAGCAGTACAAGACTGCCCTTGACTATACCGCCGCCCATGACTCTGTCAAGCTCCGCGGAACCTGTTTTATAGCGGGTCTCATCTGTGGTGCTTATGTCTCTGATCTGCACGGGCGGAGCGTATGCCGCCGCGCGCGAGCGTACGGCTCCCGCCGAGGGCTTAGCAGTGTCCTTTATCTCTTCGTTCATTGTGTTCCACTCGCCGCATGACGGACATTTGCCGTACCACTTAGCGCTCTCATATCCGCACTCGGAGCATATATATACGCTTTTTATCTTAGCCATAGTTGTTACCTCTGCTTTACAGTCTCTATATATTCAAGCACACCCATAGCTATCGAGTATGCCATATCGCTCTGATAGTTTTCATCGAGCAGCTTTGAACGCTCCTCGTTGTTTGACAGAAAGCCGCATTCTACGATCACGGCAGGCACAGCGGCCTTGTCGAGCACGAAGATATCCGTACCTGCGGGCTTGAGCTCTCTTGTGTTATCACTCTGTATAAGACCGACTACAGATCGGCGTATAGCCTCGGCAAGCAGACTGCTCTTATCATTGTTTACCGAATAGAATATCTGAGTGCCGCTGTAGGCGCTGTTATCAAACTTGTTTTGATGTATGCTCACTACGATATTATCCGCGCTGCTGTTGAAAAGCTGAACGCGCTTATTGAGGTCGGAGACCTTCTTCTCCCTCAGAGTATCGGCAGAGCTTCTGTCATATACTGATATGTCATCGTCGCGCACCTCAGTGACATAATAGCCGCACAGCCTGAGCATATCGGCGAGCTTATCGGAGATATTGAGGTTGATGTCCTTCTCCAGCACTCCGTCGACCTGTGCTCCGCCGTCCTCGCCGCCGTGACCCGCGTCAATAACTATATACGGCTTAGGGTAAGCGGCTTCATCCGAGGATGTATGCACGGCTATATTTGAGAACGCCGAGTACATTATCACACAAAAGCTTATCAGTATAACTGTCAGTATTATTATATATATGGTACGGAGCTTCATAGTATCACCGCACTATATATATGCGGTGTCAAGCCGCCTTATTACATTATAGATACATTAGCCGGTTTAGTCAATAACTCAACCCGCTTCATAGCGTTTTCTCAGCTTTTCGAGAGCCTTTTTCTCGATTCGCGAGATATAAGAGCGCGATATGTTGAGAATGTCCGCGAGCTCGCGCTGAGTCAGTACCTTTTTGCCGTTAAGCCCGTATCTGCGGATTATTATCTCTTTTTCTCTGTCGGTCAGCACCTCGTCTATATACTCTGCCAGCACGTCGAGCCTGAGCTTTGTGTCCACATCCTCAGCCACATCCATATCGGACGCCATGATATCCATGAGCGTCAGCGGATTGCCGTCTTTATCGGTGTCTATGGTGTCGTTGAGAGATATATCCTGCGCCGACTTGCGGTTATTACGAAAGTACATAAGTATCTCGTTCTCTATACAGCGCGAGGCATAGCTCGAGAGCTTTATATTTTTGCTCATATCAAAGGTATTGACCGCCTTTATCAGCCCTATCGTGCCGATAGATACAAGGTCCTCCTGTCCGCCGTAGTTCTGGTAGTACTTTTTGATGATATGCGCCACAAGACGCAGATTGCGCTCCACAAGTATGTTGCGAGCTTCTGTATCTCCCTTCGCCGCAAGCTCGAGATAATGCCTCTCTTCAGCCTTTTTGAGCGGCTTAGGGAAGCTGTCGGAGTGAGCTATATGCAGTATGAACAGAAAGATGTATTGGCTTATATATGACAGAAATTCAAACATAAAAACACCTCTTGAAATCTTATTCAAGAGGCGTCTGTATCTTGCGTGTCCTATTGATTTTTTGGCAGAGTATTACTCGGCGTTGCCGAAATCCTGCAGGGTTAAGCCCTTGTTGTGTTCCAGCGCCCAGTCGATGCTCCACTCCGAGCGGAACAGCAGCAGCTTGTTCTCTTTGAAGTCGGCTACCACCTTAGTGTCCGAGGCGAGGTCGAGCGCCCTGTAGTCGACTACATCGGAGGTGATCCAGCGGATGTACTGATACGGAGTGCTCTCCATGATTATCTCGACATTATACTCGTTCTCAAGTCTGTATTTGAGCACGTCGAACTGCAGTACGCCTACGACTCCCACGATGACCTCTTCCATACCGGACTCCGGCTCATGGAATATCTGTATAGCGCCCTCCTGAGCGATCTGATTCATGCCCTTTACAAACTGCTTGCGCTTCATGGTGTCTTTCTGACGCACCAGAGAGAAATGCTCGGGAGCAAAGGTAGGTATGCCCTTGAAGGCGAATTTCTGCCCCGGGCTGACTATGGTGTCGCCTATCGAGAACAGACCCGGATCAAATACGCCGATGATATCTCCGGCGTACGCCTCATCAACGATCTCGCGCTCCTGCGCCATGATCTGCTGAGGCTGAGAGAGCTTCATCTTTCGGTCTCCCTGCACATGGTAGACCTCCATGTTCTTATCGAATTTGCCTGAGCAAATGCGCATAAAGGCTACTCTGTCGCGGTGAGCCTTGTTCATATTAGCCTGTATCTTGAATACGAAGGCAGAAAAGAAGTCGGAGTCGGGAGCTATGGTTGAGATCGCCGCGTCGCTTTGCTCCTCGCAATGACGATCATATGCCTCTCTGGGCAAGGGTCCTGTGGTGAGCTGCAAAAATTCCTGCAGGAAAGGCTCTACGCCGAAGTTGGTCAGAGCCGAGCCGAAGAACACGGGAGTCAGCTGACCCTTGCGGACAAGGTCTATATCAAACTCGTTGCCCGCTCCGTCAAGCAGATCGATATCGTCAAACAGAGCGTCCTTCTGACCGTAAAAGAGCTTTGAGTCGAGCTCGGGATCATCGAGAGAGATTTCCTCCTGCTCTACCTCGCGCTGACCGTTGTTGGCGGTATAGGCGAGTATCTTGCCTTTTTTGCGGTCATATACGCCTCTGAACTCCTTACCCGAGCCGATAGGCCAGTTCATCGGGCAGGTGTTGATGCCGAGTACGTTCTCGATATCCTCCAGCAGATCAAAGGGGCTCTGAGCATCGCGATCCATCTTATTGATGAAGGTGATTATCGGTATATGACGCATCACGCATACCTTGAAGAGCTTTTTGGTTTGGTTCTCAACGCCCTTTGAGCCGTCGATCACCATGACCGCGCTGTCTGCCGCCATGAGAGTACGATAGGTATCCTCAGAGAAATCCTGGTGTCCGGGCGTGTCGAGGATGTTGATGCAGTAGCCGTCGTATTTGAACTGTAAAACAGATGAGGTGACAGATATACCTCTCTGCTTTTCGATCTCCATCCAGTCGGATACAGCGTGCTTAGCCGTCTTCTTGCCCTTTACGGATCCCGCTAAGTTTATCGCGCCGCCGTATAGAAGCAGCTTCTCGGTAAGCGTTGTCTTACCCGCGTCCGGGTGGGATATTATGGCAAAGGTCCGGCGTTTTTCTATCTGTTCAGTCAATGTGCTCAATATATACCTCCGTGCAAACTCGCCTGTTATAGTGCAAAGTGCTGTAAAAAAACAACAATTTTAGTGATACGTTATAATTTTACTATTATTTTATGGTAAAAGTCAACAACTTTATGGTCGTTTTTTCTACGTCAAATTATACAAATGCACTTGACAATCTTCTCAGAATTTATTAAAATAGCATTACAGTAATGATTTCATCTAAGTTTTTTCATATACCTTCCAAATTTGAGGCAGGAACTTTGGTTCCTGCCTCACCCCTTTGTGTAAATACTTTTGTTGTATCGGAGAGTTTTATGAGCAATATCGGTCTGTATATACATGTACCATTTTGTGACGGCAAATGCGCTTACTGCAGCTTTTTCAGTAAGAAAGCGGGCGTCACGGAATTTGACACCTATACCGATAACCTTATCCGTATGATATCCTTGTGGGGAGAGTCTGTCGACCTCGCTGTTGATACGGTTTATTTCGGTGGCGGCACCCCTTCCCTGCTCGGTCATGAGAGATTGGTCAGAATAATCGGTCAAGTGTACAACCGCTTTGATGTTACCGATAACGCAGAAGTCACGATCGAGGTCAATCCGACTTCTACGTCCGATCTGGATTTCACCGAACTGCGTAAAGCCGGCTTCAACCGTCTGTCTGTCGGCTTACAGAGCGCTAATGACAATGAGCTAAAGATACTGGGTCGCAGGCATTCCGCGGGTGACGTAGAGCATACCGTGAAAAGAGCTAAGGCCGCGGGCTTTGATAATATCTCACTTGATGTGATGTTAGCTGTACCGGAGCAGACTTCAGACAGTCTTGACAAAACTCTGGAGTTCTGCGCCTCATTAGGTGTTCAGCATATATCCTCATATATCCTAAAGGTCGAAGAAGGTACGCCGTTTTTCGCGAACAGAGATAAACTCGCTCTGTTTAACGATGATGAGCAGGCAGCGTTTTATGAGCAGTCGGTATATAAGCTGGCTCAATTGGGCTACCATCAATATGAGATATCCAATTTCTGTATCACAGGTCGTGAGAGCAAACACAATCTTCATTATTGGCACGATGATGAGTATCTCGGCTTAGGCCCGTCGGCTCATTCCTTCTTAGACGGCAAGAGGTTTTATTACGACAACAGCTTTGAGAGCTTTTACGGTAACAAAACCGTATTTGAGTCTTACGGCGGTGACAGTGAAGAGTATATAATGCTCGCGCTCAGACTGACCGAGGGCTTTAGTTTTGCGGACTATAAAGAGAGATTCGGACGCAACGTCAGCGATAGCCTTATCAAAGCGGCAAAGCGAATCGAGGAGAACGGCTTATGTACCGTTACGAATAACTCGATTGCTTTGACGGTCAAGGGCTTTCTTGTATCCAACTCAGTTATAGCCTATTTGATAGAAAACACTTGACAATATCGCAAAAACAAAGTAAAATAACATTTGCGCAATTGAATACGGAAGCGTATCGAAGTGGTCATAACGGGCCTGACTCGAAATCAGGTAGTCCTCACGGGCTCGTGGGTTCGAATCCCACCGCTTCCGCCATTGACAAGAGAATCGTCCATCAGGGCGGTTCTTTTGTCATATAACCGAACAGCGAAAGCGATGGGATTCGAAGGCGACTGTGTCAAGCCGTAAGCTGTGCGAACGGCGCAGACAAAAATGCCATAGTATGGCATTTTTAGGGAGAGCGCAGATAAGACTTGTAATAATAGGTGACGTTATCAAACGATATCAATTTTAAATCTATATACATCATACACCGCTTCCGCCATTGACAAGAGAATCGTCCATCAGGGCGGTTCTTTTGTCATATAACCGAACAGCGAAAGCGGAGGGATTCGAAGGCGACTGTGTCAAGCCGTAAGCCGTGCGCACGGCGCAGACAAAAACGCTATGGCAAAAGCTGTTTTTTATATTCTCATTTCCTATTGATATGTACGGCACTATTAGTTATAATCAAACTAAGACATTGTCGAATCATGTCGAATATACCTTAGTGAGGATGTGAGTTTATGAAGAAGGTCCTTAGCATAACGCTTATTGTTATTATCGTTTTATTCTCCGCGCTCTCTCCTTCCGCATATGTTTCAGGTAATACATCCGACTTTTATTATACCGACCAATCGGGAGCATATCATATCTCATGCAGCGGTAAACGCGCGGTGATAGACAGATACGCCTCAACAAACCGCAGCGCTCAGCTTGATCTGCGATATACCGTCAACGCGGTATGCGGCTTTTGCGGTAACATCATATTATTGTGTAATGATACGGCTAATAATCAGCTTGTTGTTTATACCTACTCATTAGACAGAGATTTTTTGGATAGCTTCTGTATTTACGGAGCAAAGCTGTATAACGATACCGATTTTTGCTGTGACGGAAGCTATCTGTATATTGAGAACTGCAACAATTCAAAAGAGCTCAAAAAATACTCTTTTGAAGGTTCGTTTATACGTTCGTATTCATTCAACAATGATATCACATCGGCGTTCTGCGGCTACAGCAGCGGCGTATATATCGTAGGAGGCAGTACTCTGTATCGTATAAACGTTGAGAGCTTCACTACGCTGTCGGGAGCATCGGTCAATCCCGGTTTGTTTGCGGCAAATGAAAACTATCTTGTTTCGGCATTGGGCGATGTGTATCGTGTTTCGAACAGTGTCGAGCGCCTTTTCCGCATGGATACAAGCTCAGTATGCTCATCTTCCTGCGTTATCGGAAACAGGATATACAGCTCGTGTAACAGTGAGATTTTCGGATACGATCTTGAATCCGGCGAAAAGATATGCTCTTATACATGCAGAAGCTCACCTACCCTGCTGTACAGCTATGGCGACAGCTTGATCGCGGCGGATAAGAACAGTTCTTACACAATAAGCCGCGATGCCTTTACCGAATTAAGCCGAGGCAACACAGATAACTCAGGTTCAAATCATCAGGACAGTAATGATCAATACGCAAACAATGATACATTCAAGGAGATCTCATCAAAAAAATACCGTATTTCATTTACCGATTACAAAATATCTGCGATCCCTGCCGGAACAACAGTCGCGGGATTTAAGTCCGATATTAATCACAAAGGCTATTCGGTAGCTTTATATCGGGATAATGTTGAAAAGAAAAGCGGTAATGTAGGTACGGCGTGGACTGCCATATTCAGTTCTGATGATGACAGCATCCAATTTGAGCTATCCGTGACAGGCGATATAACCGGAGAAGGCAGCGTAAACAGTCGTGACTTGAAGCTGCTTATGGATTATCTTATCGGGAGCGCTGATTATAACGGAGTATATCTGCTTTCGTCTGATTTATCCGATGACGGTAAGGTAGATGTGATCGATCTCGCCATGATGGCTAAACGCATATAAACTAAGCGCATATATAAACTTACCCCCGCCAATCTTCGGCGGGGGTCGTTGTATAGAATCGTATTATTGTCCCTGAGGAACCTGCAGAGCTTGCTGATCCGGAGTGGCGTCGCTGCCCTCGCGAATAAAGCTCGCGCCGAGGAAGTTGAGCTTATCACCGTCTACGGTGTAAGGCAGCTGAGTAGCGACGCTGTCCGCCACATAATATGTGAAATTGATATTGTCGCCTTCAACAGTATATGTGCCGTTATAGGTGATGCCATCCTGTAAGAACTGCAGTTTGATAGAGCCGTTATCGTTGAAAGTCACCTTATAAATATCATAACCGAAATACTGGAACACCCATGTTCCGAGCAGATCCTCATTCGCTGTGAAATCTTTAGGTAAATCCAAAGTCGCTTCTTTTCTGCTCGACTGATTCAAAGCGAAATCATTACCCTCACCGTACGAGTAGTTGAGCACCTGATTGCCGAGGATTCTCGAGCCGGATATCGTATAAGTCGCGGGATTGCCGGCGTAGAAGTTACAGATATTTGTGCCTACAGTCAGAGTGTTGCCGTTATCTGTCTTTTCCTTCTGGTAAGTGCTGTCTATCTCTATACTTCCGACATATGCTTTCAAGGCGCCGCCGTCTTTGAACTCAAAGTAATAAGTCGCGCCGTCGAGCTCCTGAGACCAAGTCACACCCTCCGGAGTTTTAAGGAAAAATCCTACATAGAGAAAATATCCAAGCAGAGCTACCAATAGTATACAAGCCGCGATAATAACCGGCTTTTGCAGAGGAAAGGGCTTTTTCTGCTGTTCGTTATCGAGCTGTTCTATTTCCGACTCGATATTTTCGGGCAAGGTCTCCTCGCTGTCGTCAAAAGCATTCGAGTTTTCGTTTGCCGGGTCAGACACAGACTCAACTGTTTCCTCGGCGGTTTCGGCATCGGCAGTTACTTTGTCAGCTTCGGTCACTTCGGTTTCGGTTACTTCTTCTGCTACCGTTTCCTCAACTCCGTTGTTTTCTAATTCTTCATTAAGCTCGGTCTTGTTTTCATCCATATTTATACCTCCCGATCATTGTTTAAATAACGAATAAATAATCCGTAGATCTTAACTTATTTATAATACTACAACAATATGAATAAATCAAGTGTTTTTATGCCGCGTTATTTTTCTAATCTAATTTAATCCTCATCATTTTTGAAAATCTCGGTGAATATCGCGCGTGTTTCACTCATAATTGACATGTAAGAATACTTTTTTCAGAAAATATGATAGATTATTATTGTAAACACCGTGATTTTGTGATATACTTTTGAAAGTATTTATACTAATTCTATGCACAGTAGGTGATGTTATGGATTATATCAAGATTTACAACGAATGGCTCGAAAAGGCTAAGGAAGATGCTCAGATAACACAGGAGCTTCTTGACATCAAGGATGATAACGACGCTGTTTACGATCGTTTTTACACTCCGCTGACATTCGGCACTGCCGGACTGAGAGGTGTGCTCGGCGCCGGTATTAACAGGATGAACATTTATGTCGTTCGTCATGCTACTCAGGGTCTGGCTAATTATATCAAGAAGAAGTACGGTACAGGCTCGGTAGCTATATCTCATGACTCGCGTATTAACTCAGATGTTTTTAAGATAGAAGCCGCGAGGGTACTTGCCGCTAACGGCATAAAGGCTTATATCACAGAAGAACTCGAACCCACGCCCGTACTCAGCTATCTTGTACGCAATTTAGGATGTGTAGCCGGCATCATGGTCACAGCGAGCCATAATCCGGCTGAGTATAACGGTTACAAGGCTTACGGCGAAGACGGCTGTCAGATGACAGATGTTGCCGCGGGCATGGTTTTTGACGAGATACAGGCTATTGATGTTTTTGACGACGTCAAGCTCTGTGACTTTGATGAGGCGCTTAAGAACGGCTCTATAGAATATGTCAAGGACAGCGTATATGATGAGTATATAGCTGAGGTCGAAAAGCGTCAGGTTAATCCCGGCATATGCAAAGACGCGGGGCTTAACATCGTTTATACTCCCCTCAACGGCGCGGGCAACAAGCTCGTCAGGAGAGCTCTCGCGGATATCGGAGTTGAGAACGTGACCGTAGTCAAGGAACAGGAAAATCCCGACGGTAATTTCACTACCTGTCCTTTCCCCAACCCCGAGCTTGAAGAAGCTCTCGCCAAGGGGCTTGAGCTATGTAAAGCTACCGGAGCCGAACTGCTGCTCGCTACCGATCCCGACTCAGACCGTGTAAGTATAGCAGCCAGAAGAGCCGACGGTACCTACCGTCTGTATACAGGCAACGAGATTGGAGCTATGCTGACCGAGTATATCCTCTCCTGCCGCAAGGCTAACGGTACTCTGCCCAAGAATCCGATAGTAGTCAAGACCATAGTTACCACTAAGATCATAGAGGCTATGTGCAAAGAGTACGGCGCTGAGCTCAAAAACGTGCTTACAGGCTTCAAATATATCGGCGAGGTCATTCTCGGACTTGAGCAAAAAGGCGAAGAGGATCGCTATGTATTCGGCTTTGAAGAGAGCTGCGGCTATCTCAGCGGCTCATATGTAAGAGATAAGGACGCGGTGGTAGCTTCTATGCTGATCTGTGAAATGGCCGCGTACTACAAAAAGCAGAACAAGTCGCTTGTAGACGTTATCGACGGTATCTACGCAAAATACGGCTATTACCTCAACACTACTCTCAACTTCTATTTCAAGGGCGCCGCAGGTATGCAGAAGATAGCCGATATCATGGACGGTCTGCGAAACAACGCTCCAAAGACTATAGCGGGATATCAGGTAGAGGCTATAGCTGACTACAGCGAGAAGGTAGCCACAGACCTTGTTACCGGCAATACCGAAGCTATTGATCTGCCTAAGTCAAATGTCCTCTCCTACACCACCGAGGGCGGTCACTGCGCTATAGTCAGACCCTCCGGTACAGAGCCTAAGCTCAAGATCTATATCACGGCTATAGGTAAAACCGCCGAGCAGGCTAAGGCGATCACCGATAAGATCTCTGATGATATGTCAAAGTATCTCGACTGATAAATTCAATTTAACAGCATTTAACGGGTAACGGATGATGCCGCTGCCCGTTTTATTTTACAGTCATCGCGAGAGCTTTAGCCCGTGGCAATCTCAATCAAATACTGAGGCTTATTATCAAAAATTACTATTGACAATTTCGAACGTTTATTCTATAATATAAGCAATATAGAATGTTTGTTCTAAAAGGTGTTCGATATGCGTACTATACTTCACAGTGACTGCAACGGTTTTTATGCCGGAGTTGAATGTTTGTACAACCCTGATATAAGAGATAAGCCCGTAGCCGTAGGCGGCGACGCCGACAAACGACACGGTATAATCCTCGCTAAAAATGAAGCGGCAAAAAAATACAAGATCAAAACAGGCGAGGCTATATGGCAGGCTCGAGCCAAATGTCCCGAGCTGATAGTTGTCAAACCTCATTTTGAGAGATACATGAGGTTTTCGCGGCTTTGCAGGCGCATATACTCCGATTATACC
The DNA here is from genome assembly GCA_902776975.1 of uncultured Ruminococcus sp. GTDB lineage: Bacteria > Bacillota > Clostridia > Oscillospirales > Acutalibacteraceae > Ruminococcoides. The sequence goes on from CACYSI010000017.1 coordinate 15,492, forward strand.
GATCTCATAGAGCCGTTCGGACTTGATGAGGCGTGGCTGGACGTCAGTGCGAACGACATGGACGGAGTAGAGATAGCTCATGAGATAAGGCGAAGGATAAAAAACGAGCTGGGGATAACCGTCAGCGTAGGCGTCAGCTTCAATAAGATATTCGCTAAACTCGGCAGCGATTACAAAAAGCCCGACGCGGTCACCGTGATCAGAAAGGATAACTTCAAAGATATAGCGTGGCGGCTTGATGTAGGCGATCTGTTGTATGTAGGCAGAAGCACTAAGCGCAGGCTGAATAATCTGGGTGTGTATACCATAGGCGAGCTCGCCGCTCTCCCCCTCCCCGTGCTCAGAGCGAACTTCGGCAAGTGGGGCGATATTCTGCACACCTTCTCAAACGGATTTGATATGTCGCCTGTTATGCGTATGGATGAGAGCTCGGCTATCAAGTCTATCGGCAACTCGACCACGGCTCCGCGCGATCTTGAAAACGAAGATGACGCTAAGATCATCTTTACCGTTTTGTGCGACTCGGTATGCCGCCGCCTGCGCGAGCACGGAGCTAAAGCGCGTGTGGTATGTATCTATGTCCGCGATAACAAGCTCATGAGCTTTACAAGACAGACTAAGCTGATAACTCCCACAGACATCACACATGAGATACTGAGCGCTGCCATGGAGCTTTTCAGAACCGATTATACCAAAGGAACCAGAATGAGGAGCCTCGGTATAAAGGTGAGCGACCTCTCCCCTGCCTCGGCCTCGGCTCAGCTTTCACTGCTGAGAGATGAGGACAGCAGAGAAAGACTAAGTGAGCTTGACCGTTCTCTTGACGCGCTCAAACGGCGCTTCGGATCGTTTTGTGTACGTCCTGCCGCTCTTATGCTGGATAAATCTCTGTCATCATTCAATCCAAAAGAAGAGCACGTTATACATCCTGTAGGATATTTTTGATCAGCCTGTATAAAAGAATCACGAATAATGAAAGGTAAGATGAATATGAAGCAATATGTATCTGTAACAGCTAAGTTTGACCCTGACGGAAATATAGTCCCGCTGCGTATAAACTGGGATGACGGAAGGAGCTTTGAGATAGAGAGGGTCACCGATGTACGCTTTGCGGCTTCGCTCAAAGCCGGCGGAGCCGGTATACGCTATACCTGCCGCATCAAATCGCGTGAAAAATATCTTTTTCTGGAAGAGAACCGCTGGTTCATAGAAAATGACAAGGCAAGCTGAGCGGTACAAGAAATCGCGCTTTGCGCGCATTTCGCATAGCCATCGCTCGTTGCCGCACAGCGGCAAACTGAGCGGGCATACAAATCTTTTTGCTTGACACGCGTGTCCGGAAACGAGCAATTTCCTGTAAAGTAAAAAACGGGACAGTCCGTCAAAGGGCTGTCCCGTAAAATATTAAATTAACCGAAATAAACGTCATACTCTCCCGAGCTTACTACTATATAGACTATGGAGTTGTTATCGCCGAAAACTACGGTATACTGAGACATTCGGTCATCACCGTGATCTACATACATAGTATCGCCGTAGATAGAATAAGTACCTTTCTCGCTTTTACCTGTAGAAGGACTCAGGCATAGCTCAGCTGTACAGTCGTTATACAGAGTAAGAAAACATGAGCTGTAATACTTTCCGAACACAAGCTGAGGAGCTTGCTCTTCACCGCTGTTACGGTCTACAACTCTTTTTATGGTATATGACGCCGAAGGCAGTACGTTGAACGAAGAAGCGTTATTGTCAGAATCCGAAACAGTTTCTGACTGAACGCTCTGTGGTGTAGACTCAGATGTTACAGTCGCGTCAGATGCTTCACTTGCCTGAAAAGCAGAGGCGCCTGTTTCTAATTGAGGATCAGCCCCGGGATCATGAGATCCGTCATACGAAATGCCCGCTTCTGTAGAGACACTCTGTGAGGCAGTTGTAGGATCGCCGTCAGCGCCGCGAGGATGAGAGGATCCGTTAGAGGCGAACGCAACGCCGGTAGAAGCGGCTATGACAGCGGCAAGTCCGACAACGATCAAAGCCTTATTATTCATCTTTATCACCTTCCGATGACTGTTCACGCTCTTTTATCATACGCAGGAGCGTGCTCTGCTTTACCATCCTGCCGTTATGGAAGATATAATCATCCGTATCCTTGAGCGCAGAGATATCTATATCGGAAAAATCCTCTTGCTCTTGAACGGGATTCAGCTCTTTTTGGCGTTCGGCCATCTGTTTATCAATAGACTCAGTAAGTTCACGACTGAGCTCATCTTTATCTCTGATTATATTGATCATACCGTCATAGATAAAGAAAACTATCATAAATGTACAGGTAGCAGGGATAAGGACAGCCCACATGACTGCCAGCATGATGATAAGAGCAGTCTGGGTATGAGCAAACATAGTGACAGTAAAGCAAATAGCGAACACAACGGCGAGCGCAAGAGTGGCAAAGAAGTTGTTTTTGAACTCACCGAAGGACATCAAAAAGCTGTTCTTGTAAATGTATCTAAGAGGCAGATCATACGTTACACTCATCAAAGGCAGATAAAAAACCGTGTAAGCGAGAAACACTACAACAATGATGCAGAAGAAAAGCAGAGCGTAAAAGAACCATCCCGACGAAAGCATGGAAACATAAAGAGAGATAGCCAGTACGCTGAGTGTAGTGATAACATATACAACTAACCCATGCACCAAGAAATGCCGAAAGTTATCCTTTATCGCGAAGAAGAATTCACTGACCACCTTTACATCGGTATCTCCCCGGGCGATATTGCGGCATACCATTACTACACCCGCGTAAAACGGGAACAGCGGAATGATCGCGAGCAGGATGACCGCCGCGACCGCACCCTTGAACAGCGCGTTGCTCAAAAACCAAAACGCCGCAAAGAATACTGCCGACGGAACCGCAAACAGCAGATTAGTCAAAACTATACGATGAAAATTAGTAAAATATCGTGAGAGTAAAATCTCAAATTTAAATTTTTTTCTTCCGTTTTCCATATCTTCCTCAATAATACTGACTGCGATCCGAATTATGCGGAACAGTCATATTAAAAATCAAATTTGCCCGCGAAAAGGATCCACAGGAGCATATCCAAAACAGCGCAGGCTCCTGACGATAAAAACGCGAACAGAGTTTTTTTCAAAAAGCGCTTAAGATGAAACGCGAGCTCCGGCTCTCTGTCGTTACCGAAAACAGAAAGTCTGAAGTATCTGAGAGACAAAGCAAATCCCGACGCGGAATATCTGATCAGCGCAAACAAAAACAATACGGCTCCCGGCAATACAACAAGTATATAAAACCCGATGCCGGATATTTTGTACATAGAAAAGATGAACGCTGTTGATACTCCTACAGTAAATCCCTTTATCGCCGCGAGCACCGGTATAGCCGCAAATCCCCATGCGGATAATGATGCTAAAAAAGCGACCAATATAAACAAAAAGTACGAAACAAAGCAGGCGATAAAAATATCAGCCACGCTCATACCGAGTCTTGCCTCAAGATTTGTGACAAAAAGCAAGTCCAGCTTGTCAAAAACACTTTTATCAAAACTCTTGCTGGAGGCGGCGCCTACTATCAAGCCTAACATAAACAACGCTGCGAAGACAGCCTGAACGCCGTATCTTGATATTAGCCGCTTGATATCACTGCCTCGCTTTTTTAACTCAGGCAGACGCAATACCCTATTGTTACTGTTTACATGAAATACAATGCCCTTCATAAAATCACCTGAATCATTTTATGCAGGGCTTGTATTATTTATGAAATCAATTATGTGTGGAAAGAAGGATTATTAGCGCAGACAAAATTTATCGGATATTTATAATCTCCGTAGCACGGCTCATAATCACCGTAGAAGAATATCTCAGTTTCATCGACTCTTCGATACAGCAGACCGTAAATACATCCTCCGGCGTGATGATACTGACAGAACTTGTTGATAAAGTTCTGCTTATTGATATATTTGAGATCGAGATTTCCGCCTGTTGATCGAGAAGATATATAATCGGAGCTTACATATCCCTTAGTACCGTCAGAGAGCTGAACATAATACCAGTCTTTATTGTTAGTAGAAAGGATAGTGAGCGAAGTGCCGTAGCTGAGCTCTCTGATGATACCGTAGCTCGTACCCGCTCCGGTGCGTATACGCACATCATCACCGCTGATATAGTATGTCTTTTTAGAGCCGGAGCCATCCGAACAATCAAGAATGGCAGAGATCAGATCGTCATCATAGTACAGCGGTCCCGTGCCGGTATTATATACGAAACAGACAAGCGCGTCGAATTGCTGTTGATTATACTTGACGTTGTTGTCAATAAGGAAAGAGTTTACTCTATCGGCATAGCCCTCATTGTTTACCGTCTGTACGAGATAGGCGTACGCCTCGGTTTTGGTAAGGTCATTATAAAACTCTTCGCCCGAATAAACTACCCTTCCGTATCCGAGAGTGGGATCGCCTGTAAATATATCGGCATACGCTGACTTTGAGAAGCCCTCAAATGTCGCGATAAGGTTGATGACCTCATCGGATGCTCTGCGCGCGGTACAGGCTGTAGTTGTTTTATCCGTAGACGCAGCGACAAATGCGGTAGTATCTCCGTCGCTGCAAGAGTACCAACCGGGCTGATTATTGAACTGAGAATAGGCTTTGACAGCATAAGTGCCGGCATTAGTGAATGATGTAGTGCCCTTCCAGACATATGTATCGGCATCCTTGACACAGGAGGTAGCGTTGACATAATAAGCCGATGAGCCGGATCCTACCTGAAAACGTACAGCGGTACGCATGGTATCAGTGATGGCGATGAGCGTGACCTTCTGATTTTTGACGGCGCAGTTCGGCGAGGTATAAGCGAATCTGACCGAATGTGAAGGATTGACTGTCATCACACAGGTAGCCGCTCCCTTTGATGTAGAGGCTGTAATGACCGCGACGCCTGCCTTAGCGCCGTATACAAAGCCGTCACTGACTGTAGCTACCGAAGTATCGGAACTGCTCCATTTTACACCGGATGTACTGCTGTTCATCAGGAAAGTCATAAATCTTGTAACAGAAGCGTTGGTATGAGAGATATTGACGCTCTGTCCCGATATGATATTCAGCTTGCAGGTAGCTGATTTTGTTTTTGTCTTAGCTGTGATAGTTACAGAACCGGTACTGAGCGCAGTAACGATACCGTTGCTGTTTACGGTAGCTACAGAGCTGTTTGAGCTTGTAAAGCTTACGGAAGAGTTAGATACGGCAACAACATGATAATAGCATCCGCGGTACACGGTTGCGGAGGTAGCTTTAAGTGACAGTGTCTCTTGAGTAGGCTGAGCAGGAGCTGTAGTAGGCTTTTGGGTCGGAGCCTGTGTAGGAGCAGTGGTCTGTTTTTGAGTAGACGCCTGTGTCGGAGCGGTGGTAGGCTTCTGAGTCGGCTTAGTCGGATTAGTCGGGAACTGAGTCGCGGACTGTGTAGGTTCGATAGCAGGAGCGTAAGCAGTGCCTACATATACTGTACAAGCCAGTGTTTTACCGGTTCGCTGATCCTTAGCCGAAACAACGGTCTTTCCGCTCTTTTTTGCTTTTATCAGACCGGAAGCCGAAACAGATGCTATCGAAGAATCCGCCGAAGAAAAGCTGACGCGAGAATAAGCCGGCCTCGAATACGCGTCAGTCACGGTCATCCTGTGCTCTCCGTTGATATCGAGATAAACCTGAGTCGAATCAATGAACAGTTTATCTATAGAGTTGTTCATTTTTTCATCCGGAGTAAACGGTAGGACGTCAAAAGATACACTGCGGTGAGAATAGGCAGACGCGCCGACCTCAGCGATCTCAATATCATCTGTAAGATCTGTTGCTTCATCGGTTTCGGCTGCATTGACAAAAATAACAAAGGGCACAGCGGACAGAATAATCGCCAAAGCGAGCAGAAGAGAAGTAAAAAGCTTGACGCGTCGTGTTCTCTTATTCATGTCCATCACCCTTTGTTACACAGAATTATTTGTTATTTAATTCTACTATTAATTCTTTATAAATGCAATCACAGTTACAGCTTTGTATTCTTATTTAACCTATTATGCCATTTTATAAGGTAAATTGTTACAAGCCTTGTAATACATAGGTCGTATATTACAAAAACTACGTTACCTATAATCAAAAACAGCCAAGGCAGATACACGCCGAAGATGTTGAAGCTTTCTTTGGGTATTGATAACAGTGATGTTCCGATATAAAAGGCGCCTATCATGGTCGCGTTGAATAACAGAAATTTGATGACATACTGCCATACCTTTGACTTCAATCTCTCGATGAGTCCCTTAACTGTCGGATAATAACCTAAGAAAATCGCAAATAAAAGCGCCGCTTCTTTATCGGCAACAAGCAGAAAAGACAGAACAGCGGTAATGATATACACCGCGAAAGCATAAGGATATCCTAAATTAAAGACGAGTAACACAAGCAGCATACCCGCAAACGCGGGAAACGCGTATGTGCCGAAAGGTATAACAGATGTAAGAAGCATCAAAACAAGACATAGGGCGGCTACTACGCCGCCCATGGATACTTTTACGGAAGTTTTCATATCAGAAGCCTCCGCCGCAGCAATTGCAAAGGCAATTGGCGCACATAAGACCCGTGCAGATATCGCATACGGAGCATCCCATACCGCTGTTGGTATTATAACCGGGATTTGCATAAGCTCTGCGAGAATTTACACTGTTGAAAGCAGCTTTGAACTCAGGGTTGCCGGGATCCATCTGATATGCGCGCAGAAAATAATTATACGCCTGATCTCCCCAACCCTTGCGGGAGTAGATCATACCCATGAGAAAATACCACTCGGCGTTCCTGCTGCCCTCGGGCACGCCGTTCAATAGCTCAAGCGCGTCGTCGAGCCTGCCGTTCATTATATATTGGCGGACATCGGGATACGAAGTAGAGCTGTAAGAAGAGTTAGTGCCGTATGAGCCGGACGAATAGTTAGAAGAGGACCCGTTGCGCCTCATATCGCAGATGCTGTCATACGCCTCGTTGATCTCTTTCATCTTCTCTTCGGCAAGATCCGCGAGAGGACTGTCGTTATAGTTGTCGGGATGATACTTTTTCGCTAAATTTCTGTATGCGGTTTTGATCTCTTCATCGGTAGCGTTCTGAGACACTCCGAGAACCTCATATGGATTTTTCATTTAACTCTCCGTTTTTATCATTCTTGTTGTGAAAAGACGAAACAATTTCATTTTGTATATTAACGCAGGATCTGCACAGTACATTCATTATTATACTGTCATAACGTCCTTTGTCAAGTAATCCGTAAGACAGAAGCGCTTCGGAAAGCGCATGGTTAAGCGAAGCCTCTATGTACGCGGGCAGCTGCTCTGCGCTGACATCGGACAAAAGAAACGGATTGAAACCGTTTCTTTTTTTATCCTTTTCATAATCATCGGCAGCGTCCGTCAGATATATCCACCTGCCCATGTAGTAACCCATAGCGCCGAGGATACGTTTGAGTTTGATCTTATCGAATCTTTCATCACAGCTGATATGATCGGGCAGTAAAGCGCAGACCTCGCTCAGCATATCGGCGGTAGGCTGAGCAGCCTTATCGAGCACACAGTGGGGATCACTCTCGGCTTTGAGCTGATCGTCAAGCATCTTTTTGACGCTTGCGTCGATCTCGGGATAGTTTTTTGCCGCTTTACGTCGCCACAGAGCAAAAAACGGCTGCAAAGGTCTGTACAACAAACGCTTGTACCACGGCGAATCTATAAGGTTATCTTTCAACTTATAATAAGCCGATATGACCGACAATGCCGCCGCGAGTGACAGAGCCTTGCTCTCAGTCTCGGCATACAAACATTTTTTGAACGGATTGAAGCGGCATCTGCCCTGCTTATAGCACGGCGCGACTGTGGTGATATTCAGCGCAAGCATAGCGTAAAAGGTACAGTCATAGCTGAGGATAAAGCGTGAAAAAACAGAATAGTCTTTACCGAGCTGCTTACATAAAGCGCAATATATACCTTTATAGGCGTCAAACTCTTTACCGAGCAGATTAGCCCTGTCTACTCTGATATAACCAAACAATACCGCTACTCTCCTATGATATTTTTATTATAATATCATATCCAAAAGCGATATAGATTAACAAAATATTAATTTTATCGTGATTATTATCGTGATTATTATTGTATTTATGATAATATAGTTATATAATAAACCATATTCAAACAGCTTGGAGTAATAGTATTGAACGTATTTGACTTTGATAAAACGATCTACAGCGGAGATTCGACAGCTTCATTTTTCTTTTGGTGTCTCAAAAAACACCCTAAAGTTTTGTTATATGTACCTAAAATCGCGGTAGCGAGCATGTCGTACTATGTTTTTCATATAGGAAGCAAAACCGACTTCAAGGAGAAGATGTACAGTTTTCTCAGAGCTTGTGACGGTGAAAAGGATGTAGCCGAGTTCTGGGAAGAGAACATCAAAAACATTAAAAAGTTTTATATTGAGATGCACAAGGATGACGATGTAATTATATCCGCATCACCGGAGTTCTTGCTCAAGCCGCTTGAAAAAGAGCTTAAGATAAAAGTCATCGCCTCAATAGTCGATATCCACACCGGCAAGTATACGGGAGTAAACTGTTATCACGCAGATAAGGTCAGAAGATTCAGAGAAATATATCCCGACGGCAAGATAGACAGCTTCTACTCAGACAGCTATTCGGATGAACCATTAGCGGCTATAGCTCAGTCGGCGTATATAGTCGACGGTGAAATTATCACCGAATGGGATCACACAAATCACAAAAAGAATCTCAGAGTATAAAGTTAAACAGCCCTCCTGTCATATGGCAAGAGGGCTGTAGTTTTCAGCTGTCCGATGAGCATCCGCATCCGCTGTCGGAAGAATTATCCGTGACATCGGGCGGGAAGAACTCGTCTGTCGGGAAGTCAAGCCGCGAGAACATATCGCACGGGCTGTCAGTTGAGCTTTCACAGTGCTTCTCGGGAACGCAGAAGTCAAATGACGGTATCAGCATCTGAACGTTGCGCATGAGCTGTACGATAGAGAACACACCTAAGGTAGCCAGCACATCTCTGTCCCCCGACTCAGCGATGTTGCCGCCGATGCGCTCGATGACATCGGCAGGTATCTTGAACGTCGGCTTGCGTCTGCCGCATTTATCTTTCATGGTAACGGCAAGCGCTATAGGCTTAGCTACCTGTACATTGGCAACAGGCAGGCTGCGGGACAGTGAGTTGTAGCGTTCGACATTATCCGCGTCGGTATCTGATGAGAATACGCGTACACTGCCCTCCGAGCCGTACAGAATCACCTTTTTGTCATTGGCGCACAGACCTATGACCTGAGTCGGCGAAGTGTTGGGAGATGAGAACACATCGAGGATGACTTCAAAAAAGAAGGTGATATCAATAGAGTAGAAGCCTCGGTTGAACGGTACCGGCTCAATATCGATCACTGTGTTGAGCACATCAGCCGATCGGATACGCACGCTTACAGCGTCGTCAATAAGCGCCTGTGAAGCATCGGAAAAGAATACGGGCATATCGCTCAGACAATCTTTATCGCCGCAGCTGTCATATACCCTCATGGCGTCGATACATACGGGATCTCCGTATCTGCGGTTTTCTGCCGCAGTTTCGTTTACAGTATCAGGCATAAGTAAAACCTCCGCATAAGTATTTGATGTATTGCAGAAAAGCATTTTGCATCATTACATAATACGGAGGTTATTCCATTTTGTGATTAGTTCAGAAAATTATTTTATGATCTCCATTTTCGCGAAATTAGCCATAAGCGTCTTTGTGCCGACCTTATCAAATGCGATCTCAAGCATGGTATCGCTGCCCATGGGTGTAGCTGAGATCACCATACCGGTACCGAAAACCTTATGAAATACCGTGTTGCCGACTGCATAATTATTTGATGTAGGCTTAGTGACCGGTTTTTTCTTTGCAAACGGATCGAAATTGCGCTGAGTCTGTGCATTGGTCTCAAAGCCACGCTTAGTATACACATTCTCGTTACCTGTACGCTCCACAAGCTCGGACGGTATCTCTTTGATGAATCTTGACTCAAGATTATGGGTAGTTGATCCGAAAAGCATTCTCTCACGGGTTTTGAGAAGATAGAGCTTCTCTTTGGCTCTTGTGATACCTACATAAGCAAGTCTGCGTTCTTCGTTAAGCTCAGACGCCTCAATGATGGTTTGGGTAGAAGGGAACACTCCGTCCTCCATACCCGGGATGAAAACTATCGGGAACTCGAGACCTTTTGCGGAATGGAGCGTCATCATAACGACGCTGTCGGTCTCGCCGTCATAGTTATCTATATCTGTCATAAGAGAGATCTCTTCGAGAAAAGCTCCCAAAGTAGCGTCATCGCCGTAATCCTCCTGAAACTTGATGATGTTGGAGGACAACTCGTCGATATTCTCTATGCGTTGCTCGTAGTCATCTTTTTCGGCGATCAGATAATTTTTATAGTCTGTATGTTCAAGGATAAGATTATATAGTTCTGCAATAGAATAATCGCCTGATTCAGCAGCCTCATTGAGTCCGTCGATCAGCCTTGCAAAATCCTCTAATTTAGCGGCAGCTCTTGACAAAGTCGGATACTCACTCGCGTGACGACATACGGATATGGCGCTCTCCCCTACTCCGGCGGCGATATCTACCACCTTAGTCATAGTGGTCTCGCCGATAGAACGCTTAGGTCTGTTGATTATACGGCGCAGACGCACATCATCATTAGGATTATTGACGACCTGCAAATACGCAGTCATATCCTTGATTTCTTCACGATCATAAAAGCGATGACCGCCGATGACCCTGTGAGGTATACCCGACCTCGACAAAGCCTGCTCGATAGCGTTGCTCTGCGCGTTCATACGGTAAAGTACGGCATAATCCGAGAAGCTGCGTCCCTGAGCTACACCGTCGAGGATGGTCTTTGAGATAAACAACGCCTCTTCCCTCTCGCTCAAGGCGGTATGCACCGTTACCTTGTCACCCTTTGGATTCTCAGTCCAAAGAGTCTTGCCCTTTCGCTCAAGGTTGTTTTTGATAACCCCGTTAGCGGCATCAAGAATGGTACCGGTACTGCGATAATTCTGCTCGAGTCTGATGACGGAGGCTCCCTTGAACTCGTTTTCAAAAGACAGGATATTCTCTATCGTCGCGCCTCTGAAGCGATAAATGCTCTGGTCATCATCGCCGACTACACACAGATTGTTGTGCTTCTTTGAGAGAAGGCTCACCAGTCTGTATTGGCTCTTATTGGTATCCTGATACTCGTCTACCATAATGTACTTAAAGCGCTTTTGATAATACCCGAGTACATCCTCGTTGCGCTCGAACAAGGCTATAGTGTTGTTGATAAGATCATCAAAATCCATGGCGTCGGACGTCAAAAGCCTCTGCTGATAAAGCTCGTAAGCCTCGGCGATATACTTGAGTCTGCTGTCATATGAGGCAGTAGTCTTGACGTCGGCGGGAGTTTTCATCTTATCCTTATACTTTGATATCTCAGCTAAAACTGCCTTATGAGATAGAAATTTTTCATCTATATTAAGCTGCTTCAATATCTCTTTCATCAGCCTGCGGGAGTCATCCGTATCATAGATGGTAAAGTGACTGGTGTAGCCGAGTCTGTCGCCGTATCTGCGCAATATACGGGCGCAGGTAGAGTGGAATGTAGCCGCCCAGACTTCATCCGCACCTTCGCCGCCTACGGCTTCGATACGACTCTTAAGCTCGCCTGCTGCTTTATTGGTGAAGGTTATGGCAAGTATCTGCCAAGGCTCCGCCAAACCGGACTTGATAATATACGCTATGCGGTTTACGAGCACAGTGGTTTTTCCCGAACCCGCGCCGGCGAGGATCAACACCGGACCCTCTGTACAGAAAACCGCCTCTTGCTGCTTGCTGTTCAATTTGCCGAACTGCGCTTTGATTTCTTCTGTATCAGTCATAACTTACCCCTAATAAAGTTTTCGCTGAACATTTTAACACACAATCTGATATCTATAATTCTATATTGAACAAAAGGATTTCAATATTGTAACACTGCTATTCGGACAAGAAATCGCGCTGCGCGCGCATTTCGCATAGCCATCTCCCGTTGTTGCGTAGCAACAAACTGGGAGGGCATATAAATCTTTTTTACCTTATAGGAAACGAGCAGTTTCCTATA
>CACYSI010000018.1 GCA_902776975.1 uncultured Ruminococcus sp.
CAAAGATTTGGACAACACCTCAAGCCTGCCTGCGTCCTCCGCCTTGCTCTGCGAAATTTCTCGCTAACAAATTTGTTAAAGCGTTTAATGGATACTTAGTATAACCTGAGTGCATTTTGCATAAATATAGCTATCACATTTTGGATTGTGTATTATATTATTATGTGTTACAATAACTGTGATTATGATGATTCTGCTATAACAGTTTTGCGCATGGATTATTATTCCGCAAAACTGCGAGAGTAGGACTGTATGCAGTAATTTACAAGGAAAAGTAAGAGGCGGCGCAGGGTACCGGTCGTTGATGATGAGATGTTAAACCGCAAGCTTTTGGAGACCATACTGTCGCTCAACTATGATGTTGAGACCGCGGCAAACGGAGTTGAAGCTTTGGCGCTGCTCAAAAAGTATCAAGAGAGCGGGACACAGTTTTCGCTTATACCGATGGATCTGCTCATGCCTCAGATGCCCGGCTTCAGACTGCTTGAAGAGTGTCAGGCTGACGAGGTGTTGCTGATCCGCCGATCCGGTTTGAGCGCGCCTCCTCTGCCTGCGATTCAGCTTAAAACGGATGCTTAGCGTATTATTCTGTGTAAGCCGTAGTCAACGGTTGATTGAAAGGAGGAACAACATGATCACAATAGATAAGCTTAATGAGTTTGGCGCCGATACAGATGAGGGTTTGGCGAGATGCTTCGGTAACGAGGGTCTGTATCTCAAGCTGGTAAACATGATCTGTCAGGAAGGTAATTTTGAAAAGCTGAGGTCGGCTTTGGATAACGGCGATCTTGATACGGCGTTTGAGGCAGCCCACGCGCTAAAGGGCGTTCTGGGCAATCTGTCGCTGACACCGATGTATAACAAGAGTGTAGAGATCACCGAGCTGCTCAGAAAGAGGACCGACATGGATTATACTCCGCTTGTTGAAGAACTGCTGACGATGAAATCAGAGCTGGAGGCGCTGTGTAAGTAAATGCCCGACGAGATGCTTCGGCGATAAACGGATGAATTGAATTCTCTTACAGGAGGTCAGTCTATGGACAGGTTTATTGATCTGAATAAACAAACTATGCCCATGATCGAAGAGATAGGCAGAGATATGCCGGGCGGATTCTTCATTTACGAGGCACACGGCGATGAAAAATTGCTGTACGCTAACCGCGCGGTATTTGAGATATACGGTTGCGACGGCCTTGAGGATTTCAAGCGGCTTACGGGTTATTCCTTCAAGGGCATGGTCCATCCGGATGATTATGACGCTATTTCCCAATCTATCGTTGAGCAGATAGAGGAGAGCAGTGAAAAGCTCGACTATGCCGAGTACCGCATAATCCGTAAGGACGGTACCGTAAGATGGGTGAACGATTACGGTCACTATGCCGAGACTAAGGATTACGGAGGGGTATACTATGTTTTTATATCCGATTCTACCGAGCGAAGAGAACTCAGAGAGGCTGAGGACAGCGTCAGAGAGGCGGTCATAGATACACTGACTCGTTCATACAACACGGTATGGCTCATCAATGATGTCGAGACGGAGCACTGTTCACTGTATTACGGAGATATAGGTGAAGCCAGTGTACACAAGGAGGCTATCACTAACGCTCTTAGTCACGCGCGGTATACAGACACCAAGACCGAGTATGTGGATACCATGGTGGCTCCCGGGGATCGCGAGCGTATGCAGACCGAGATATCGCTGCCGTATATACTTGAGCAGCTATCTGAAAAAGAGCATTTTTCGGTCAATTTTCTGCGCGCTTTTGAAGACGGCGACCGTTATTATCGCATAGACTTCGGCGCGGTGAATATGCCCTCCGGCAAGAAGGGCGTCACGATGGGCTTTAAAGACATAGACGATGAAGTCCGCACCCAACAGCGTTTTCAAGAGGCGCTGAAGGAGGCTGAAAAGGCGAAAGAAGAGAACCGCCTACTTATGCAGAGGGTCGAAAGCGCAGCGGGACTCGCCGACCTTATGGGCTCGGTCACCTCGCTTTTGTCTAATATGCCTGCTATGAGCTTTTCAAAGGACGCGAGCACAGGCGCGTATCTCGCGTGTAACCAGGCGTTTGCCGAGTACGCTCACAAGTCTTCTCCCGAAGAAGTCATAGGGCTTACCGATCATGATATATTTGACGAGGATACGGCGAACCACTTTGCCGAAGATGACAGAAAAGCGCTGTCCATGGATAAGCCGTATACCTTCTTTGAGGATGTACCTAACGCCGGCGGTACCGAGTTCAGAAATCTGCAGACGACTAAGATGAAGTTTACAGACAGCACCGGCAGGCTGTGTACTCTGGGTATGTGCGTCGATATTACCGAAATGACGCGCATCAAGACGGCTGAAGCTACGAGTCAGGCTATGCGCGAGGAGCTTGAAGAGCGTCTCGAGCTTCAAGAGCGCCTGATAAATGAACAGAACGCCCGTAAAGAGCAGGATAAGATGATAACGGCGTTAGCTTCGGACTATCGCAGCGTGTATCATGTAGATCTTGACGCCGACGACGCGGTTTGCTACAGAGCTGACGCTAATGATAAAGATCAGCACGCTCCCGGTGTGCATTTTCCGTATCATGAGCGCTTTAAGTATTATGCCGAGCGCTATGTCGCCGAGAGCTATGTCGATGGATTTTTGCAGTTTATAGATCCCGATAATATCCGCGCCGGTCTGGCTAAAGAAACGATAATCTCTTATCGCTATCTGGTCAACAGAGGCGGCAGAGAGTACTACGAGATGATCCGCATGGCAGGCGTGAGACACGCCGCCGACCGCGACGACCATATCGTACACGCGGTCGGACTGGGACTCACGGTCATCGACGCCGAGATGCGAGAGTCTATGGCTAAGAATCAGACCCTCGCCGAGGCTCTTATGGCGGCTGAGGAGGCTAACAAGGCAAAAACGGCGTTTCTGTCCAATATGAGCCACGAGATACGCACACCGATGAACGCCATCATAGGTCTCGACAGTCTGGCTCTCAGGGATGAGACGATATCCGACCAGACTCGCGAGTATCTGGAGAAGATCGGCGGCAGCGCGCGGCATCTTTTGGGTCTGATCAACGATATTTTGGATATGAGCAGGATCGAATCCGGCAGGATCGTACTGCGTAAAGAAGAGTTCTCCTTCAGAGGTATGCTCGAGCAGATCAACACGATGGTCATGTCTCAGTGTTCCGAGAAGGGTCTCAGATATGAATGTAAGGTCTTGGGCGGGGTTTCCGATTACTATATCGGAGATGATATGAAGCTCAAGCAGGTTTTGATAAATATCCTGAGCAACGCCATAAAGTTTACTCAGGCGCCCGGCAGCGTTACACTGTCGGTAGAGCGCACGGCTGTCTTTGAAGAGCAGTCTACGCTTAAGTTTGTTATCAAGGATACAGGTATAGGTATAAGTAAAGAATTCCTGCCAAAGATATTTGAATCCTTTACTCAGGAAAACACAGCTAAGACAAACAAATACGGCAGTACCGGATTGGGCATGGCGATCACCAAGAATATAGTCGATCTGATGAACGGTACCATTACCGTAGAGTCCGAAAAAGGCGTAGGCTCCGAGTTCACCGTGATAGTTACACTCAGAAACAGCGATCATCAGGGCCCTGCCGTAAGCACATTCAATCCCGGCGAGATGAAGGTGCTGGTGGTCGATGACGAAGAGGTAGCGGCTGAGCACGCGCGCATAGTCCTGAGCGAAGCGGGCATACAGGCAGATACCTGCTTCAGCGGCGAGGAGGCTCTGCATATGCTGCAGGTGCAGCATGTAAAGCACAGCCCGTATAACCTCGTACTTGTGGACTGGAAGATGCCGGGCATGGACGGCCTTGAGACTACCCGCCGTATACGGGAGCTGTACGACAAGGAGACCACAGTCATCATCCTGACGTCATTCAACTGGGATGAGATCATGGATGAGGCGCTGCATATCGGCGTGGACAGCTTTTTGGCTAAGCCTCTTTTCGCCTCTAATGTCATTGACGAGTTTGAACGCATAGCCCGCAAAAACAATATGAGCCTGTTCAAGGAGAAGCGCCGCGCCGATCTCAAAGGCAAGCGCATCCTGCTGGCTGAGGATATCATAATCAACGCCGAGATCATGCGGCAGCTGATAATGATCAAGGAGGCGTCTATAGATCACGCCGAAAACGGCAGGATAGCCGTAGAGATGTTCAAAAACAGCGATACGGGCTACTATGACGCTGTTTTGATGGATGTAAGAATGCCCGAGATGGATGGTCTTGAGGCGTCAAAAACCATCAGAGCCATGGACAGACCCGATGCCCGTACCGTTCCTATCATAGCTATGACAGCAAACGCCTTTGATGAGGATGTCCAGCGCTCGCTTCAGGAGGGCATGAACGCGCATCTTTCCAAACCCGTAGAGCCTAACCATCTGTATCAGACCCTCGAGGAGCTGATATGGGAGGCTGAGCATCAAGATGATGAAGAGGCATGATACCAATGAAAAACACTGATAAAATGAGCGCGGGCAGAAAGACTCTTTCATCGCTCGATGTATGGGCTATAGCTTTCGGCTGTATGATCGGCTGGGGCGCTTTTGTGATGCCCGGTACGACATTTTTGCCTATCGCCGGTCCTGCCGGTACGATCATCTCAATGTGCGTAGGCACGCTCTTGATGATCGTCATCGGATACAACTTTTCGTATCTGATCACTCACAGCTCGCGTACAGGCGGCGTGTATTCGTATACAAAAGAGGCTTTCGGGCGCGACCACGCTTTTTTGAGCTCTTGGTTCTTGTGCCTGTCTTACCTGACTATCGTATTTTTGAACGCTACCGCAATATTTGTGGTTATACGCACCGTGTTCGGCAGCTCGCTTCAGGTCGGTTACTACTATACCATAGCCGACAACCGGGTCTATCTCGCCGAGGTCGGCGTATCGGCTTTGGCGCTGGGTCTTGTGGCTCTGCTGTTTATAGCGGCTCAGTCAGCGCTCAAGCTGCTACACACCGTACTTTCGATCGTACTGTTCGCAGGAGTGGCGATCACCGCGGTCATATGTATACCTCACGCTGATTTTTCTGAGCTTTCGGGCTCGTTCGGCACTATGGGGATATCACCCGCTTATGCGTGCTTCAGTCTGATCATACTGGCTCCGTGGGCGTTTGTAGGTTTTGACATCGTCTCTTTTGAGACATCGAGCTTCGCGTTTCCGGTCAAGCGATCAAAGTGGATAATCCCCGTAGCTATCATCGCCGCAGGTTTCGCGTATATCATTATGACCGTCGTAAGCGTGTCGTTTGTTCCTGACGGATACGCTTCTTGGGCTGAGTATATTTCTCAGGCGGCGCAGCTCGACGGTATCGCCTCTGTTCCTACGTTCAACTCGGCGAACGCGATCATGGGCGCACCGGGGCTTGCGGTCATGCTGATCACGGCTGTAGCTGCTATCCTGACGGGACTTATCGGAGGCTACCGAGCTATCATCCGCGTGCTGTCTACTATGGCTGAAGATCGTATCCTGTCGGATAAATTTTCCAAAAACACCTATAGCATACTGTTTATTACATTGATATCTATAGTGCTCGCTATGCTCGGACGCAATACTCTGAACTGGTTTGTGGATCTTACGTCTTTCGGCGCTATAGTGGGATTCGGCTATACATCTGCCGCCGCTTTGAAAACCGCTCGCATCGAGAACGATCGTAAAGCGATGATCACCGGTATTATCGGCACGGCGGTATCGGTATTGTTCGCGATAGTACAGATAGTACCTCGGCTGACTGCTGTCGCGGCTATGGGCGGCGAGGCGTTTTTGATGCTGTCGCTGTGGTGCCTGCTGGGATTCGTCTTTTATTGGAGGACGGTAACGCGCAGCCCTCTCACAGAGTACAGCGGTATCTCAACGTCGAGCGTAGTGCTCTTCGCGCTGCTGGTATACTCTGCGATAATGTGGCTCGCCAAACTGTTGTATAAGGCTGACGGCAACGGAGATACACACTCCTATCTTATGTGGGGCGGCACAGTGCTCCTCGCGATCATCTTCATCGGCTTGGTTGTGATGCTTTATGTGCAGAACCGAGTCAGAATAAAGCATGAGACCATCGAGCGTGAAAAGATCAGGGCGGTAGAGAGCAGCTTGGCCAAGAGCCGCTTTCTGTTCAATATGTCGCATGATATCCGTACCCCGATGAACGCGATCATCGGTTATACACAGCTCGCCGGCAAGGAGCCTTCAAGCGATAAGGTGCATGATTATCTCGAGAAGATCGAGGTATCAAGCGGTCATTTGCTCGCGCTGATAAACGATATACTCGAGATGAGCCGAATCGAAAACGGTAAGATACAGCTTGAGTACGAGCCTATCAGTCTTGAAAGGCTGTTCGGTGATATAAAGAACGTTTTTCAGGAGCAAATGAACGAGAAAAATATAGATTTCAAGGTCTATTCATCCATGGTAGAGCACGATTATGTGTGGTGCGATGAAAAGAACCTTACCCGTGTGCTGATAAACCTGTTGGGCAACGCGCTCAAGTTCACTCCCGAAAACGGCGCTGTATCATTATCTCTGTGCGAGGCTGGCTCCTCCGCCGACGGATACGCGTCCTTTGAGATCCGTGTACAGGACAACGGCATAGGTATGTCGAGCGACTTTGTGAGCAAGATGTTCAACGCCTTTGAAAGAGAGCGTACATCTACCGACAGCGGTATACAGGGTACGGGCTTAGGATTGTCGATCACCAAGAGCATCATCGATCTCATGGGCGGCAGCATTGATGTGCTGACCTCCGAGGGCGACGGCACCGAGATCATAGTTTCTCTTAAGCTCAAGACCGCGCTGCCAGAAGAGGTAGCCGCAAATGAAGAGTCAAAGGCCGTAAAGCCTCATGAGGATCAGGAGAGCTTTGCGGGCAAACGTCTGTTGCTTGTAGAAGATAACGAGATAAACATGGAGATAGCGTACACTGTACTTACACAGGCGGGCTTTGAGGTAGAAAAAGCCGTGAACGGACGCGAGGCGCTGGATAAGGTCGCCGCCTCCGAGCCGGGCTACTATGACGCTGTCCTTATGGATATACAGATGCCTGTCATGGACGGCTATACCGCGACTAAGGCGATACGCGCTCTGGATAACAAGGAGCTCGCCCGCATACCTGTTTTGGCTCTGACCGCAAACGCGTTCAAGGAGGATGAAGAGGCGTCCAAAGAGGCGGGTATGCAGGCTCATATCGCTAAGCCGATAGATATCAACAGTATGCTCGATACTATCCGGGACGTTTTGGATCGATCTTGATACCGAGCATTAACAAGAGCTATTATGTAAAGGGTAGTTTTCACTGCCTAATACATATTTGGCTGCGGCTCATTTGTGGTAGACTGAAAAGCAGAAAATAGAATAGGAGATGATCGTTCTACGCTTCGAGTGATCGGAGCGTTTCTTCTTTTATCCTAAAGGGCGCACTTACTCACCACCCATAAAATGGGCGGTGATACTGCTAAAGCAGACGTGCGTTCTCTGAGATTTTCAGCTTCGTTAATGCTGTCAATTATCGTGTGGTTGACTATTCATAAACGACATTGTTGTTTGGAAATTTTTCCTATAAACAGTAACAGACAGCAAGCATCGCTGCTTGCTGTCTGTTGGGAAGAGTTATATTCAAGAATAGATTTAGTCATCAAAAGCAAGCGACCAATCAAGATCGTTCAAAACAACATCGTATTCCTGTATGGTTTTGTTATTGTCGTTTGCGTCATATAGTATGACTTTAATATTTCGATTGTCCGGTAAGTCAAAGCTTCTTAACATGATTTTTCCGTTTCCGCTGCTGTTAGCGTATTCAAGTGAGTTTGACATGGATATTTCACTTCCGTTTTCGTTGAAAACCCTTGCTTGAATATCTTTGCCGCTGTATATCATTTCATAGGGTACATAATACTGCATTTCTATACCGCAAGCATAATCGCCGACTGCGTCACGAGGATTCTGAACGATGCTTTGAATATACAGGACGTTATCGCCGTTAAGAAGCGCTTTTTCATCATATGTATAGGCTCGTATGATACCGCCTTCCAATTCAAACGGTCCCGAGACGGTCTTAATCAGTGCTCTGTTGCTGTAAATATCAAAAGAAGGAATTGTCATATCCAAACGCGCGGCGCTTGCAGGCTCGTCAGTTTCGAAGGATATAATGCCTTTGAATAGTTTACCGCTCTTTTTCAATACGATATCCTTTATGTTAAGCTTTGCCGCTTTGCCGTTGACTGTGAACACGGCGCTGTTACCCTCGGAATAGGTGTATCGCAGTGTATTGGCGGTAACATCGTTTTGAACGTATTCACCGAACAGTGCAACATAGACGGTTTTGCCGTCTGAATAGGCGCTTTCGATCGCCACGGCTAATCCGTCGTGTGCGATCAACGCGTCATTGCCTGTTCCGGCATTGCCGATTCTTAAGACGGTATCGTAGGAAGGAGCAGCCTGTCCTGAAGTGTAATGCGGCTGCAAGGAACGGAAAATCAATAGAGAAAAAAGCCCGATTATCAATGCGGCGGCGCTTGCCGCAGCGATTACGGCAATTCTATTGATTGATCTATTCGGCTTTGCCGTTTTCGATGTTTTGATGATGTGTTCTGTTTTGTCATCGCTGACAGCGATCCGATTGTAAAAATCGTGGATTTGTTTAGTCATCGTTGTCCTCCTTTAAGCGTTCTATTAACTGTTTTCTGGCACGGGATAATATCAAATTGACAGCTGCTGACGTTTTTGATAAAAGCTTTGCAATTTCTTCTGCCTTGTATCCTTCGTAGTAATAAAGATACAAAACTGTGCTGTAGGTGGGATTAAGCTTCATCAACTCAATAATGAACTCACTTTTTTCAGTTTCATCGGAATAAATCTCATGGGCAACCTTTTCAATATCAATGGCAGCGTGCTTTTTGTTATTGCTTAAAATGCGTTTGCTTTCATTGATCGTCACACGAATCAGCCATGCTTTGAGGTGTTCTTCGCTTTTGAAGCTTTTTTTGCAGTGGTACAGCCGTATGAAGGTGTTTTGAATTGCGTCTTCGCTGTCTTCCTTGCTTTTCAGATAGTTAAACGCAACCCGATAAAGCATATTGATATATTTTTTTACCACTCTTTCAAATTCAAGGTCATTCATTTTATCCTCCTGTCGTTTTAAAGAAAGGTCCTTTCGCTAATAATACCACGAAAAACATAGAAACCTATCACTATAAAAATAATAATCTGAAAAATTTGAGGATTGATATAGAAAATACATGTTTGGTGTGTTTAGAAAAGAAAAGTAATGATTTAGCAGAAAATACCCTTGACAAATCTCGTCTCAGTAATATTTCATCATTATATGTATGATGGGCTGTCGTAACAGATACGACAGCCCGATTGCTTTTTCGCTGACAAAAATATCACTAATATTTTGTGCGGTGTATTGACTTTTGCGCTTTAACGTGTTATCATTACCGATGTGATAACCGTGAAAGGAGCTATTGATATGTCCGATAAGATTTCCGTAAAATTCAATAACTGCTTTTGCTTTACATTCGCGCGCTTTTTTGCGGGCTTTTATTACTATACCCAAAAATGTTGATCGCTCGGATGTAACAGGTTTTTGATCGTTATTATGCGGTTCTGTTTCCGGGCAGAGCCGCTTTTTTGTTTGGCGGAGAAAACTGCTCCGCGACAGTATAACGCTTTGGAAGGGTGATAATATGGACAACTTACAGCAGGCGAGACTTGAGATCAACGAGGTCGATAAAGAGATGGCTGCTCTGTTTGAGCGGCGTATGCGCGCGGCTAAAGAGATAGCCGAGTATAAAAAGGAGCGCGGCTTGCAGATATACGACGCTCAGCGAGAGCGAGCGGTGATCGAGAAGAACTCCGCGTATATCGGCGATTATGATATCCGATCATTTTATGTCCGCTTTCTGGATGACGTCATGGCTGTATCCAAGCAGTATCAGGAGAGCGTCATCAGCGGCGTAAAGATAGCTTACAGCGGCGTTGAGGGCGCGTATGCCGATATAGCCGCAAAGAGGATCTTTCCCTACGGCAGACAGATCTCCTATCCCGATTTCAGGGCTGCGTATGAGGCGGTGGTCAGCGGTGAGTGCGAGTGCTGTGTGCTCCCTCTTGAGAACAGCTACGCCGGCGAGGTAGGCGCTGTCATGGATATGCTCTTCCAGGGCTCTTTGTATGTCAACGGGATATACTCGCTCAGGATAGCCCATAACCTGCTCGGCGTCGGCGGGGCGGATATCAAAGATATCAAAAAGGTAGTCAGCCATCCGCAGGCTCTGGCTCAGTGCGCGGGATATATCCGCAAGCACGGCTTTGAGACCGTAGAGTACGCCAATACCGCTAAGGCGGCTAAAGCCGTCAGAGAAAGCGGCGACAAAAGCGTCGCGGCGATAGCCTCGGCAGAGACAGCGAGACTGTACGGTCTTGATATACTCGATCACGATATCAACGAGAGCGCCGAGAACACCACCAGATTCGCGGTGTTGTCGAGAGTTGAGAACAAGCGCGTCAGTACCTCGGGCGACAGCCGATTCATGCTCATGTTCACGGTCAAGAACGAGGCGGGCGCTCTCGCTCAGGCTTTGAACGTGCTCAGCAGCTACGGCTTCAATATGCGCGCTCTGCGTTCGCGCCCGATGAAGGATCTTGCGTGGGAGTATTACTTTTATATAGAGGCTGAGGGCGATGAGACGGGTCAGAACGGCTCCGATATGCTCAGGCACTTGGCGCTTCACTGCGATATGCTAAAGGTCGTCGGGCATTTCGGCAGTGAAGTCACATTGAAAGAGGAATGATATGAGCTTTTTACATATGGAGCTCGGTGAGCTCGGCTATGATATAGTCATCGAGCGCGGCGCGCTTGATAGAGCGGCAGAGCTGCTCGACCTTGACCGCAAGGTCTTGGTGGTAACGGATGACGGAGTGCCCGCTGAGTACGCGTCAAAGGTAGCGGCATCGGCTAAGGACGGCACGGTATTCACAGTAGCTCAGGGTGAGGACAGCAAGAGTTTAGAGCGTTTCGGTGAGATAATGTCGCGTATGCTCAAGCTCGGCTTCGGCAGAAAAGACGCTGTAGTCGCCGTAGGCGGCGGTGTGGTCGGTGATCTTGCCGGCTTTGCGGCGTCGGCGTATATGCGCGGTATAGATTATTACAATATCCCTACTACGGTGCTGTCGCAGGTAGACAGCTCTATCGGTGGCAAGACCGCCGTTAATTTGGACGGCATAAAGAACATAGTCGGAGCGTTTTATCAGCCAAGAAAGGTGCTTGTCGATCTTGATCTGCTCTCGACCTTACCCCAAAGGCAGATCAGTAACGGACTTGCCGAAGCTGTCAAAATGTCGCTGACAAGCGACGCCGACTTATTCGAATTATTCGAAAAAGGAAATATAAGTGAGAACATGGATGAGATCATAACACGATCTCTTATGATAAAGAAGAATGTGGTCGAACAGGACGAAAAGGAACAAGGACTAAGGAAGATACTCAACTTCGGACACACTATCGGGCACGGTATCGAGAGCTTTGAGCATCTCAACGGACTGTATCACGGTGAGTGCGTGGCTCTGGGCATGATACCCATGGTGAGCGATACGCTCAGACCTCGTCTTATCAAAGTGTTGGATAACCTCTCTCTGCCGACCTCGGTAGAGCTCGACTGCGACGCTGTTTATGCCGCCATGATACATGATAAGAAGGGCGAGGGCGACTATGTCACCGTTACGACAGTCCCGGACGCAGGCAGATATGAGATGAAGCGCGTAGCCTTCGATGAGCTTTATCCGCTTATAAAAATGATAGGGAAATAACTATGAAAAATACATTCGGAAACAGTATTTCGCTGACCCTTTTCGGTGAGAGCCACGGCGAATATATCGGAGCGGTGCTTGACGGCCTGGCACCCGGCATCGAGATCGATGAGGACTTCATCCGCTCACAGCTCGATCTTCGTCGTCCTGCAGGCAAAATATCTACGGCAAGGCGTGAGGCGGATGATCTCAGGATCGTCAGCGGCGCATTTGAAGGCAAGACTACGGGGACGCCTCTGACCGTACTTATCCCCAACACCGCGCAGCACAGTAAGGACTACTCAGCTACCAGAGCTTTGGCTCGCCCCGGTCACGCAGACTATACTGCATACGCTAAGTATCACGGCTTTGAGGACTATCGCGGAGGCGGGCATTTCTCGGGCAGAGTCACCGCTGCGCTTGTAGCGGCAGGAGCGATACTTATTTCGGCTCTGCGCAATAAGGGCATATATATCGGCAGTCATATCAAGAGCTGCGCGGGTATCCGTGACAGAGGCTTCATGGATCTGAGCGAGGATATAGAGCGGCTCAATGATCTGAGCTTTGCCGTGCTTGACGACGCTAAGGGCGCGGATATGCGCGCCGCTATAGAGGCGGCAGCCGCTGAGGGCGACAGTGTAGGCGGAGTCTTGGAGACGGCTGTCATCGGTATGCCCGCGGGAGTCGGAGAGCCGTGGTTCGATACGGCGGAGGGCGTTATTTCACACGCTCTGTTCTCGGTGCCCGCGGTAAAGGGTGTGCAGTTCGGTCCTGCATTTGAGATGGTTGACGGCAGAGGCTCTGATTATAACGACAGCTTTTATATTTCCGATAATGAAATAAAAACCGTGACAAATAATAACGCCGGTATTAACGGCGGCATCACTAACGGTATGCCGATAGTGTTCAGCACGGCTGTCAAGCCTACTCCTTCCATATTCAAGGAGCAGGCTACGGTAGATTTTATGAAAGGCAAGGACGCTAAGCTCTCGCTGAAGGGCAGACACGATCCCGCGATAATCCACCGCGCGAGAGTGGTCGTAGACAGCGTGACCGCCCTGGCGATAGCCGATCTGCTCGCTTTGAGATACGGTACTGATTGGTTAGCCTCTCTTTGATGAGGTGTTTGCAGAGGGAAACTATGGATTACGGACTTATAGGAGAGAGGCTGGGACACAGCTTCTCTAAAGAGATACATGAAAAATTAGGATATTATAAATATTCTTTAAAAGAATTAAAAAACGAAGAATTAAATGATTTTATTCTTCAAAAGAATTTTAAAGCTATCAATGTTACCATACCGTATAAGCAGGCGGTCATACCTCTGCTCGACGAGATATCTCCCGAGGCGGAGGCTATCGGCGCGGTGAATACCGTAGTCAACCGTGACGGCAGGCTGTACGGATACAATACCGACTTTGGCGGTATGAAGGCTCTCATCGAGCTTAACGGTATCACGCTCAGATATAAGAAGGCTCTGATTCTCGGTACGGGCGGTACATCGCTGACAGCGTTCGCAGTATGCAAGAGTTTAGGGGCTGAGCGGATACTGCGGGTCAGCCGCACGGGTAACAACGGCGCCGTGACATATGAGCAGGCTTATGCCAAGCACAGCGACGCAGACGTTATCATCAACACTACTCCCTGTGGAATGTATCCGAATATCGACGGTTGTCCGATAGATATATCAAGATTCAGAAAGCTCGGCGGAGTCATCGACGCGGTGTATAATCCGCTTAATACCCGTTTGGTGCTAAGCGCCAGGGAGCGGGGCATCCCCGCTTCGGGCGGGCTGTATATGCTGGTAGCTCAGGCGGTGCTCGCGGCAGGGCTGTTCCTCGACAAAGAGCTTGATAAGGTAGCCTTGACCAACAAGATATTCAACGAAATATATTGCGAAAAAAGAAATATAGTCCTCAGCGGTATGCCCGCGTCGGGCAAGTCTACCGTCGGCAGGCTGATCGCCGCTCAGACGGGCAGAGATCTGATAGATACCGACAGTATCATAGTCGAGCGTGAGGGCGAGATCTCCCGTATATTCGCCGAGAAGGGCGAGGAGCGTTTCCGCGACCTTGAAACAGCCGTGATAAGGGAGCTGGCTCCTGTGGGCGGCAAGGTGATCTCTCTCGGCGGCGGCGCTGTACTAAGAGCCGAGAACGTCCGCCTGCTCAGACAGAACGGCGAGATATTTTTCATCGACCGTTCTCCCGAGTATCTGATACCGACTTCTGACAGACCGCTCGCTGATGAAAAGCAGAAGATAATGCGGCTGTACGAGCAGAGGATAGACACCTATATGAGTACGGCAGATTATATAATAGACGGCGACTGCGACCCCGAGGATGTTGCCGACAGTATTCTAAACGGAGAGTAATATGAAAATACTTATTATAAACGGCCCTAATCTGAATATGCTCGGCATACGCGAGCCTGATATATACGGAAAGAACACATATGATGACCTGTGCGCTCTCATAAGGGCACACGCGGCAGAAAAGGGTATTGATGCAGAGCTGTATCAGAGCAACCATGAGGGCGACCTCGTGGATAAGATACAGTCTGCTTACGGCAACATCGACGGCATAGTGATAAACCCCGGAGCCTATACCCACACCAGCGTCGCGATACTCGACGCTCTCAAGGCTGTGGCTATCCCCGCCGTGGAGGTGCATATATCCGACGTTGACTCCCGTGAGGAGTTCAGACAGATAAGCTACGTCAGGCTCGCCTGTATCGCTACGATATCGGGACATGGCTTTGACGGTTATCTTGAGGCAGTCGATCTGCTGAGTGAGCGCCATGAGAGTTGAGATACATCCGTCCTCTGCCCGAGGTACGGTTACCGCGCCGCCGAGCAAGAGCATGGCTCATCGCCTGCTTATCTGCGCGGGACTGTGCTACGGCGAGAGCGTCATCCGCGACCTCGCGTACTCAGACGACGTCAAGGCTACGGTAGACTGTCTGCGAGCCTTGGGCGCCGATATACGTCTCGACGGCAGTACCGCATATGTAAAGGGCGCGGACGTAAGACGGCAGACAGGCGGGACGGCAACTTTGCCTTGTAACGAATGCGGCAGTACACTTCGTTTTTTTACACCGCTGTGTATGCTGAGCGGTGAGCGACATATCCTCACGGGCTCCGAGTACCTCATGCGCAGACCTATGAGCGTTTATGAGGATATCGCCTTAGAGCAGGATATCGCTTTTGAAAAGACAGGCGACAGTCTGACCGTATGCGGTAAGCTGGGCGGCGGTATATATAAGGTAAGGGGAGATATCAGTTCACAGTTTATCTCGGGGCTGATGTTCGCGCTCCCTTTGACCGACGGCGACAGCGAGATACATATCCTGCCGCCTGTAGAGAGCAGACCGTATATCGACCTTACCGTAGACGCTCTGCGCCGGTTCGGCATTGAGATCGTTGAAAACGGTAATATATATAGTATAAAGGGCGGTCAGAGCTACATCGCCGCTGACGTTACGGTCGAGGGCGATTATTCCAACGCGGCGTTTTTTGAAGCATTGAACCTTGTCGGATCGGATGTGACGGTAAAAGGTTTGAACCCCGATTCAAAACAGGGAGATAAGATATATAAAATTCTTTTTAAGAAAATAAAGTCCGGTGACATCCTTATAGATATATCGGATTGTCCCGATCTCGGTCCGATACTGTTCGCGGTCGCCGCTGCCTGCGGCGGAGCGCGCTTTACCGGTACGCGCAGACTTCGCATCAAAGAGAGCGACAGAGCCGACGCCATGCGCCGGGAGCTCTCTAAACTCGGCGTAAGTGTCGAGGTAGGGGAGAACGAAGTTGCCGTCCGCTCCGTCGGTCTGCGTAAGCCGTCAGAGCCTTTGTACGGGCACAACGATCATCGTATAGTCATGGCTCTGTCGGTACTGCTCACCGCGACGGGCGGAGTCATTGAGGGTGCTGAGGCTGTAAACAAGAGCTTCCCCGACTTTTTTGACAGATTAAAAGACTTAGGAGTTGAGTTAGAATATGGAATGGATCAGTCAGTCTGATATTTTGATAGTCGGCTTGGGACTTATAGGCGGCAGCTACGCTAAGGCGCTCAAACGCCTCGGATACCATGTCACCGCTATCGAAAAGCGACAGTCAGCTGTAGACTATGCCCTCGAGCATCATATAGTGGATGAGGCGTATACTACGGTAGACGAGGCGGTGGTAGGCTCTGCCGACGCTGTTATCTTCGGTCTGTACCCCGAAGTTTTCAAAGACTGGATATCTGAGTATCAGGGCTATTTCAAGAGCGGCGCTTTGATCACCGATGTCACCGGCGTCAAGAGCTGTATCGTGTATGATATACAGGCTCAGCTGCGCGATGATGTAGAGTTCATCGCCTCGCACCCGATGGCGGGACGAGAGGTGTACGGAGTCGAGAACTCCGACGACGCTATTTTCCGCGGCGCTAACTTCATTATAGTTCCCACAGAGAAAAATACTGCCGAAGCTATCCACTGGATAGGGGGACTCGGCAGGATACTGGGCTTTGCGCGGATATCGGTGCTGTCCCCCGAGGAGCACGATGAGATGATAGGCTATCTGTCCCAGCTCACTCACTGTATAGCTGTAGCGCTGATGACCTGCTCCGACAACGAGCATCTGGTCGATTATACGGGCGACAGCTTCCGTGATCTCACCCGTATCGCAAACATCAATGATCTTATGTGGAGCGAGCTGTTCATGCTCAACCGTGAGCCTCTGCTAAAGTATATGGATATCTTTCTCGGCGAGTTCGCGTCTATAAGAGATATGATCCGCGACGGCAGGGTAGAGGAGCTCAGAGAAAAGATGCGTCTGAGCACTAAGCGCAGAGCTTACTTCAACAAACCTAAGAAGCAATAATATAAATATATAAGTAAACGGAAGGTGTATGCTATGAATATGAATATGGAATTTGAGCGTCAGCTCACTATCCCTATGGAGGTCAAGAAGATGTATCCTCTCGACGACGAGCTCAGAGATATCGTAGCCGATCGTGAAAGACAGATACAGGATATCTTCTGCGGTAAGGATGACCGTCTCGCGCTTATCATAGGTCCCTGCTCTGCGGATAAGGAGGACAGCGTTATCGACTATATCAGCCGTCTGCGCAAGGTGCAGGATAAGGTGGAGGACAAGATCTTTATCATCCCCCGCATCTACACCAACAAGCCGCGCACCACAGGCTCCGGCTACAAGGGTATGCTGCATCAGCCTAATCCCGAGAAGAAGCCCGATATGTTCAAGGGCATTGTAGCTATCAGAAGCTTGCATATCCGCGCTCTTAAGGAGACGGGCTTTTCGTGCGCCGACGAGATGCTCTATCCCGAGAACCACCGCTATCTTGACGACATACTCGCTTATGTAGCGGTAGGCGCGCGCTCTGTCGAGAACCAGCAGCATCGTCTGGTAGCCTCAGGTCTGGATATCCCCGTTGGTATGAAAAATCCCACAGGCGGCGATCTGAGCGTTATGATGAACTCTATCACAGCCGCTCAGAAGGGTCATACATTTATATATAGAGGCTGGGAGGTACACTCCCACGGTAATCCGTACGCTCACGCCATACTGCGCGGTTACATGAACAAGCACGGCGAGAGTTTACCTAACTACCACTATGAGGATATGACTCATCTCTTAAGACTCTATGCGTCGGGCAGATTCACTAATCCTGCTTGCATCATAGATACTAACCATTCAAATTCAGGCAAAAATCCGTTTGAGCAGATCCGTATAGCTAAAGAGGTCATGGCGGCGCGCAGATATAACACCGAACTGCAACGTTTGGTCAAAGGCTTCATGGTAGAGAGCTACATAGAGGACGGCTGCCAGAGCGTAGACGGAGGCGTATATGGCAAAAGCATCACAGATCCGTGCCTCGGTTGGGAGAAGACCGAGAGGCTTATATACGAGCTCGCTGATCTGGCGTAGAATAATGAAGTATACCGAGAGGTTGCACAGTTTTATGCAACTTCTCTTTTGTTTCAGGCATAGTTGGAGGTGAATAATATGATAACTATTGAATCGGGAAGACTTACTATTCCCGAAGAAGAGCGTTTTATCGGATTCGCCGGTGATAACGACGCAGTCGAAAAGCAGATAGCGGTCATCCATCGTTCGGTCCCCGGCTGTACTTACACACTGTGCCTCAGATTTGACGACGGCTCAGTAAGGAGCGTGCCTTTGAGCTCGACTGTGTACGGCAGCGATACTCTGCTCAGATGGAGAGTTGAACGCGAGGATCTTCTCGCATCGGGAGTAGTAGCCGCTCAGGTGAAGATGACCGACGCCGAAGACAACACCGAGCATACAACCAAGGATTACTTTTGGATAGGCTCGTCCGTCGAACTCGACGATGACGGCGCTGAGATCGAGCATATCACTCCGTCTCAGCTCGAAAACCGTGTTCGCGAGGCTGTGACCGAGATAGAGTCCAAGGCTTCATACAGAGGTGATGACGGGTTCTGGTACGTTTATGATCGTTCGCGCGGCGGATTCATCAAAACAGGATATCGCGATGATCTGCAGGTCGACAGCGCTATGAGCTCATCAAGCCTTAATCCGGTATCTAACAGCACTGTCACCGTATTTATCGGCGAACAGATCTCACAGATTAGAGCGGAGATAGGGGATATCGAAGCCGCGCTTGCGCAAATCTGACAGAGAATAATTAATTATCTTGATCTCTCCGATTTGAATTCTGTGTATTTTGACCAAATACATCGTAAAATTTTGTCCTAAATTTCCGAAATAGCTATTGACATCTGTCTATTAGACATGGTATCATACTTATAGCGGCGTTCAATATAATAATCTTATCGTGGGTTATGTTCATGATATGTTATGTTGTTTTGACCTATCAAGGAATTTATAGGAATTTTATGATTTCCTATTGACAAACACGACGATTTGATTTATTATATACACGTTAGTTAGGAATTTGAAATTGGAGATGAAAGTTATGAAAAAGTTTATTGCTATTGTTATGGCTCTTATGCTCGTTGCTTCTGTTGCGGTTTTCACAGCTTCTGCTGCTGAGAGTCCCACAGAGGTAGGCTATTACAGCATGACCGCTGAGGCTATCGGCGACGGTGAGGCTTCTGTTACTCCCGCTAAGATCCTGATTGGCTCTGACGGTACTGCTACTTTTACCGCTACTGAAAAGGGCGGCAAGTTCATCAAGTGGGAATTCCACTGTGAGTATGATGTTGTTTCCGGCAACGTTGCCGAGGACGGCACTTCTACAGACAAGGTTGTTGTTCTGAGACCGAAGTCTGATATCCACGGTATCGCATACTTCGAGGGCGCTACTAAGCCCGCCAGCGCAGACACAGGTACAACCGCTCCTAAGACAGGCGACATGACTCTTGTTATCGCAGGCTTCATGATCTTAGCTCTGGGCGCTTCTGTATTCGCATTCAAGAAAATCAAAGAATAATTGATTCAAATTTATAACTAACTACATTAAAGACTCCCGAGAAACTCGGGAGTCTTTTCCGTTTGTAGGGCAATTTATGAGAGCCTGTTTTTTGAACGGTCGATCCGGCATAAAACAGGATTGATACACTTTTATTTGAAAAGTCAGACAATTTGTGCATTTAGCATATTGACTTTAACGTGCTAATACGATAAAATAATATACATTGTCGCGCCGGTGTATTCGACGCGGTATTATATCGCTCCGAAATGTATCGGAGCAATAACGGGTGTTACCCGAAAAAAGCGGATATTCCGCAAATTACGGAGGAAAAAATCATGAAAAAAATCATTGCGCTTATGATGGCTGTTCTGCTGGTCGCTTCTGTGTTCGCTGCCTGCGGAAACTCAAACAATGCTAAGACCGATGCGACCGAAGCTGCTAAGACCGACGCTACACAGGCTACAGATGCCGCTAAGACTGTTGCCGATGTCGACGCTGTTAAGGCTAAGGGCAAGCTGGTGGTCGGTATCACCGATTTTGAGCCTATGGATTACAAGGGCGAGAACAACGAGTGGATCGGCTTTGACGCTGATATGGCTAAGGCTTTTGCCGAGTCTCTCGGCGTAAAGGCTGAGTTTGTTGAGATTGACTGGGATAACAAGGCTCTCGAGCTCAGCGGCGGTACTATCGACTGCGTATGGAACGGCATGACACTCACAGACGAGGTCAAATCCGCTATGTCCTGTTCAGATCCCTATTGCAACAACGCTCAGGTAGTTGTTGTTAAGAAGGCTGACGCTGAGAAGTACGCTAAGGCTGACGACTGCAAGGGTCTCAACTTTGCTGTAGAGAGCGGTTCCGCAGGTCAGGAGCAGGCTCAGGCTTACAGCTTCAAGTTCACCGAGGTCAAGGATCAGGCTACCGCTCTTATGGAGGTTGCTTCCGGCACCTGCGACGCCGCTATCATCGACTCTCTGATGGCTGCCGCTATGGTAGGCGAGGGCACAGGCTATGAGCAGCTTACATATACCGCTTCTCTCAATTCCGAAGAGTACGGTGTAGGCTTCCGCAAGGGCTCTGACCTTACAGCTAAGTGCAACGAGTTCTTCGCTGCCGCTAAGGCTGACGGCTCTATGCAGAAGATCGCCGAGACCTACAAGGTGCAGGCTGCGCTGATCAAGTAAGATACTTGATGAATATTTGTTTACCGTAAGGACAGAGAGCTTCGGCTCTCTGTCTTTTGGTAAGATATCGGGACTTCGTCATAAGCACAAAACTCTTGTGTTTATGACAGAGTCCGAAGTACGCGACAAGAGGTTATTATGAATTCTTTTTTTGAACAGTTTCCGACAGTATTTCAGGCGCTGAATGTAGGCTTTCTTCAAACGCTTAAGCTATTTGCCGTCACGCTTTTGGGCGCTATACCGCTCGGTCTTATCATTTCGTTTGGATCGATGAGTAAGATCAAGCCCATTTCGGCTCTCGTGCGGGTCTTTGTATGGATCATCCGCGGTACTCCACTGATGCTCCAGCTGCTTATTATTTACTTCTTCCCGGGACTTGTATTCAACAATCCCATTTGGGGCGGCGGTGAGGACGGCAGATTCATCGCTTCTGCCGTAGCCTTCATCATCAACTATGCCTGTTACTTCTCCGAGATATATCGCGGCGGTATACAGGGTGTTCCTCACGGCCAGCAGGAGGCGGGGCAGGTACTGGGCTTGTCCAAGGGTCAGATATTCTTCCGCATCACTCTACTGCAGATGATCAAACGTATCGTGCCGCCTATGTCTAACGAGATCATAACCCTCGTCAAGGATACCTCTCTTGCGCGTATTATCGCTCTGCAGGAGGTCATCTGGGCGGGACAGGCTTTCATGAAGGGCAGTCAGGGTATCTCGGGCGCTATATGGCCGCTGTTCTTTACGGGCGTATATTATCTCGCTTTCTCCGGAATCCTCACACTGCTTTTCGGATGGGTAGAGAAAAAACTCAGCTACTTTAAGGCGTAAGGAGAAGACTCAATGACAGTATTGGAAGTCAAAAACTTAAATAAAAGCTTCGGTCGCAACCATGTGCTCAGAGGTATCGACTTTACACTTGATGAGGGCGAAGTGCTGTCTATCATCGGTTCGTCCGGATCGGGAAAGACCACCCTGCTCAGATGTCTGAACTCGCTTGAGTTCGCGGATGAGGGTAAGATCATCGTGAACGGTGAGACTATCTTTGACGCGTCTGTCAACAAGCGTCCTTCAGAGGCGGAACTGAGGCTCAAGCGGCTGCATTTCGGGCTTGTTTTTCAGAATTTCAACTTGTTCCCGCAGTACAGCGTGCTTGAAAATGTGACTCTCGCGCCTAATCTGCTGAAAAAGGGCAGCAAGGAAGAGATCGAAAAGTACGCCCGTGAGTTGATAGACAGCGTCGGGCTCAGCGAAAAAATAAACAACTATCCATGTGAGCTTTCGGGCGGTCAGCAGCAGCGTGTGGCTATAGCCCGCGCCCTCGCCATGAAGCCCAATATACTGTGCTTTGACGAGCCTACATCGGCGCTCGATCCCGAGCTTACAGGCGAGGTGCTCAAGGTCATACGCTCGCTTGCGGACAAAAATATGACTATGATCATAGTCACGCATGAGATGATGTTCGCGCACGATGTGTCCGATAAGATCATATTTATGGACGGTGGCGTTATCGCCGAACAGGGCACACCTGATATACTGGATAATCCCCGAAGCGACAGGCTGAAAGCTTTTTTGACGTCTTTCTGATATTATATGCCGCATATTCGCATAAATATGCAGAGTTTAGTATAGGTCCGCATATTCTTTATATAGTACTTGTTGAGCATCACTGACAATAATGTCTATAAATCAAGCGTTATTTAAGCGCTTGATTGGCGATTGTTATAAAAATGGAATAAATATGCAACAGACACTTGATTAATCGGGAGTTTTGTTGTATAGTTAGTTTTGTCAGAAAACAATTTATGAAATGAGGTAAAAGAAATGAAAAAAATTCTTGCTATCGTTTTAGCTGTTGCTATGATCGCTTCTGTCGCTATGTTGGCAGGCTGCGGCAACAACGGCACAAACGCTACAAAGGCATCAGACGCTGCCACAACTGTCGAAACAGCTTCGTCTAAGGCTAAGCTCACTATGGCTACCAACGCTTACTTCCCGCCCTATGAGTATTATGACGGTGAGAAGATCGTAGGTATCGATGCCGAGGTAGCTCAGGCTATCGCCGACAAGCTCGGTATGGAGCTTGAGATCGTCGACATCGAGTTTGATTCTATCATCACCGGCGTTCAGACAGGTAAGTATGATATGGGTATGGCGGGTATGACCGTTACCGATGAGAGAAAGCAGTCTGTTGACTTCTCCTCAAGCTACGCTACCGGTATCCAGTCTGTCATCGTAAAAGAAGACAGCGCTATCAAGTCCGTAGACGATATCCTCGCTAAGGACGCAACTTATAAGGTGGGCGTTCAGCTCTCGACAACAGGCGACATCTACATCAGCGATGACTATGAAAAGGCAGGCAAGTCAGCTGATCTTATCACAGAGTTCCAGACTGGTAACGACGCCGTTGCCGCTCTGTCCTCCGGTAAGGTCGATGCTGTCGTCATCGACAACGAGCCCGCAAAGAGCTATGTAGCTGCTACAAAGGGTCTCAAGATCCTCGACACCGAGTATGTTTCAGAGGACTACGCTATCTGCTTTGCCAAGAACAACACAGAGCTGAAGGATAAGGTAAACGGCGCTCTTGAAGAGCTCATCAAGGACGGTACAGTTAAGAGCATCGTTGATAAGTACATCAACGCAAAATAATAAGATTTTTACCGACTCAGGGCGGATAGTCTCCGCCCTGTTTTCGTGTATTTATTGATACTTATTATTATTCCTGAAATTGAGGGATATGGGTAATGAAAAAGAAGAGAATCATATCATTTATATTTTGCGCGGTTATTTTAGCGAGTCTCGCCGCGTGTCTGTGCCTCTCGGTATCCGCGGCTGAGGCAGGCTCATCTGCCCCTTCCGGTTCATGGATAGAGGACATGAAGGCTCAGTTTGACCTTAACTTCATCCAGAAGGATCGCTGGAAGTCTCTGCTGACAGGTTTAGGCAACACCCTGCAGATAACGATTTTTGCGGCTTTGATCGGTGTGGCGATAGGTATAGTCATAGCCGCTATCCGCACTACCTACGATAACAATAAAGAGAATATGAAGCACAATAAGAGCATCGGCTATTATATATTGGGCTTCTTCAACGGTATCAGTAAGATCTATCTTACGGTTATCCGCGGTACTCCTGTTGTTGTTCAGTTGCTTATCATATATTTCATCATCTTCGCCTCGTCTAACAACGATATCATGATAGCTACTCTTGCCTTCGGTATCAACTCCGGCGCTTATGTCGCAGAGATACTCAGAGGCGGCATCATGTCGATAGACAAGGGTCAGTTTGAGGCGGGACGCTCGATAGGCTTCAACTATGTGCAGACTATGTACTACATCATCATTCCTCAGGTGCTCAAGAATGTTCTGCCGACTCTGCTCAACGAGTTCATAGCTCTGCTCAAGGAGACGTCAGTAGCGGGCTATGTAGGAGTAGTTGATCTTACTCGCGCGGGCAACGCTATACGCGGAGCTACGTTCTCGGCTTTCATGCCGCTCATCGCCGTAGCTCTGATCTACCTGATCATCGTACTGGTGCTGACATGGATCGTAGGTATCATAGAGAGGAGGCTGCGTAAGAGTGAGAGATAATGTTTTGATCGAGGTAAAAGGGCTGAAAAAGCATTATAAAGAGGGCACGATCCACGCTCTTGACGGAGTGGATATGGAGATCGGCAGGGGAGAGGTCATCGTTATCATAGGACCCTCCGGCTCAGGTAAGTCGACCTTTTTGAGATCGCTCAATCTGCTCGAGCTGCCTACCTCCGGTGAGATATACTTTGAAGGCATAGATATCAACGCGCCTCATGTCAATATCAATAAGCATCGTCAGAAGATGGGCATGGTGTTTCAGCACTTCAACCTGTTCCCTAATATGACTGTGCTGGGTAACATGACCCTCGGTCCCCGTAAGCTCCTTAAAAAGAGCAAAGCGGAGGCAGAGGCAACGGCTAAAGAGCTGCTCGAGATAGTAGGGCTCTCTGACAGAGCCGACTCTTATCCCTCTCAGCTCTCGGGCGGACAGAAGCAGCGTATCGCTATCGTGCGCGCGCTGTGTATGGAGCCTGACGTCATGCTGTTTGATGAGCCTACATCGGCGCTCGATCCCGAGATGGTCGGAGAGGTGCTCGATGTTATGAAGCGCCTCGCTAAAGAGGGCATGACCATGGTCGTAGTGACCCATGAGATGGGCTTTGCCCGAGAAGTGGGCTCCAGGGTCGTATTCATGGACGGCGGTACCGTTATTGAACAGGGTACGCCGAGTGAGATATTTGACAACCCTAAGAGCGACAGATTGAAGAGCTTTTTAGCTAAAGTTCTGTAAAAGAATTATGTGCGAAGTTTGCCCGCGGTTTTCCGCGGGCTTTTTTTCGTTTTATCTCCGATCACCTGAAAATACAGAGGCTTATCACCTGAAAATACAGAGGCTTATTCTGCTTGATTTGCTTTTTCAGTTGTGTTATACTATATACGATATACGTGTTAATCGCATTTGATCATGCAACATATTTGGAGATATATAATGGAAGAGAGTAAAAGGATCGTAGCCGATAATATAATCAGGCTTCGTACATCGTTAGGGTTGACTCAGGCTCAGCTCGGAGAAAAACTCAACTACTCGGACAAGTCTGTGTCCAAGTGGGAGAGAGCCGAGTCCGTACCCGATGTTTTTGTGCTCAAGCATATAGCCGATATGGCGGGAGTGACGGTAGATTATCTGCTGACCGAGCACGATTCGGATGAGGTCATCGAGCGCGATAAAGAGGGCGAGCGCCGATACAGCCGCAGGTTCATATCGCTGACGGTCCTCGCTGGCATATGGGCGCTGGCTGTGCTGGTGTTTGTAGTGCTGTGGCTGGCGGGTATCATCAGCTGGATAGTTTTTGTATGCGCCGTACCCATCTCGCTGATAACTATGCTTGTGCTCAACTCTATCTGGGGCAACAGGAGGAACAATCTTTATATTATCTCACTGCTGGTATGGAGCATCATTTGTCTGGTGTATCTGTCTGCATTGGAGCAGAACTGGTGGCAGTTGTTCCTGATCGGAGTGCCGGCTCAGATAATAATCATCTTTGCCTTCTCGATCAAGAAGAGGCAGAAAAAATAAGATAAACACTGTGTTTCTACTGCGAGTAGAGTACCGTTCGGGGTGCTCTACTCGCTTTTTTCGGTCTGTAGAACGTTTTTTGCGGGATAGTAGACCGCAGAGTTTTTCAAATAGATTGCAATTTGACTCAGACGTTGTAAAATGATAAATAAAGAGTTCGGTATGATCCGCCGGATTTGCAGAGATATACCTATTGGCAGGAGTGATTTTCATGGATTATATTTTAAGCACTTGTACACCGTCCGATTTGTCAAAAGAGTATTATGATAAATATGAAATCAAGCATCTCGGCTTTCATTATGTGGTCAACGGCAAGTCATACACCGATGACCTCGGCGGCACAATGACTATCAGCGAGTTTTATCAGTATATCCGTAAGGGCGCCGATACTTCTACATCTCAGGTGTCGGTAGGCGAGTATGTAGATCACTTCCGCACGCTGCTTAAAGAAGGCAAGGATATCCTCCATACCTGTTTGTCGTCGGGCATCTCCAATACGGTTCAGAGCGCCAAGAACGCCGCCGATATGCTCAAAAGTGAGTTCCCGGACAGAAAGATACTGATAGTAGACTCTCTGTGCGCTTCATCGGGCTTCGGAATGTTCAACGTCATTCTGGCTCAGAAGCGAGCCGAAGGGATGGGCATAGACGAGCTGTACAACTGGGCTGTAGAGCATCGCAGGGATATCCAGCACTGGTTTTGTTCGACCGACCTCAAATACTATATCAAGGGCGGCAGAGTATCTAAGGTCAGCGGTATTATCGGAGGCATCTTCGAGATATGCCCTCTGTTGTGCGTCAGCCCCGAGGGCAAGCTAAAGGTCATTTCTAAGGTCAGGACCAAGAAAAAGGTGCTCACCGCTCTGGTGGATAAGATGGAGCAGCACGCTGACAACGGCAGCGAGTACGGCGGTCTGTGCTATATCTCGCACTCCGACTGTATCAAGGACGCCGAGTCTGTCAAAAATCAGGTGCTCGCTCGCTTTAAGAACGTTAAGAATGTAGAGATCTTTGACGTTGGAACTACAATAGGCTGTCATACGGGTACAGGAACGGTCGCCCTGTTCTTTACCGGTGATAAGAGAGAGGATTCAAAATGAACTTAGCTGATGCTGTCGCAGGCGATCTGCGGGCTGAGAGGCAAAAGTTCAGGACTCAGCTCCCCGACTATACGCGAGGCGAAGAGATAGCGAATATGGTCACGCATATTATCGGCGGAGTATTTGCCTTGGCGGCGATACCTCTGCTGGTCGTCACCGCAGCCCTCCGCGGTGATCCGTGGGCGGTAGTATCGGGCGCGGTATACGGAGCGACTCTGCTGATCATGTTTATGGTATCGAGTATATATCACGGGCTCAAGCCCGGCAAAGCAAAGCGCGTGATGCGCGTCATAGATCACTGTGATATCTACTTTTTGATAGCGGGCACATATACGCCGATCCTGCTGGTCGGTATCAGACCGATCAATCCGGCGATGGCATGGACGCTTTTCGGTGTCGAATGGGGTTTGGCGGCAGTCGCAGTAACGCTGAACGCTATCGATCTCAAACGCTTTGAAAAGATATCTATGGTCTGTTACATAGGCATGGGCTGGGGCGTTATAGTCATGATCGAGCCTACTATACAGGCTATGACCATGAGCGGCTTTGCGCTGCTGCTCGCCGGCGGAATAGCTTATACTATCGGAGCCGTGCTCTATGCCGTAGGCAAGAAGGTACGGTATATGCACTCAGTGTTCCATGTGTTTGTGCTTATCGGCAGCGTGCTGCATTTTCTCGCTATACTGCATTATATCATGTAATAAACTACAAGAAAGCGTGCGCACCAAGCGCGCGATTTCGTCTACCCATCGCTCGTGCGCACGCAGTGCGCTACTGAGCGGGGACTATAAATATTTTTTTATTT
>CACYSI010000019.1 GCA_902776975.1 uncultured Ruminococcus sp.
CGTTAAATTCCGCATAGCTGCGTTGTCGATCTTGACAGGCGCCAGCCTGCCTGCGATCTCCGCCTTGCTCTGCGAAATTTTCCGCAAATATCTTGTTTAGGCGTTTTAATTGAAATTAGTATTAGAGCGCGGTCTCCGGATCATTTGTTATGATTAAAATTCTTCTTTAATGGATCTTGTGAACAGTGCCGACAGCTCTTCTTTCGCGTCGGAGCTCTCAAAGAGTATTCGGTATACCGCCGAGGTGATGGGCAGGTCTACTCCGAGCTGATCGCCCAGCCTTACCATCGCCTTTGAGGTCATCACTCCCTCGGCAAGTTTATCGAACTTCTCGCCCTTGATATATCGCTCGCCGTAGCGGCGGTTGTGGCTCCAAGGGGAGAAGAGCGTCGCCTCATAGTCGCCGAGATGACACAGACCGTAGGCTGACAGTTCGTTTCCGCCCGCCGCCTTTATCAGTCTCGCGACCTCTCTGGTACCTCTCGCCATCAAAGCGCCTTTGATAGAGGTACAGCCCGCGCCGTCGAGCATGCCCGCCGCTATGCCGATCACGTTCTTAGCCGCGGCGCCTATCTCCGAGCCTATCAGATCGGTGCCGAGATAGAAGCGTATCAGCTCGCTGTTGAAGGCGTGTACGAGCTGAGATTTAAGCTCCTCGTTATCGCTGTCTATGACCATGCAGTTAGGTATGCCCTTGACGTAGTCCTGCGGATGTCCCGGACCTACCCATACGGCTACGGGGGTCTTGTCTGTATCGACAAAGTCGCTCACTACCTGAGTGAGGCGCTTGCCTGTGCTCTCTTCGATGCCCTTCATGCACAGCACTATAGCTTTACCTGTCAGATCATATCGTGTTATGGTCTTCATATAATCTCTGAGGTACTGAGATGATATGGATATGACTATGACCTCGGCGCGCTCTACAGCCGCCTTGTGGTCATATGTAACGGTTATGCTCTCCGGAAAGGTAAGATAGTCGTTCTTGTGGGTGTTCAGCAGCTGCTGCAGCTCGGGCGCCTCTTTTAGTCCGCAGGACCATACCTCGTGACCGATCCTGTCGAGATACCACGCTATACAGCTGCCCCATCTTCCGCAGCCGAGTACAGAAATCCTCATATATATGTCTCCTTAAAGGTTATCTATCGGTTGATACTAATTTCAATTAAAACGCTTAAATAAGATGTTTGCGGAAAATTTCGCAGAGCAAGGCGGAGATCGCAGGCAGGCTTGAGGTGTTGTCCAAATCTTTGATTTGGCTAACAACACCCATGCAACAACACTCTATGAGATCGCCACGGGCTGACACGCGTGTCGAGCCCTCGCAATGACGATTAAAAAATTAAAAGCCTTCCCCATATGGAAAAGGCTCGGTTATTAAAGGATCCCGCCTGACCGTAACGGTCTTTGGATAACCTGCCTACATAATGACAGGTGGGTGCCCGCCCTGCGGCTTTAGGCTCCCTTCGTCCATACGGATGGGAGGTCTGCACACCGCCGAAGGAGCTAAGCTCCCGATTTAAAAGTTGTAGGGTTATTTGCGACCGATACGCGGGTCAGGCAGGACATAGACTGTCAGCAGGGGAGGCGACTGAACCTCCCGATATCAAGGATCACTGATCCTCTTCGACGTCGTCGAACATCTCTTCAAAGTGCTTTTCAAATTCGGCGCTGAGCTCATCCAGCAGAGCCTCATCCTCTACCTCGGCGAGCTGTTCTTCGCCGTCCTCGTTGATGACCTCCATGATGTAATACTCGCCGCTGTCCTCTACGCTGTCTTCGGGTTTGTCATAGATAGGATACAGCGCGTAGAAAACGCCTTTTTCATTTTCGATGATATCGAGTATCTCAAAGTTATGCTCCACGTTATCATCATCTATCAGGGTGATAAGGTCGGGTTTATATTCGTTATCCATGATACTCTCCTATCGATTAATTCTTTATCTATATTTTACTATCACAGAGGCGTTAAGTCAAGGGGATTTTGCAAGATTTCGTATAAGACTATTTTTGCGTTTTATATTGAAAAAATCGCTCATATATAGTATAATATATAAGATTATTGGCTTATCGCGTCGGCGCTTGTGTATATGACGCGGGTATATGTCCGATGTTATGATGAATATTATATTATAATATATTAAGTGAACGGAGTTATTATGATACTCTTGCCTTTTGACCGCTTGCCCTCGGAGCTTAGGTGCGACGAGGTAAAGTCGTATTATGATATCCTTGACAAAAAGCGCTTCAGTCTTGTACTAAAGCGTATCACAGATGTGTTACTGGCGCTGATCATCCTCGTGCTGCTGCTCTTGCCTATGGCTATCATCGCTATAGTTATCAAGTGCAACTCAAAGGGCCCGGTGCTGTATAAGCAGGAGCGCGTCACTACCTACAACAAAAGATTTATGATAATGAAGTTCCGCACCATGACGGTCGGAGCCGATCAAAAGGGCGCTCTGATCACATCGGCTAACGACAACCGCGTTACCTCGGTAGGCGCTAAGCTGCGCAAGTACCGCTTAGATGAGCTGCCTCAGATCTTTCATGTCTTGAGCGGCAAGATGAGCTTTGTCGGTACGCGCCCCGAGGTAGTCAGATATGTTGAGCGTTACACTCCCGAGATGCGGGCTACTCTGCTCATGCCCGCCGGCATAACCTCGCTCGCTTCCATCCGCTTTAAGGATGAGGACGCCATGATAGGCGACGTCAGCGATCCTGATGAGGTAGACCGCATATATGTGGAGGAGATCCTTCCCGAGAAGATGAAGTATAATCTCAGCTACATCTCCAACTTCGGCTTCAGACGCGATATCAGGCTGATGTTCTCTACGCTCAAGCACATGGTTTCTTAGTTTTCCTTGATAATATCTCATATATAATTGAGGGTCATTATGA
Organism: uncultured Ruminococcus sp.; assembly: GCA_902776975.1. Lineage (GTDB taxonomy): Bacteria > Bacillota > Clostridia > Oscillospirales > Acutalibacteraceae > Ruminococcoides. The sequence continues at coordinate 2,896 of CACYSI010000019.1, forward strand.
GTAAGTTCAAAAAAGCGGTCCTGGACACTTCGCTGTTCAGACGCAGCTATATCATCTGCCTGTTCTGCGGCAACATTTCTTTTGTGCTCATACCCGCGTACGCAGTTTTGGCAGTGTTGTTTTTGTGGGGCGTCTTCCTGCTGATATACAACGAGGTCAAGCGCCATACCATACTTAAGACCCGTTACGGCGCGTGGCTCTTGGCGTTTGTGATAACCTCGCTGGTCACCGTCACGGTTCATATGGCGAGCTCCGCGCTTTATAATATCATAAACTACGGCATGGTCATCCATTTGGCTATGTGCTTCTTCATCTTTTACTCGATACATACCGAAAAGCACCTCAACTTTCGCAGAGAGCTGTACTCCATATGCAGATTCATTGTATACGCCACTACGGTACTCGGTATCATCGGGCTGGCGTTCCTTATGGCTGAGATCAGCTTTGAGGTATTCTCGCTCAAATTCATAGTGTTTGAAAACCGCTTTGACGGCATGTTCATCAACCCTAACCAGCTCGGATTTATTAACGTTGTCAGCATCTTTTGCTGTCATATGCTCATCAAAAAGGATTTTATCACTATCTCGGGAAGACAGAGGGTCAGCAGGATATGGATAGGCTCGTGCGTAGCCGTAAACGCCATTTCGCTGCTTCTGTGCGACTCCAACGGCGCGATGGTGCTGATGATAGGATACGCAATCTTCTTCCTTATATACAAGATGTTCGGCTCGGAGCGTAAGCTCAACCCCATGCAGATAGTTAAAAAATCTGCCGCGTGTCTTTTGGCGGGCGTCGTTATTGTCACAGCGCTGTTCTTTGTGCGCAACATCACACAGTCGGGCTTTGTCGAGATGATGAGAGCCGCCGAGCCTATCGAGATCGCCGATGAGGGCATAAACGAGCTTATTGCTCAGGATGAGGCTATAGTCACCTTTGAGCATGAGAACAGCAATCTTGACTCAGGCCGCTTCTATCTGTGGCGGCAGGCGGCGATGATGTTCACCAAGAACCCTATCCTCGGTATCGGCAAGGGCAATATCTATGAATACGGCAAAAGGCTTTTTGACGACGGTATCAAGTTCTCGAGCGGCTACGGTATACTCGCTCCTATACTGACGGACTTTCACAACGGATATATCACCATACTGATATGTTCGGGTGTTATCGGGTTCATCTTCTTCTGCATATTCGGGCTGAGATTCGCTAAGCACATAGTCGTATATGTATTCAGAGACGACAGCCTTAAAGAGAGCGTCCTGCCGTGTATGTTCGCGTTTCTGCTGTCATACGCCATATACTCGTTTATCGAGGTCGGTCTGCTGTTCAACATCAACTTCATGGTGCTGTTCTTCTGGCTCATCATGGGTTATACGAGCTGTTTTCTGGTCAGATACGAGCCCGATCATCCTCTGTCCCATTTCAAGGTGTTCGGACGCAGCTTCCGCAGAACGCTTCTTTGATAACAGCTTTATAGTTGAATTTTTCTGAGATAATGTACAATAATATCAGTGGTGATAATCGTGAAACTATATCTACAGCGTGACACATCCGATATTAACGCCCGTTATCAGATATCAGATGAAAAAGGAAATTTAAAATACACCGTCACGGGCAAGCGTAATCCGTCGGGAGAGAGCATCAGGATACGCAATCTTGCCGGCGAGTCTGTATGCAGAGTACGCTCGATCGGCTTTTCGGCGCTTTCGATCTACTCGATCTCGGCGGGAGATGAGAGCATCAGACTCAATATCGCCGTATCGGGAAACGCCGCGGCGGTGCGTTTCAGAGGCATCAGCTTCTATATCAGAGGCGACGCCATGCTCGGCTCGTACTCGATACTCGACGCGGATACAGCCGTAGTGTGCGAGGTGGGAAAGGACTTCGCCAAGGGCTGTGTACAGACCGATATCTTTCAGGAGGACAGAGAGCTGTTCTGCCTTGCCTCGATCATATGCATAGACAGTCTTACGGCGGCGTCGGAGACCGCCTTGCAAATGACATAGATACAATATACTTTTCGGAAAGGATATGAAGACATGGATAAATTATTACAGTTATTGAGTGAAAATTCTTCAAGATCAACCAAGGAGCTCGCGCTTATGCTCGGAGAGCCCGAGGACTATATCGCGGCTCAGATCAAAGAGTATGAGAACAACGGAGTCATCCGCGGATATCAGGCGGTAGTCAACTGGGAAGAGGTGCCGGACGCCGGCGTTATGGCTATCATCGAGCTTAAGGTAGCTCCTCAGCTCCAAAAGGGCTTTGACGATATAGCCGAGCAGATCCTCGCTTACGACGAGGTCGATTCTGTTTACCTCATGGCAGGCGCGTATGATCTTATGCTCACTGTAAAGGGCAGTACCATCCAGGAGATATCTTCCTTTGTAGCTAAGCACCTCGCAGCTATGAACGGCATACTTTCTACAGCCACCCACTTCATGCTCAAGCGCTATAAAGAAGACGGCGTGCCGCTCATAGACAGCAATAAAGACAGAAGGGAAATGATCGTCTGATGGATTATACCGATAAGCTGGCTAAATCTATACAGTCGGTCAAGCCCTCCGGTATACGCCGATTCTTTGATATAGTCAATGAGATGGATCATGTTATCTCGCTTTCGGTCGGTGAGCCTGATTTTCAGACTCCGTGGCACGTTCGTGAGGCGGGCATCGCCTCTCTTGAAAAGGGCAGGACTTGGTATACGCCAAACCGCGGTTTCAAGGAGCTGTGCGCCGAGATAACAAAATTCTATAAAAGAAAATACAATCTTACATATGACCCTGCGCAGGAGTGCGTTGTCACCGTAGGCGGCAGCGAGGCTATAGATATAGCTCTGCGCTGTTTGGTCACACGCGGCGACGAGGTTCTTATCCCTCAGCCGTCGTTCGTGTGCTATGAGCCTCTCACCATCATGGCGGGCGCCGATCCCGTGCTGATTGAGACCAAGGCTGAAAACGCGTTCAGACTTACCGCGGAGCAGATCGAAGAGAAGATCACCGATAAGACCAAGCTGCTCATCCTGCCTTATCCCAACAACCCCACAGGCGGTATAATGGAGCGCGCCGATCTGGAGGCTGTAGCCAAGGTCGTTGAAAAGCACGACCTCATGGTGCTGTCCGACGAGATATACTCCGAGCTTACCTACGAGGGCAAGCATCATGTATCTTTCGCGTCCGTAGAGGGCATGAAAGAGCGTACGGTAGTCATCAACGGCTTCTCCAAGGCTTACGCCATGACGGGCTGGCGCCTCGGATACGCTCTCGGTCCAAAGGAGATCATCTCCATGATGGTCAAGCTGCATCAGTTCTGCATCATGTCCGCTCCCACTACCGCTCAGTACGCGGCTATCGAGGCTCTCAGACACGGCGACAGCGATATAGAGACCATGCGCAACGAGTATGATATGCGCCGACGCTTTGTGGTGGGCTCGCTCAACGATATGGGGCTTAACTGCTTCAATCCCGAGGGCGCGTTCTACTGCTTCCCATGCATCAAGTCTACGGGACTTTCGAGTGAAGAGTTCTGTACTCGGCTTTTGCAGAAGAAGCATGTCGCGCTCGTGCCCGGCTCAGCCTTCGGCGACTGCGGCGAGGGCTATGCGCGGCTGAGCTACTCGTACTCTATCAAGCATCTTACACGCGCTATGGAGCTTATCAGAGAGTTTCTCGGGGAGTTGAAAGATGAAAGCAACGGTTAAAGCTCCCGCTAAGATAAATCTCACACTCGATATCATCGGCAAGCGTCCCGACGGTTACCACGATGTAGCCATGGTCATGCAGACGGTGTCGCTGTACGATACCGTGACTGTAGAGAGCAGTGATGACGGCGATGAGATAAAGGTAAGCTGTCCCGCTTATCCCGACGTACCCTGCGACGACAGCAACATAGTCTGTAAGGCGGCGAGGGCGTTCTTTGCCCATACAGGTATCGAGCCTCAGGCTTTGACTATAGAAATAGACAAGCAGATCCCTACTCAGGCGGGGCTTGCCGGAGGCTCGTCCGACGGCGCGGCGGTGGTACTGGCTCTCAACAAGCTGTTCTCGGCTCATCTGAGCATGGACGAGATGGCTGAGATATGCTCGCGCTTCGGCTCCGACGTGCCTTTCTGCCTTTTGGGCGGTACCATGCTCGCCACAGGTACGGGCACAACGCTCAAGAAACTGCATAATCTGCCTAAGTGCCATATAGTGATCTGCAAGCCCGATGTCAGTGTCTCGACCGCTGAGGCGTACGCCGCCTGCGACTCGCGTCCGCCTAAGGGCTTTGTATATACCGACGAGCTTATCAAGCGTCTGTACAGCCGCGATATCCGCGGACTATCTAACTGCCTGTACAACGAGTTTGAACAGGTCATGGAGCTGCCCGTTATCAAAGAGATAAAGAAGACTATGATCCGATCCAAGGCTCTCGGCGCGTCTATGAGCGGCTCGGGCTCTGCGGTATACGCGATCTTTCTCGATGAGAAAAAGGCTCTCCGCTGTGCCGACACACTGCGTGATGAGTATGAAAAGGTCTTTGTCACACAGCCGATCAAAAACGGCTGTTCAATAGAATAATATCAGCAATACCTGCCAATTATATAGTCAATAAATATAAAGGCAGGTAATTCTTTTGAAGAAATATATCAGTATTCTGGTTGTATCTATCCTATGCTCGGCTATGCTCTTGACGATCCCTTTTTTTGATTCTTGCGCGGACTTATCGGAGGATGTACTGAGAGTACATATAATAGCCGACTCGGATTCTGCCGCCGACCAGAGCCTAAAGCTATGCGTCAGGGACAGGGTCGTCAGCGAGTGCTCCGCCTATTATGAGGGCTGTTCGGGCAAGGCTGAGGCTCTGATGATAACAAAAGAGCGGCTGCCCGAGATCGAGACTGCCGCCGCTGATGAGATACGCCGTCACGGGTTCAGCTATCCTGTGAGAGCCGAGGTAGGCGAGATGTATTTCAACACACGATACTATGATGATTTTACCATGCCCGCGGGCTGGTACGACTCGCTGAGGCTGACTATCGGCAGGGGAGAGGGCCGCAACTGGTGGTGCGTGCTGTACCCGACCCTGTGTGTCGGAGCCGCCTGTGACAGTAAGATGCGGGATCAGCTCGACAGCGGCGAGTATAGGGTGGTTACCGCCGATAAGCTCGACTATCGCTTCAAGGCGGTCGAGATCTTTGAGGATATCGCGGGCTGGTTCAAGAAAAAATAATTGTCATTTATCATAAAAGGAGGAAAATATGCTGCGTTTTGTGCTCGGACGTTCGGGCTACGGAAAAAGCGAATATCTGCGGCGCTTGTTTGCCGATCGTGCCCGAGAGGGCGACGGCAAGCTGTTGTTCATAGTGCCCGACCAGATCAGCTTTGAAACCGAGGCGGCATTTCTTGATATGCTCGGACCGTCGCTTTCACGAGAGATACTCGTGCTCGGCTTCTCGCGTCTGTGCGACTATGTATTTGAGGCTACCGGCAACCGCTTTCTGTCTTTTGCCGACGACGGCATCCGCAACATGGTCATCAGCCTGGCTATAGAGCAGGTAAAGGACGGACTCAAGGTGTTTGACAGGCGTTCGAATACTCCCGATACGCGAGAGATCATGCTCTCTGCCGTCAAAGAGTATAAGAAGTGCTCTATAGATTCAGCCGCTCTTTATCGTACCGCCGAGGCTATGGAAGATGAAAGTCTCAGCGGCAAGCTCGCCGATACCGCTTTGATATATGACGCGTACAACGCTATCATGGAGCGCAGCTATATGGATCCGCTCGACTCTCTGACCAAGGTCGCCCATCTGCTCAGCGAGCATAAGCTGTTCGAGGGCTATACCGTGGCTCTTGACGGATTTTACGGCTTTACGGCTCAGGAGTATGATGTGATCGAACGGCTCATGGATATGAGCGGCGAGATGTATGTCGCACTCACCGATGACAGCCGTGAGGACAGCTCTCAGCTATTTTACTCGACAAGGCGTACGCGCTCTCGTCTCACACGCATGGCGAAGGATCGCTCCGTAGATATAGCTCCGATCATCAGGCTCGATATCCCGCGCCGCTTCAGCTCACCTTCGCTCATAGCTCTTGAAGAGAGCATCTACAGGATAGATAAAGAAAAGTATGAGGATGAGGCTTCCGACGTCACAGTATATCGGGCGTCTGATATATATGACGAATGTGATTTTGTCGCCCGTACTATACGCTCTCTCGTTAAGGACGGTTACAGGTACAGGGATATGGCTGTCATATCCCGCAGCGGAGATCAGTATCTCGGTATACTCGATACATATTTCGACAAGTATGATATACGGTATTTTATGGACAAGCCGCAGGATATAGACTCTATGCCGCTTGTCAGATTGATTAGCTCAGCGTTCGATATCATAACGAGGGGCTTTGACCGCGAGGATGTGCTCACTCTGCTCAAGACGGGGCTGTGCTCATACGGTATAGCCGAGGTGGCGGAGTTTGAGAACTATCTTTTTGTGTGGGATATAAGCGGCAGTAGGTTCTTTGATGAGTTTAAGAACGCGCCGTCCGGCTTTGCCGATGAGATGAGCGACGCTGACATAGCGCAGCTCGGCAGGATAGAGGCGCTCAGAGCCGATATTATAGGCAAGCTGAGACGCTTCGGCAGCGCCGTTAAAGATACCGACGGCAGAGGGATATCAAAGGCGCTGATGAAGCTGCTGTATGACCTTGACTGCGATGATAATATCGGCGCTCTGTGCGATAAGCTCGAGAGCGAGGGCGAGCATGACGCCGCCTCCGACCTCATCAGGATGTGGAACGTTCTGTGTGAGATACTCGATAAGATCGTAGCGGTAATAGGCGATTATTCCGTTTCCGCCAAGCGTTTTTCGGAGCTGCTGAGGACAGATCTGCTCAGCTCCGAGGTCAGCGTTATACCGAGGGGTCTTGACGAAGTCGACGTCTCAACTGCTGATCGCTCCCTGATATCCGATAAGAAGATCGTTTTCGTCATCGGAGCTTTAGACGGCGAATTTCCCCGAGTGCCCGTTGAGGCGGGAGTTTTCACCGATGATGAGCGAGTGCGGCTCAGAGATACTTTCGGTCTGCCTCTGTCCGACTCTGTAGAGGAGCTGATAGCAGCCGAGCGCTACTATGCCTATTCCGCGCTCACCGCGGCGGGAGAGAGGCTGTATGTATCCTTTGCCTCCGCAAACATCAAGGGCGAGGCTTTGACTCCGTCGGATATGGTGTCGGAGCTCAGCTCAGTTCTGCCCCGATCTGACTATATCAACTTTGATGAGGTGCCTGTAGAAGAGCGACTCGGCAGCAAGCGCGCTGCGTTCGATTATCTCGTGAGAAGATACCGCAGCATTTCACCCGATATACTTGCGTTGAAGGCGTATTTTTCTTCCGATGAAGAGTACGGCGATATCCTGCGCTCGGTCGAGGATATACTCAGCCGTCGTGTACACCGTATCAAGGACAAGGAGCTTGCCCGCAGATTGTTCGGCGACAGTATGAAGCTCTCTTCGACTAAGATAGACGTATATCACAAGTGTCCGTTCAGATATTTCTGCGAGTACGGACTGAGAGTCGGCGAGCGCCGCAAGGCGGCTGTGGACGCGCTTGAGTACGGCACGCTGATGCATTATATATTTGAGAGCTTCTTCGGCGGATATTCGAGAGACGAGTATACCGCCATGGATGAGCCGCAGGTAGCTGATATCATCTCGGATATCCTCGATGAGTATACGGTCAGCCATTTCGGAGGGCTCGAGGACAAGTCGGGCAGATTCATCTATCTGCTCATGCGTACCAAGTCTACCGCGGTAAAGCTGGTTTTACATATGATAGAAGAGCTCAGACACAGCGATTTTATCCCCGTTGACTTTGAGCTGGGAGTAGGTGAGGATATCCCCGCGTATAACGTGGAGCTGGGCGAAGGTCTGAGCCTTACCGTGCGCGGCAGCGTCGACCGTGTTGACCGCTGTGACGCGGACGGCGTCAGCTATATCCGCGTTGTGGATTATAAGACCGGTACCAAGGATTTCAACATCAACGATATACTCTACGGTCTTAATCTGCAGATGTTCATATATATGTACGCTATCAGGGAGAACGGCGGCGACCGCTACGGTGAGATAACACCTGCGGGAGTGCTGTATATGCCGGCGGTATCGCCTACGGTATCAGCCGATCCCGATACTCCCGAAGATAAATTACAAAAGGAATTAATGAAAAAGTACGCCATGAAGGGCGTGGTGCTCAACAGCGCCGATATCATCGAGCATATGGAGCACGGCGGCAGAGGAGTCTATATCCCCGCCAAGCTCAAGGACGGCGCTGTAGCGGCTAGCGCAGACAGCTTAGCCACGCTGGAGCAGCTCGGAGCGATATTCAGACGCATAGACGTTCTGACCTCGCAGATGGCGCTGTCGCTGTATGACGGCGACGTTGCCGCCAAACCCTTGAAGGGTGATCGCTACGACGGATGCGCCTACTGCGCGTATAGGTCGGTATGCCTCAGGGAGGATGACGATCCCTGCAGAGAGGCTGAGACCAAGTCAGCCGACGAGGTATATGACGAACTTATGAGAGAGGGGGAGCAGGATGGCACGCAATTGGACTGATAATCAGCTCGACGCGATCAACGCGCGCGGAGGCTGTGTCATTGTTTCAGCCGCGGCGGGCTCCGGTAAGACGGCTGTGCTTGTAGAGAGAGTCATCCGTCTTATCACCGATACCGAAAACGGCGTGGACGCCGACAGACTGCTGGTAGTCACATATACCCGCAAGGCGGCTGCCGAGCTCCGTACCAGACTGAGAGAGGCTCTTAGCGAGTGCATACACCGTGATCCCTCCAACGCTTTTTTGATAAGACAGCAGAGCCTGTTGAGCAAGGCTCAGATATCTACGGTAGATTCGTTCTGTATGTCGCTTGTCAGAGAGTACTATTATCTGCTCGATGTAGACCGTAATATACGCATAGCCGATGACGGCGAGCTGAAAGTCCTGAGAGCAGACGCTATGCGGCTGACCCTCGACAGCCTGTATGCGGAGGCTGATCCTAAGTTCCACAGGCTTGTAGATACCTTCGCTACTGCCCGTGACGACAGCCGTTTGGAGGACAATATCTTCAAGCTGTACGACTTTTTACGTTCGCATCCGTTCCCCTCGCGCTGGATGGATGAGAAGCTCTCGTACTATACCGATTTTACCGATGTTTCCGATACAGTCTGGGGCAGGATAATCGGCGAGTATATCAAAGAGGCTGTAGACTATCTGCGTATGCTGTGCGAGAGAGGACTCGACACGATAGCGCTTGACGATAAGCTGTACGCCAATCTGTTTGAGCTTTTTGACAGATATAGGATATTTGTTGAGCGTCTGACCGCTGCAGTTACGGACGGCGGCTGGGATGATATACGTTTGGTGCTGACATCGTTTGAAGCGGGTAAGTTCAATACACCTAAGGGCTACAAGGATCATCCGCTCAAGATAGCCGCGGCGTCTGCTCGCGATACCTTCAAGGACACCGTCAAGACTCTGTCTAAGCTCTACTCTCAGGATGCCGCCATGTGCCTGTATGATATCGAGAGGCTCAAAGATTACGCAGAGCAGATATTCAAGGCGGCGCGTGAGTTCGAAAAGAACTTTTCAGCCCTCAAAAAGGAGCGAGGCGTAGCGGATTACTCCGATATCGAGCATTGGGCGCTCAGACTCGTCATAGACGAAGAGACCTTGGAGCGAACCGCCGCGGCTCAGGAGATAGCCGCGCGCTTTGACTGCATCATGGTTGACGAGTATCAGGACGCCAACGAGGTGCAGGACACATTTTTCAAGGCTGTATCCCGTAATGAAGACAACCTCTTTGTGGTAGGCGACGTAAAGCAGAGTATCTACGGCTTTCGTCAGGCTATGCCCGAATTATTCTTGAAAAGAAAAAACACTTCGACTCTGTATGACCGTAACGATCCTGTATATCCCGCTAAGATAATTCTTGAAAAGAATTTCAGAAGCGATAAAGAAGTACTCGCCGCAGCCAATTTCTTCTTCTCCAAGCTCATGTCGCCTCAGGTCGGCGATATAGATTATAACGAAGAAGAGCGCCTCTTCGCGGGCGCTGAGTACGAGCCTCAGTCCGAGCCCGCGGCAGAGCTGGATATCATAGATAAGGACAGCTCCGGCGAGGATGACGCCGCGGTAGCCGAGGCTCGGTTCATCGCAGAGCGCATACTGACTCTTGTGTCTGAGGGCTACAGGGTCAAGGACGGCGATTTATACCGACCCGCGACCTTCAGCGACTTTGCCGTGCTCATGCGCAACCTGTCCGGTTACGGCGCGGTATACCGCGAGGTGTTCGAGCAGTACGGCATACACGCTCACTCAGAGAGCAAAGCCGGATTTCTCGGAGCGAGGGAGATCATGCTCATCACCAACTTCCTCAGAGTAATCAACAATCCCGCTCTCGATATAGAACTTCTCTCTGTGTTGATGAGCCCGGTGTTCGCCTTTGACGAGGATGATCTGACGCGTATTCGCTTAAGACTTCGTAAGGGCTCTCTGTACGCGGCGGTGACTCTGGATGCCGAGAGCGGCGACCCCAAGAGCAAGGCGTTTTTGAAAACGTTGTCATATTATCGTGAGCTGTCAGTGACTATGCCGCTGTATAAGCTGATAACCGTCATATATGAGCGCTCATCCTTCATGTCGCTGGTGTCGGCGACAGACAGCTCGGGCGGCGCGTCGGCTAATCTGCGTATGCTGCTCGACTATGCCCGAACATATGAGTCGAACACCCATCGCGGCTTAGGCGGTTTTGTCAGCTATCTTGACCGCCTTGTTGAAGAAGGCTCAGATCTGCCGTCGGCGGCGTCCGAGAGTGGAGGTGACTTCGGCGTAGAGCTGATGACCGTTCACGCATCAAAGGGGCTTGAGTTCCCCGTGTGTATCGTCGCTAACACTGCGCGCAGGATGAACTCCGATACCACCAAAGCGGTGTTGTTACACTCGCGTTACGGCTACGCTCAAAAGCTGTATGATCCCGCACTTTCGGCAAGCTACAACACCATGCCGCGCACGGCTATATCCATGGAGATAGCCAGGGATGAGATGAGCGAGGAGCTGCGTATCCTGTATGTCGCCATGACCAGAGCTAAACAAAAGCTGATCATGGTATCTACTCCGTCGAGAGGTGCCGCGAGCCATATAGCCACAGCCGCTAAGAAGCTCGCCGGACAGCGTGAGATATCGCCGTTCGCCGTGCGTTCTGCAGGCTCTCTGTCAGAGTGGATAGTGATGTGCGCCCTGCTGCATCCCGACGGAAAGTCTCTGCGCGATCATGCCGGAGTAGAGGCTGACTATGAGCCCGACAGCGATTTTCGCTTTGCCTGTAGGGTGATAGATACTCCGTTCGATCAGGGCGAGCCCGCGGATGAAGCCGAGAGCCGACATATCCCCGAGCCGAATGCCAAGATAATCGAGCTTTTGGAGGCTGACGCGGCATACCGTTATCCTTATGATGAACTCAGCGGTCTGCCCGCTAAGGTGGCAGCGTCAACACTTGCCCACAGCTTTGCGGATAAGACCTACGACAGATATCTCTCGAGACCTGCCTTTATGCAGGATGAAAAGCTCACCTCAGCCGAAAAGGGCACGGCTCTGCACGCCTTTATGCAGTACGCCGATTTTGCGGCGGCGAGAGAGGATATAAAAGCCGAGCTCGACAGGCTCACCGAGAGTGGATATCTTACCCGTCATCAGGCTGACAGCATCGATCTCGGCAGAGCCTCGGGATTCATCAACAGTCCTCTTGTCACACGCTGTTTAAGCTCAGACAGAGTATTTAAGGAGTATCGTTTCAACATAACCATACCTGCCGCCAAGGTCGATCCCGATATCGATCCGCGTTTTGCCGATGAGCCGATCATCCTGCAGGGCGCCGTGGATCTCGCTTTTGTCGAGGACGGTCGTCTTGTGATCGTAGACTACAAGACCGACAGAGTAAAAGAGCCTTCTCAGCTCGCTCTCATGTATTCGGCTCAGCTCATGCTGTATAAAGACGCTCTCGAACAGTGTCTCGGTCTGCCTGTCAAGGAGTGCGTGATATACTCAGTCAGACACAGCGCTGAGGTTTCGGTTTATTCGGATTGATAAAGATAAAAATCACCCTGTCTTCGGTTGAAAACAGGGTGATTTTTTTATTATGTTAGGTTTTATCAAGAGCATTTACTGCTTGGGCGTGATATCTACATGCGTGTGACTGTCGCTTCTGACTGTCTTTACGTCATACTTGTATTCTTTGCCGTTGTCCGTTATCGTCATCACTGCGGAGCCTTGCTTTTTGACCTTTACGTCGACATAACCTTCTTCCGGTATCGTGATGGTCGCCTCTCCGAACGAGCTGTCATCAAAAGATACAACCGCGTTTTCCGAGAACTTAGGCTCATCGGGCAGAGGCATCTTCACACCGGTCTCCATCCCTCCGCCTGTGAAGTACATGACCGCCATAACGATGAGCGCCGCTATGACGACTCCGCCTCCCGCGAGACGATACTTCCAACCTTTGAAGAAAACCGCGAGATACAGCGCTATCTGACCGAAGCAGAACAGCACGGATATCAGATGACTCGGAAAGTCATAGATAAGTATGTTGGTCAGAAAACCCCAGCCGAAAAAGGCGAGCGCGAGGTTGACCGGAGTCAGTATCAGCAGGCTCAGCCAGTTGCCTTTTTTCAGGTACCATCCCGCAAATGCCATCGGAAAGGTCAAGAGCGTCCAGTAAAACCACGTACGGTAGTACATGAACAGCGACCATCCCATATACGAGAAGGGGACCTGTATCAGATAGATCAGCGGCTGACTTATGAGGAAAAACACAAAGGTCTTGAGCGCCGATTCGAGAGGCTTCTTGCAGTTGGTCATGATGATGATTGCAAAGAATATCCAAGCCTCAAACGTGGTCCCCATCTCGCGAAACGAGGTGTTGTCAAAGATAGGTAGGATCAGAAATATCGCTGTCACTACAGCTGTAGCTACGGCAAAGATGATGACCTTTATCCAGCTCATGTTTATTCCGAAGAAGAGCTTGTTCGCGCATCTTCGGAAAATGTTGTTATTGTTATCTGTCTCGGTCATATTATTGAGTCACCTGCATTTATTCAACGATTATTTTTTCTGCGACCTTGATGCCGTCTACCGCGGCGGATACAATGCCGCCCGCGTAGCCCGCGCCCTCGCCGCAGGGGTACAGTCCTCTCAGGCGCACGCTCTGCATATCTTCGCCCCTGACTATGCGTATGGGGGACGAGCTGCGGCTCTCTACAGCTGTCAAAACAGAGTCGGGATGATCAAAGCCCTTAAGCCTGTGTCCTATCATCGGCAGAGCCTCACGCAGAGCTTCCGTCACAAATCCCGGCAGAACGCGGTCTATATCCGCAAAGTGTGTGCCGGGCTTATAGCTCGGCATGACCTCGCCGAAGCGTGTCGACTTTTTGCAGTCCAAAAAATCACCGGCTCTGACAACGGGAGCGATGTAGCCGCCGCCACCCTCGATGTAGGCTTTGCGTTCAAGCTCGCGCTGCAGGTACATACCTTTGAGAGCGTGTTCGCCCTGTATATCGTCGGGGGTCACTGTCACCAACAGCGCAGAGTTTGAGTTGACTTTATCGCGCGCGAACTCACTCATGCCGTTTGTGACTATGCTCTCGGGTTCGCTCTGAGCCGCTACTACCGTGCCGCCCGGACACATACAGAAGGTGTATACTCCTCTGCCGTCTTTGAGGTGTACGCTCTGTTTATAGTAAGCGGCGGGCAGGCTTTTGTATGCCTCGCCGTACTGCGAGCGGTCTATTCGCTCGCGCAGATGCTCGATGCGTACTCCGACAGAGAAGGGCTTTGGCTCTGTATATATGCCCATGTCGTGGATGAGCTCAAAGGTATCTCTCGCGCTGTGACCTACAGCGAGGACAAGATCGGAACATTCTATGAGCCTTCTCGTTCCTTTATGTTCTACCTCGGCTGCGGTGACTGCGCCGTCCCGAGTCTTTATGCCTGTCAGTTTTGTGTCAAAAAAGATGTCCGCTCCGAGCGCGATAAGCTCCGCTCGGATGCTTTTGACCGTTTCTTTGAGCTTGTCCGTGCCTATATGAGGTTTGGCGTCGTACAGTATCTCTTCGGGAGCGCCGTGAGCGGCAAATTCGATCAGCACCTTACGCGCTCTGCCGTCCTTGGTTCCCGTATTCAGCTTGCCGTCTGAAAAGGTTCCCGCGCCGCCCTCGCCGAACTGTACGTTGCACTCGGTGTTCAGTACGGCTTTATCCCACATAGCCTGTACGACCTTGCTGCGTTCCTCTACCTTGGAGCCGCGCTCTATCAGTATGGGTCTGATACCGCTCTGAGCCAGCGTCAGCGCGCAGAACAGTCCCGCGGGACCGCTGCCTACGATCAGCGGACGCTTGCTTTTATCCTTAGGGGTCAGCGGGATATATTTATATTCTTCGGCTATAGCGGAATACTTGCTCTTTGACTTGCTTACAGCGGATTTTTCATTTATGTTCAGATGTACGTCAACGCTCGTCACATATCGTATATCGTCTTTGTGACGCGCGTCTATCGAGCGGCGGTACAAAGAGGCTTTTTCGATAGCCTGTTCGGATATCCTCAGCTCTTTCGCGCAGGCTCTTTTGATGTCGCTGTCCGTATAGTCAAGCGGCAGCTTGATGTTGCTCAGTCTTATCATAGGCTGTTACCCGCTCGCATACCGCTCGCAAAGGCAAACTGCAGATTGTATCCGCCGCAGTCTCCGTCTATATCGAGCGCCTCGCCTGTAATATACAGCCCTTTATGTTTTTTTGATTCAAATGTTTCGTGGTTGATCTCCGACAGCCTTATGCCTCCCGCGGTCACCTGAGATCTGCTGAAATCGTGATTAGTCTCGCACTTGAACCTCAGAGCGGAGATCGTAGCGGATAAGCGCGATATTTCCTTTTCGGAAATTTCAGCGCATATTGCGGACGGTTTTATCCCGCTTTTTTTGAGCAGGGCGAGACCGATATTTTTGTGGAACATACCGATGAAGATCTCGGACGCGGGTGCAGACGGCTCTCGCTTTATCCTGCCCGCGATCTCGCCGCGTACCTCGTCTGAGTTCATATCGGGCAGCAGGTTCACGGAGATCTCACAGCCGCCTTTGTTAGCTTCTCTCGACAGATCGAATACGCAGATCCCCGACAGAGCGCCGTCGGTGAACTGTACCTCGCCGCGCTCAGATTTGATGATCTGACCGTTCTTTATCAGACTGACCTCTGCGAGAGCGCGTATGCCTTTGAGCGAGCGCAGTATGCCGTCGTTCACCTTCACGGGTGAGAGCGAGGGGGAGAGGGGAGCGGTGTTCAGTCCGAGCATACGCAGTATATCTCTGCTGCCGCTTTCTCTGCCCGCGTGATCCGCTCTGCCGCCTGTAGCTATAACGAGCTTTTGAGCGTATATACGGCTGTCGGAGGTGAATATCTCATATCCCGAAGCGGACTTTTGTATACCTCGTATCTCTACCGCGCAAATCTCACTGATGCTCAGCTGCATCATCCGCTTACGCAGTACGTCGAGTACAGAGCTGGATTGATTGGAAATAGGATAGACCCTGCCCTCGCTGTCGGTATGGGTCATCAAGCCGAGCTCGTGAAAGTAACTCAGTACCGTATCTGTACTATATTTCTTAAAAAGAATATTGATAAGATCGTCGCTGCCCTCGCCGTGATAGCTCACGGCAGACGCGCCGACATGGCTCAGGTTGCACCTGCCGTTACCGGTGACGAGCAGCTTTTTGCCTACTCTATCAGCCTTTTCGAGTATGATTATTTGTTTGTCGCGGTGTCTTTCGGCGGCTCTGATCGCGCACATCATGCCCGACGCGCCTCCGCCTATCACAGCCGCGTATACGCTTTGCTTCTTCATATTATTTCGGCGCGAATATAGCGCTGAGAGCTCCGAACACTCCCATGGACGCGAGCCCCATGATCACGCCCGCGATGATAACGCCCAGCATAACGGCGATGACGCTCTTTTTGAAGCCCATATCGAGGATAGACGCGGCGAGCGTACCCGTCCACGCACCCGTGCCCGGCAGCGGGATACCGACAAAGAGCATCAGAGCGACAAACAGACCTTTGCCTGCCTTAGCCTGCAGCTTTTTGCCGCCTTTCTCGCCTTTCTCGAGGCAGAAGGTAAAGAACTTGCCGATGAACTTTTTATCCTTGCCCCACTCGAGTATCTTTCTGGCAAAGAGATATATCAGCGGCACGGGCAGCATATTGCCGATTATCGCGACGATATATACGACAACCATGTTTAGATCGGCGCCCATGCTGTTAGCGCCTACCGCGTAGGGTATTGCGCCTCTTAGCTCTATCAGCGGTACCATAGATATAAGGAATACGATTAAATAATGATGCATATTGATCTCCTCGATTACTTTTTTACCATAGCATTATAACTGAAAATACCCGTCTTTTCAACACTTATTTGACTGATATATAAAACTTATATTATATTATTTGACTTCTTATGACTAATTGATTAAAATAAACCGAAGGAAGGGTAAATCAATTACTCACAAAAGGTGCAGTATGAAGGACAAAAGATTATTGATCGCGCGGATAGTGATGACGGTGTTATCCGTGGGAGCTGTATGCTTTATCTTCGGCAACTCTCTCATGAACGCCGATGATTCATCCGAACTCAGCGAAGGCGTGCTCGAGATGCTCAATCGCTGGCTTTGCTCACTCCGTATAGATTTCGAATTAGACTCTTTTACGGTTCGCAAGGCGGCTCATTTCACCGAGTTCGCAGTTCTGGGCGCGCTCTTATGCTCGACGGCTTACCTGTATCTGTTCAAGCATCTGCGCTCAGCGATGTTAGCCGTGCCCTTGGGAACGCTTACAGCTGTTTGTGACGAGCTGATACAGACCGCGTCCGAGGGGCGCTCCTGTCAGATATCGGATATGCTTATCGACGCCTCGGGTGTATTGACGGGCGCTTTGATCGCACTGTTGATGATCGCTTTAATTATTCGAAATAAGAAAAATAAGATAAAAACGGAAGGTGAAAATAATGGCTGACGCCGCGCAAAACAAAATGGGCGTGAAGCCCATGCTGCCGCTGCTCTTCAGTATGTCGCTGCCTGCTATGGCTTCGATGCTGATACAGGCGCTGTATAATGTGGTAGACAGTATATTTGTAGCGAGGTTCCATCCCGACGCTCTTCAGGCTGTGTCTCTGGCGTATCCTCTGCAGATGGTGCTTATCTCCTTCGGCGTAGGTACCGCCGTGGGCGTAAACTCGCTGATAGCCCGCAGACTGGGCGCAAAAAACTATGACGAGGCTAACTCTGCCGCGTCAACGGGATTGGTGCTCGCGGTCATCAACTGGGCTGTCTTTCTGGTCATAGGACTGACCCTGTCGAGACCGTTCATCTCGCTGTTCACTAAGGACGCTTCGGTCATCCAATACGGCACTCAGTATCTGACGGTCGTACTGTGCTTCTCACTTGGTATGCAGTTGTCGGTGATGGGCGAGAAGATCCTGCAGTCTACCGGCAACATGATCTTCCCGATGCTGACCCAGATGCTCGGCGCTGTAGTCAACATCATCTTCGATCCTCTGCTGATATTCGGTATCGGCTTCTTCCCGAGGCTCGGAGTCTTAGGCGCTGCTATAGCTACGGTGTTCGGACAGTTCTGCTCCATGGCGTTTGTACTTATCATACTTTTTGTCAAAAAGCATGACGTCAAAATACGGCTCAAGGGCTTTAGGATGAACAAGCTCACGCTGAAGAATATATATGCGGTGGGTTTCCCCGCTATCATCATGCAGTGCATCGGCTCCGTCATGGTATCGGGCATCAACGCGATCATTTCCATAGCTGATATCTCCGCCAAGTACTCCGCTGCGTATATCAACGCCTTCGGTATCTACTTCAAGCTACAGAGCTTTGTGTTCATGCCCGTATTCGGTCTCAATCAGGGCGTATCGCCTATCATCGGCTACAACTACGGCGCTCGAAACAAAAAGCGGCTTTATTCCGCCTTCAACCTCGGTGTAGTCATAGCCGCGGCGATAATGGCGGCGGGTATGCTGCTGTTCCAGCTCGCTCCCGAGTGGCTTCTGTCGCTGTTTGAGTCTGACGCGGCGTCCGACGCGGCAGCTAACGCCACTTTAGCTGAGGTCGGCGTACCTATGCTCAGGATAATCAGTCTTTCGTTCATCTTTGCCGCCTGCGGCATCATGTTCGGTACGCTGTTTCAGGCTGTCGGCAAGGGACTGTACAGCATGCTCATGTCGGTATCCCGTCAGCTTGTGGTGCTCCTGCCTGTGGCGTTCTTTATGTCTAAGATCAACATGGAGGTCATGTGGTACTCGTTCCCGATAGCCGAGATAGTTTGCTTGGGTATAGCGGTCGTATTCTTCATTCTCTTGCGCAAGAAGGAGCTGAGCCGACTGGATCAGCCCGCGCCCGAGCCCGCCGCTCAGTGACAGCTCATTCATAACCGAGGCTGTCATCTCATATTGTATATGGGGTGATGTAATGAGCGATATACACAGAGATGAGATAATATATGAAGAAGGCTGGCGTGAGAGCGCTCCCGCGCAGGAGCCTCAGGAGCTGCCTGTCGATGAAGCAGCCGAAAAGCCTACGGATAAACCGCATGAGCCAAAGCCTCTGCTGCTTATCATCCAGCTCGCGCTGTGCCTCGCTCTCGTTTTAGCTTTGTTCCTGCTCAAAAGCATGGACAGCGATATTTATCATGACTTCATAGATTATTACAGAGATGAGCTGAGCAAGCCCGTAGTATCTCAGGGCGTGTTCGACTCTGTCGATATCGGCAGACTTTTCGGCGAGGGCGCAGTGACTGTCAAGGCTACTCCGGATGAAGCTGAGGATAGCTGATACAGATATATACGTCGGCTATGAGGCTGTCGCCGCGTTGACGGCGGTACTGCTGATCGACCGGGAGAACAGGTTTATCTGCTGCCTTGCCGCGGCTGTAGTACATGAGCTCGGACATATGCTGATGATGCGGCTGCGCTCCGTCAGGATAACAGGCTTAAGACTCAGGCTGTTCGATGTGCTTATTGAGGCTGACGAGCCGCCGTCTTTCGGCGCGGATGTTTTCATCACTTTAGGCGGTCCCGCGGCTAATCTGGCTTTTGCAGCCGTGTCACTGCCTTTCAGCTTTGAGATAGGTATGCCTCAGCTCGCCCTCGGTGTATTCAATCTGCTGCCCGCGATGAGCCTCGACGGCGGTCATCTGCTCCGTATCTGCCTTGAGCGGCGATACTCCGCGCGGGTATGCGATATCATACTTACGATAACTACGATAGTATTTGTACTGCCGCTGATGACGGCAGGTATATATCTGCTTTTCAAAAGCAAGTATAATTATTCTTTTTTAGCAATATCATTATATTTATTAACGGTTCTGTTGTTGAAAAAATAGGAGTTTTTATGTATCCGAAAGAAATAGAAAAACTGCTTCTGAAGGTTCAGAAGCCCGGCCGCTATGTCGGCGGTGAGTTGGGCGAGGTGATCAAGGACAAGCGCGATGTGGACGTCCGCTTTGCGTTTTGCTTTCCCGATACATACGAGATAGGTATGTCGCATCTCGGTATCAAGATCCTGTACAGTCTTTTTAATGAGAAGCCGTATATCTGGTGCGAGCGTGTATTCGCTCCGTGGATAGATATGGAGGCTCAGATGCGGGAGCATGATATACCGCTGTACGCTCTTGAGTCGGGCGACCCTATATCGGACTTTGATTTCATCGGCTTTACTCTGCAGTATGAGCTCAGCTACACCAACGTCGTCAATATGCTCGACTTAGGCGGTATACCTCTTCTCTCAAAGGACAGACACGGACTTGAGCATATCGTAGTAGCTGGCGGTCCCTGTGCCTGCGATCCCGAGCCTATAGCCGATTTCATCGACATATTCTTCCTCGGCGACGGCGAAGAGGTCGATCTCGAGGTCATCGAGCTCTACCGCGAGTGCAAGAGAGAGGGCAGGAGCAGAGCCGAGTTTCTGCGGCTCGCCGCAAATATCAAGGGCGTGTATGTGCCGTCGCTGTATGACATAAGCTATAACGAAGACGGTACAATAAACGCGATAACTCCGCTTGACGGCGCTCCCGAAGTCATCGAAAAGCGCGTTATGATGGATATGGACGAGAGTTTTTATCCCGATAACTTTGTCGTTCCTAATATAGAGATAGTACACGACCGCGCGGTCGAAGAGATATTCAGAGGCTGTATACGAGGCTGCCGCTTTTGTCAGGCGGGCTTTCTGTATCGTCCCGTAAGAGAAAAATCCGTAGAGTGCATCAGCCGACAGTGTCACGCTCTGTGTCGCAATACGGGCTATGACGAAGTATCCCTCTCGTCGCTCAGCTCCAGCGACTACTCACAGGTAGTGCCCTTGTTAAAGGAGCTCAACAGCTGGGCCAAGCCCGAGAACGTCAGTCTCTCGCTGCCGTCGCTCAGAGTCGACGGCTTCACCGACGATATCCTCGACGAGATCAAGACCGTACGCAAGAGCGGTCTGACCTTTGCTCCCGAGGCGGGTTCTCAGCGCCTGCGTGACGCTATCAACAAAAATGTGCGTGAGGATGAGCTGATCAACACCTGCCGCGTTGCGTTTGAGGGCGGATATACTACTGTCAAGCTGTATTTTATGATAGGTCTGCCTACCGAGACGATGGACGATGTGGCGGATATAGCCAACCTCGGCAGAAAGGTGGTAGATACCTTCTACAGCGCCGAGAACCGTCCCAAGGGCAAGTCTCCGCGCGTTACCGTATCGGCGTCTTCTTTCGTGCCCAAGCCCTTTACTCCCTTCCAGTGGGAGCCTCAGGACAGCATGGATACGCTCAGAGAAAAGCAGCGCCATATCAAAGAGTCTATCACCACCAAGAAGATAACCTTCAACTATCACGATTCGGATACATCATTTTTGGAGGCTGTGTTCGCGCGGGGAGATCGCAGACTGGGCAAGGCTGTGCTTGAGGCTCATAAGCGCGGTATGCGCTTTGACGGCTGGAGCGACTGCTTCTCTCTGCAAAACTGGCTCGAGGTATTTGAGGACTGCGGTATCGACCCCACTTTTTACGCTAACCGTCGTCGCTCTTTTGACGAGATACTGCCGTGGGATCACCTCGATTACGGTATCAAAAAGAGCTTTTTGAAGCGTGAGTGCGAGCGTGCCTATAACAGCGAGACGTCGCCTAACTGCCGTGAGAAGTGTCTCGGCTGCGGAGCCGCGAAATACGGAGGAGGTGTGTGTTTTGAAAAACGTTAGAGTTTTCTTTGAAAAGCACGGTTCGTGCAAGTACATCTCACATCTCGACACCAACAGGGTCATGCTGCGCGCTATCGGAAAGAGCCGCCTCAATATCTGGTATACAGAGGGCTTTAACCGTCATGCCTACATCACCTTCGCCCTGCCGCTGTCGTTAGGCTTTGCCTCGACCTGCGAGAGCATGGATTTTCGTATTCTGGATGATGACGAGGATCTGTCGTCCGTCCCCGAGCGGCTCAACGCCTGTCTGCCTGAGGGCATCAGGGTCTATAGATGTATCGAGTCCGTTCATAAGCCTGCCGATATAGAGTCGGCTGAGTATGATATCACTCTTGAGGATACAAGCGATAATATTTCTGCAAAAGAATTATCTGATAAGCTGAACGCTTTTCTCGAGCTGCCTGAGATATTGGTCGATAAAAAGACCAAAAAGGGTATGAAGCAGGTCGATCTTAAGCAGTATATTCTTGATTTTCGCATGAAGGATCCCGAAAAGACCTCCTTTACCCTTACCCTGCCCGCCGGAGCTACCCTCAACATCAACCCTAATCTGCTGATAAACGCTTTTGCGGAGTATGTCTCAGCGGAGCTGTATGCCGATATCACTCGCACCGGCGTGTATATCAAAGGGGGAGAGGACTTTGCGTAAGCGCTTCGATATCGTTCTTCTCGACGCCGATGAGACTGTCTATGATTTCAAGCTGGCTGAGAAGACAGCTGTCAGCCGTACCTTTGAAAAGTTCGGTGTGGAGCCGACGGATGAGACGGTTTCGCTGTACAGCGATATCAATCTCAGCTGCTGGAAGGCTCTCGAGCGCGGCGAGCTGAGCCGCGATGATCTTAAGCCTACCCGATTTAAGATGCTTTTTGAGAGAGTCGGCGCCGAGCCTGTGGATTTTGAAGCGGTCAACGCTATGTATGAGACCAACCTCTCGCACTGTGCCTTTCTTCTCGACGGAGCTCTGGATTTTGTCAAAAAGCTCAGCGAGCGCTGTGAGATATATCTCGCCACCAACGGTCTGACCATACCTCAGACAGGTCGTTTTGACCGCGCTGAGATCAAGCCGTATGTGGACGGTATCTATATATCCGAGCAGATCGGCGTCAGCAAGCCCGATAAGGAATATTTCGACTATATCTTCAGGGATCTCGGCGTCACCGATAAGAGCCGGATCATCATGTTAGGCGACAGCCTCACATCCGATATGCTCGGCGGCAGAAACGCGGGCATCGCCACTTGTCACTATCTCGCGGGCTCAGAGCCATCGGGCAGCGATCTGTGCGACTATGAGATAGCCCGATACGACGAGTTTTTTGACATATTGTTTGAATAAGACTTTATCGGTAAATATTTCAAGATCGCCGTCATCGGGATATGAAGACAGTTTTTTCTTGTCAGCGCTTGTATTTTACGACGGTGCTATTCGTTAATATATTAAAAATTATTTGACAATGCTGTTCATAACATATATAATGTAGTTGTAAAAATTCGTTTTTTTGTTTATTTCGGTATCTAAGTATGCCTCAGGTATACTTAAATATATTGTATATGTCCGTATCCTCGTGATTGAATGCGGTTCGGGCTTTACGGAAAATCTTTAGAAAGGAGAAATGAACATATGAGATTTCCTAATGCTGCAGCAGGTGTGAAAAAGATATTCACAGCTGAGATCCTTGCCCTGATAGCCGCTATCATTTCGTTGATAACCGCTTTCATGGCTATCGTTGCGGTCGCCGCCGCGTCCAGCGGTTCTCAGGGCGGCACAATCGCTGCGGGCGGTGTTACTCTTATACTGGGTATAGCTGTCGGCATCATCGCTCTTATCGCGTTTATCATGAATATCGTAGGTATTTCGAACGCGTCTAAGGACGAGGCTACCTTCAAGACCGCTCTTATCTGCGTTATCGTCGGTATTATCGGTTCTTTGATCGCCAGCATCTTTTCCGGCAATAACGTCGTAAGAGCTATCGGCACACTGGTATCCAATCTTGCTAACCTGTTTGTAACTATCTTTGTTATCACAGGTATCATCAGACTTGCCGACCAGCTCAATAACGCTGAAGTTGGCAACAAGGGCAACAACATCCTCAAGATGATCATTGCCGTCAACGTGCTCGCTATCATCGCTAACCTGATCGTTCTGATCATGGGCGGCACTGTTTCTGTAGTTGCAGGTATCATCGCTATCGTAGCTGCCGTGCTTCAGGTAGTACAGTACATCATGTACCTGTCCTTCCTCTCCAAGGCTAAGGCTATGCTTGCAGAGTGATAGATTGCAAACAGATTAAGAACGAGAAAACAGTAAAGAGGCATCCGTGCGGACGCCTCTTTATTTTTTATGTCAGATATTGAGTTCATAAATATCAAAAAGAGGTATGTCTACTGCCTCTCTGCGTATGTCCTGAGTCCCCGCGTATACAAAGCCTTTGTTCTTATACAGCCGCTCGGCAGGGATGTTGCCGGGCACTACGTCGAGCCTGAGCGCTTTATAGCCTTTGTTTTTCGCTATAGATATACACCGGTCCACCATGAATCCGCCTATCCCTTTGCCGACGTACTCGGGATGTACCGCGAGCACATGGATGACGAGGTATTCGCCCTGTTTCAGATCTACGCTCCATTTGCCGAGATCATAGTTTCCCTCCGGATCCTCGCTCAGCGCTACCACGCCGCGTATCTCTCCGTCATATATACAGGCGTATTGCGTACCCTGTGCTATAGCGTCG
This sequence comes from uncultured Ruminococcus sp., assembly GCA_902776975.1. Lineage (GTDB taxonomy): Bacteria > Bacillota > Clostridia > Oscillospirales > Acutalibacteraceae > Ruminococcoides. Next base: position 26,932 of record CACYSI010000019.1, read on the forward strand.
GCTGCTCCCTTATCGCTCGGGTGCGCCGAGTCCCATAGCGGATAGTTTATGTGTGCCTGCAGATGTGCCGTGACTTGATGATACAGCTTGATTACATCTTCATAATGTGCTTTTTCGCATTTGATAAATTCCATATCGTTCCCTTTGATTATCCGCGGATATCCGATGATCGACGGCGAGGCTCCCGACAGTCTGTTTCTTATACCCTGACTATCAGATTATTAGCGCCGAAGGTAGATGTGTATTTGACGTCTTTAGCCATTTTGAAGATGATCGAGAGGGTGATCTCTTCATCTTCTATTTCGGGCGTTTCTAACAGCAGCTGAAAGTAATCTTTGAGATTAAGAGGTTTGCAGTCGTCTCTCATACGGATGATCAGATCATCGCCCTTTGCTACCAGTCTCATATTGATGTGATGCTCCTCGCCGTCCTTGAAGCCTTGCTGAGCCAAAAATACAGACAGCTCCTCGGTGATAAGTCCGTAGGTCATAGCGCGCTTTTTGTCCGCGCCGTGTTCCATACCGAAGGATATCGCGACCTTTGACAGCTCCTCTATCTCCTGAGTCGAGGATGCTATCACCGCGACCTCGTTCTCGGGCGTCGTGCCGAAGTCGCGCGGCATCAACAGCATTTTGTCGCTGAACTTATCCGCCTCTTTGTTAGACATTATGTAAATGATCGCGATCAGAGAGAGACCTATCATATTAGCGACCTTGGATACCCAGGCGCCCTGATAGCCGATGACTCTGAGCATCAGCAGGGTGATAGGTATCAGGTTGCCGCACTCTATCAAAAAGCTGTAGATATTTGCGAAACGCAGTCTTTTGATGCCCATCAGATAGTTGTTGAAGTTGTACACTATAGTGTGGAACGGCAGTGACAGACAGGATACCCGTATACACTGAGAGGCGAGCTCCAGAGCCTCGGGCTTATCGGAGTTGAGAAAGACAGTTACAATGGATTCGCTGTTGAAGAAGAGTATGACAGTGATGATACTTGTCATAATCAGCGAGTGTAACAGGGAGATCCTTTGCACCAGCTTTATCGAATCACGGTCTTCTTCGCCTACAAAAACTCCCGCGAACGCCATCAGCGTATCAGCCGGAGCGTACCACGCCGCGCGCACAAACACCGTGATCTGAGAGAAAACGCCGTGCGCCGCCACGAGATAAGGCATGTTGAAGGAGGTAAGCAGATTGTTGATGATAAGGCCGCCTATAGAGTTGCTGCCCTTGGTCACGCCCATAGGAGCGCCGAGGCGGAGTATCTCGATACACAGCTTCGGATCGAAACCCTTGAATTTCAGACGGAAAACCGAAGAACGGGATGATATATCCTACCGAGGTAGCCATACCGATCTCGAACATACCGCCGTGCAGTACAAATACGGCTACAGAGTCTGCCGCTATATCTATGCCGGTGGTCATTATGGATGTAGCGTTCACTCGCTTATACTGACCCTCTATCTGTAAAAAGGGCGTTATGACTCTGGTCAGCGTATAGAACGGAAATCCGATCAGGTATCCTAAGAGATACTGCTTAGTCATCTCGGCGATGGCGGGATCTCTCGCTCCCAGAACAAAAGCAAGTCCCGAGCAGAAGACAAAAGCCAAGAGAGCCATTATGAGCGACAGACCGCCGCTCATTATCAGCGAATCAGAGAATACACGGTTAGCGCTATCCAGCTTACCGGCTCCGATCATTGAAGATACCTTGTTGCGGGCGCCGTTGGCTACAGCCGATCCTATCAGCTCAAAAAACATTATCAGCGGCGACATAAAGCCCAGGACCGTTACGCCGTCGACTCCGATGAACTGGCTGACAAAGACCAGATCTATCATCGGGCCGATAGCTTTTGAAAAGTCAGATACTCCCCATGAGAGCTCCGACTTGTAAAACAGTCTCCGTATTATCTTATTTTCAGTTTTAGCTTCGGTAACCATTTCCATAAACAATCATGCCTTTGCTTGTATTAGTTATCTGCAAACAAATTGTATTTTTGTCGTTATGCCACTATTCTACTACAAACATCCCCGAGATTCAATAGTTTGGTACGGATAACAGAAAAGTGAAGTGCAGTATGCCGTGTGAACGTTTATAACTGTTTACTTTATATTCTTTTTGGTGTATCATATAAATGATCCCGCCGCGGCGCCGATTCCGACGCCGCGCGAACAATCGGAGAGTATCATGGATTTAAAGCAGTTCAAATGGATAAGAGAGCCTGAAAAATACAGGATAACAGACGATAAGGTCTTGATCACGACCGAGCCTCACACGGATCTGTGGCAGAGGACATACTATCACTTTCGCAACGATAACGCTCCGCTTTTTTTTGCTGAGCAGTGAAGATGAGTTTTTCTCGTTTTCGGTAAAGACTGATTTTTCAGGCAGTAAGCGCCGCTTTGACCAGTGCGGCATAGCGCTGTATCAAGACCCTGAGAACTGGCTCAAGGCGTCTGTGGAATATGAGAACGACGATTATCAGCATCTCGGGTCGGTTGTGACCGACCACGGCTTTTCCGACTGGGCTACTGTCGAGATCCCCGCGGATACAAAGACCATGTGGTATCGTCTGAGCAGGCGCGGGGACGATTACCTTATAGAGTGCTCATATGACGGTGAGCGCTGGAGGCAGATGAGAGTCTGTCATTTATCAGAGGGGAGAGGCATCGTGCGCTTCGGCGTCTACGCCTGTTCGCCCGAGGACTCTTCGTTTACCGCTGAGTTTTCCGATTTCAGACTCACCGAATGTATGTGGAAGGCTCATGACGGACAGCAGCCCGATGACTGAAAGACGATCATCAAACAGATTGCAATCAAATATCCTCTCTATAAGAATAATATGTATAGTATTGTCAAATAAAGGCATCATATGAGGTAAATGGGGGAGTAGACTATGTATTATTTGATCCATCAGACACTTACACCTGTCAGCTTTGATCAGTTCAGGCAGAGAGAGACTCAGTTCGTCGCTGTTCTGACGTCCGCAGAGTGGCAGACGGGCAAAGACAGCTTTGACATGGGTATAGATATCGAGCCTCAGACCACTGAGATACACTCCACTAAGGCTGAGGTCAACTATGACTCGCTCACGGGCACCTTCAGTATACCCGATAGATATGATCCCGAAGAGGTGCGCCGATTCGCCTTTGCTATGGATGAAAAGGGCATAGTGTTCATAGATGACAGCGGAGCGGCAGAGAAGATCATAGAGCAGATACGCCGAACCAAGAAATGGCGTTTTCCCGGTCTCGAAAGATTCATATATGATTTTTTGGAGCAGATAGTAGCCGACGATCGGGATCTTATCGAGCGTTACGACAGCGAGCTGGGCAGGATGGAGGCAGCTATAGTAGGCGATGAGGGAGAGTCGATCTTTGAGAGCGTCAACGATATGCGCGACATCATCCGTGTGCTCAGGGTACATTATGAGCAGCTGCTCGACTTTACTCAGGAGCTTGAAGAAAACGAGAACAGCTTTTTCAAAACCGAGAACCTGCGTTATTTCAGACTGTTCGGCAACCGTATCATGCGACTGCGCGATTCTACCGTAGCTATCGGCGAGCACGCGGGTCAGCTCCGTGATATATATAAGTCGCATCTTGATATCAAGCAGAACCGTATCATGACCGTGCTGACTATCGTTACAACCATCTTCATGCCCCTTACTCTTATCGCGGGCTGGTATGGTATGAACTTCCGATTTATGCCCGAGCTCAACAGCGTGTGGGGGTATCCCGTCGTCATCGCGCTCAGCTTATTGATAGTAGTGGGCAGTCTTTTGTTCTTCAAAAAGATCAAATGGCTGTGAGCGATTGACATTATCAAGATTTTATAATATAGTAATGGTACATTCTACCATATGAAAGGATGATCACTGTGTTTTGTAACAATTGCGGCAAAGAATTACCCGACGGCTCTAAATTCTGCAACTACTGCGGAGCTTCGGTACCCGAGGCTGAGCCTAAGCATATCCGCCCCGAGGGCAAGCCGAGATATGTGGATTCGAGATATACCGAAAACGGCGACACCGAGTATGACGTAGTAAATACCCGAATCGGACAGCCTACAGTGGACGATCTCGAAGACGGCGCTGTATCGGATAAGACAAAGGTATATAATTTCAGTAATTTTGAAGAATCCGGCGATAATAAAGCTGCCGATGGTAAAAAATCACCTGACGCTTCACGCGAGGACGTCGGAGATTCTTTCGACAATTATTCCGAAGAGGATGACAGGACTTTTATGGATAAGGTCGACAGCAAGCTCAGACGCGACGATGATCCTAACAAGAAAAAGCAGAAGCTGACTTGGCTCTGGGTAACTATCGGCGTTATCGTAGTGATCCTTGTTGTGGTCATAGCCGTGGTGGCGTTCAGCTCCGGCAAATCGGGCAAGACCGATCCCTCGGCTCCGTCAGCGGCAACGACAGCTTCCCAAAAGGCGACTGAGGCTACCAAGCCTACCGAAAGGGCTACTCAGCCTACAGAGAGAGCTACCCAAAGACCTACTCAGGCTCCCACACAGGCTCCGACCCAAGCCCCGACCCAGGCGCCCACACAGGCTCCCGTTACACAGGCGCCTGTCGTAACCGAGGCTCCCGTTTACACCGAGGCTCCCGCGTATACCGAGGCTACGGCATCCGCTGACACAGATGTGATAATAGAAGAGTGATATCAGACTCAGGCTCCCGATCTCGGGAGCCTTTTCTGCTGCCGCTATTTACAAAAGCGAACATATATGATATTATAATTATGTATGAGCATAATCAGCGCAAAAGATCGTTTATAATATACAGACAGGTGAAAAAATATGAAAAAAGTACTGATAATCGGCGCGGGTCCCGCAGGACTTACCGCCGCGTATGAATTACTGGATAAGAGCAAGGATTTTGATGTTACCGTGCTCGAAGAGAGCGATGTTTTCGGCGGCATCTCCCGTACCGTGAATTACAAGGGCAACCGCATGGATATGGGCGGCCACCGCTTTTTCTCTAAGGTGCCCGAGGTCAACGCATGGTGGGAGAAGATGCTCCCCACCCAGGGCGCTATGCCGTTCGACGACCGTGAGCTGGGTCGTACCTCGACCGTTAAAGAAGGCGGTCCCGATCCCGAAAAGGTCGATCGCGTGATGCTCCGCCGCAACCGTTTGTCGAGGATATTCTTCAACTCAAAGTTCTTTGATTATCCCGTATCGCTCAAGTTCGCGACTATCAAGAACATGGGTCTTGGCACCACCGTCGTGGTAGGCTTCAGCTATCTTAAGACAGTGTTCCATAAGAGAGAAGAAAAATCCCTCGAGGATTTCTATATCAACCGCTTCGGCAAGAAGCTGTATTCTATGTTCTTTGAGAACTATACCGAGAATCTTTGGGGCAGACACCCCAGCGAGATATCTCCCGAGTGGGGCGCTCAGCGAGTCAAGGGCCTGTCCATCCGCGCGGTGCTCAAGGATATCTTCGGCAAGGCGTTCAATAAGAAGAACCGTAAGGTCGAGACCTCTCTTATCGAAGAGTTCGCTTATCCCAAGCTCGGCCCCGGCGAGCTGTGGGAGCTGACCGCCGCTGACTTTGAGAAGATGGGCGGTACCATCATCAAGAACGCCAAGGTCACCAAGATAATCAGGAATGATGACAACACCTTAAAGGGTCTTATATATGAAAAGGACGGACAGGAGATCGAGATCGACGGCGATTACGTCATTTCCTCCATGCCTGTCAAAGATCTTGTCGAGGGTATGAACGACGTTCCTAAGGATATCTCAGCCATCGCCTCCGGTCTGCCTTACCGCGACTACATGACCGTCGGCGTGCTCATACCTCACCTCAATCTCAAAAACGAGACCAAGACTAAGACGATGGGCGATATAGTGCCGGATAACTGGGTGTATGTCCACGATAAGAGCGTCCATATGGGACGCTTTCAGATATACAACAACTGGTCGCCGTATATGGTCGAGAAGATCAGGGACACCGTATGGATGGGCCTTGAGTACTTCTGCAACGAGGGCGACTGGATGTGGAGCATGACCGATGACGAGTTCGGTCGCATGGGCATCAAAGAGATGGTCATGATGGGACTTATCGACAGCGAGTCCGATGTGCTCGACTTCCATGTCGAGCGCGTCAAAAAGGCTTATCCGGCTTACTTTGACACCTACGATCACATGGACGAGCTCAGAGAGTACCTCGACACCATACCCAACCTCTTCTGCGTAGGACGTAACGGTCAGCACAGATACAACAACATCGACCACAGTATGTGTACATCCTTTGAGACGGTCAAGGCGATACTCGCCGGCAGTACGGACAAATCCGCTATCTGGAACGTCAACACCGAGAAGGAGTACCACGAAGAGGGCAAGGAGAACTGATATGCTTTTAGTTTGCTATCCTCGCTGCTCCACCTGCAAAAAGGCACAGAAGTGGCTCGATGAACACGGCGTATCTTATGATTACCGTGATATAAAGGAAGATAATCCCACCGAGAGCGAGCTCAGAGATTGGCTCGATAAGAGCGGACTTGACGTCAAGCGCTTTTTCAACACCTCGGGACAGCTCTACAAAAGTATGGGACTCAAGGATAAGCTGCCCGACATGAGCGTATACGAAAAGCTCAGGCTGCTCGCGACCGACGGTATGCTCGTAAAGCGCCCGATACTCATAGACGGCGGATCGGTGCTTGTCGGCTTTAAAGAGGACGAGTGGAGCTTTAAACTCGGGCTGTAAACCGTGTGATTTAGCAGTAGCCTGCTTCAGACAGTAACAGTTTTGTTTCTTTTTTAGAAAATACTTGACGATGTCCCCGAAATGTGATTTAATGATTTCGGCAAATTATTTATTATAAGGGGGAATTATCCAATGCCGATGACAGTTGCTGTTATTTTAGGTGTGGTCGCGGCGATCGCGGGTACCGTTGTTGCGTTCGTTATGATCATTCCCGAGAAGAAGAGAGAGGGCTTTAAAAGTAATAAAGTTTTGCTTTGGCTGCATGACTTTTTGAACTTCAAGACACTCTGGATCGAGAAGATCCTCAAGTGCCTGTATGTCCTCATGTCTCTCATATACGTCTGCATAGGCTTCTTCATGCTGTTCAGCGCGAGCTTCGGTCAGTATATGGGCGGTTACGGTCTGTTGCTCATCATCTTCGGACCCGTACTTACCCGTGTAGTTTACGAGTTCTGCATGCTGTCTATCCTTACGGTCAAGAACCTTGCCGAGATCAACAACAAGCTCGTTCCTCAGAAGGGCTCTGTAGCCGATGAGGCAACAAAGACAGACGACGTTCAGTTCGGAGCTTAATCAAAACAAAATCACGGGGCGCTTCAGACGAAGCGTCCCGCTTTTGCTTTTTACGGACAGGTCAGACTCATTAAGCGGTCTCAGCCGTACATGAGCCGCTCATATCCGCAGTGCTAAAGATTTATTCTCCCCGCTGTCATACGGGGCAGAGGCTGTACTCAGCAGCCGCAGCCGCAATCGTTGCCGCAGCCGCAGCCGTTGTTGCCGTTGTTACCGCAGCAAGCCCACAGCACGATGAGCAGGATGATGATACCGCAGCAGCTGTTGCCGCCGAATAAACCGTTGTTGTTACACATATTATGTTCCTCCTGAAACGTTGTTATAGTGATGTTTTCATCAGCTACACCTTATACTATGCAAAAGCGTGATACAGGTGACAGTCGTTATTTCTTTTGATGTGTTTTCGTCAAATAAAAAAATGTTGACAAACCTGTCATACTTATGGTAATATAACTAATTGTGGAAGAGTGCGTTCAAAACGTCCGAGTCCACCGTCAAAATGCGCTAAAGCCTCAGATTTCACCTATATTTTTAGTTAGTTTTGACCATCAGCGATTTAGTGTGTTAAACACTTTGTCAACCGACGGGTGTTTTTCATATAACGCGGAGATGATTTTTCCGCGGCTCAATTCTTTATTATTCTTTGAAAGGAGGAAAAACATGCCAACCTTTAATCAGTTAGTCCGCAAAGGCAGACAGGTATCCGAGAAGAAGGCTAAGGCGCCTGCTCTTCTGAAGGGCTGGAACTCTCAGAAGAATCGCGCTATCGACCAGAACTCTCCTCAGAAGCGCGGCGTATGCACCGCCGTCAAGACAGCGACACCTAAAAAGCCTAACTCGGCTCTTCGTAAGATCGCCAGAGTACGTCTTTCAAACGGTATCGAGGTCAGCTCCTACATCCCCGGCGTAGGCCATAACCTGCAGGAGCACTCCGTCGTCCTTATTCGCGGCGGCCGTGTCAAGGACCTCCCCGGTGTGCGTTACCACATTATCCGCGGTACGCTCGATACACAGGGTGTAAACGGTCGTATGCAGGCAAGATCGAAGTATGGCGCTAAGCGTCCGAAGAAAAAGTAAGGAATTGACACTCGGTTAATACGTTTGATATTAACTTTTCTGTATTGTTGCAGAGTTTTATATAGAAGCATAGAAGCGCCGAGCACCGCAGCCTCAGATAAAGGCACGGCTGACACAGCGCGCTATGCTTGACCTCTGCGGCACTACGGGAGTTGTCACTTTCGAGTACCAATGATTTCTCATTAATTGTGAAGGAGGGAAGTAAAGATGCCAAGAAGAGGTCAGATCGCAAAACGTGATGTTTTGCCCGATCCGGTTTATAACTCCAAGCTCGTTACTCGCCTTATCAACAATATCATGCTCGACGGTAAGAAGGGCGTTGCCCAGAAGATCGTTTACGGCGCTTTTGATATCATAGCTGATAAGACAGGTAAGGACGCTCTCGAGGTATTTGAGCAGGCTATGCAGAATGTTATGCCCGAGCTCGAGGTCAAGGCTCGCCGTGTCGGCGGTGCTACCTACCAGGTACCGATCAAGGTCAGAGACGCCAGAAAGCAGACTCTCGGCCTGCGTTGGATCACCGCTTATTCGAGAGCCCGTTCCGAGAGAACCATGAAGGAGAGACTCGCCGGAGAGATCCTTGACGCGGTGAACGGCGCAGGCAGCGCGTTCAAGAAGCGTGAGGATACTCATAAGATGGCTGAGGCTAACAAGGCGTTCGCTCACTATTCATGGTAATAGTCACGGCAGACGCTGTTTATCGGTGAACATTTATCGGTTGTCAGTCTGTGAATGATTAAGACACTCGGCTTTTTGATTTCTTAAACAGAAATCGGGTGAGGGCACAGCCCGCCATCCACCGTTCATCATTCACCGTTCACCGTTCACCTAAATAAGGTATATGAAGATTCAGATGAAGGCGTGATATCGTCACGCACACACATTGAAGGAGGATATTATGCCCAGGCAGGTATCACTTGAAATGACAAGAAATATCGGTATCATGGCGCATATCGATGCCGGTAAGACTACTACAACAGAGCGTATCCTTTACTATACAGGTATCAACCATAAGATCGGCGAGACCCACGATGGCGCCTCGACGATGGACTGGATGGAGCAGGAGAAGGAGAGAGGTATCACCATCACCTCCGCCGCTACCACCTGTTTCTGGAAGGATAACCGTATCAATATCATCGACACCCCCGGACACGTTGACTTTACCGTTGAGGTCGAGCGTTCACTGCGTGTCCTGGACGGTTCGGTAACCGTCCTTTGCGCTAAGGGCGGTGTTGAGCCCCAGTCCGAGACAGTTTGGCGTCAGGCGGATAACTACAAGGTTCCCCGCATGGTATACGTCAACAAGATGGACATCACGGGCGCTGATTTCTACCATGTTCTTCAGATGATGCACGACAGACTCAAGTGCAACGCTGTTCCGATCCAGCTCCCTATCGGCTTTGAGGATACCTTCACAGGTATCATCGACCTCGTAGAGATGACTGCCGAGACCTATACAGGTCCCAACGGCGAGAAGCGCGAGACTATCGAGATCCCCGAGGACATGAAGGATCTTGCTCAGGAGTATCACGACAAGCTCATCGAGTCTGTCGCCGAGACCTCCGAAGAGCTTATGGACAAGTATTTCGCGGGTGAGGAGCTCACTATCGACGAGATCAAGACAGCTATCCGTAAGGCGACTATCGCCAACGAGATGGTTCCCGTATGCTGCGGTACTTCTTACCGCAACAAGGGCGTACAGAAGCTGCTTGACGCGATCGTAGACTATATGCCCGCTCCCACGGATATCCCCGCTATCAAGGGCGAGGATGTCGAGACAGGCGAAGAGGTAGACCGTCACGCCAGCGATGACGAGCCGTTCTCCGCTCTCGCTTTCAAGATCGCTACCGACCCCTATGTAGGTAAGCTCTGCTTCTTCCGCGTTTATTCCGGTAAAGTAGAGAAGGGTACCTCGGTATACAACTCCACCAAGGGCAAGCACGAGCGTATCGGCCGTATCCTGCAGATGCACGCTAACGACCGTAAGGATATCGACGTCTGCTACGCGGGCGACATCGCCGCCGCTGTAGGTCTCAAGAACACCACCACCGGCGACACCCTCTGTGACGAGGATCATCCCGTTATCCTTGAGTCCATGGAGTTCCCCGAGCCCGTTATCAAGGTAGCTATCGAGCCCAAGACCAAGGCAGGTCAGGAGAAGATGGGTATCGCCCTCGCTAAGCTCGCTGAGGAAGACCCCACCTTCAAGGCTTACACCGATGAGGAGACAGGCCAGACCATCATCGCCGGTATGGGCGAGCTTCACCTCGAGATCATCGTAGACAGACTTCTGCGTGAGTTCAAGGTAGAGGCTAACATCGGTAAACCTCAGGTCGCGTACAAAGAGACTATCCGCCGCGAGGCAGAGGTAGATCAGAAGTACGCCCGTCAGTCAGGCGGTAAGGGTCAGTACGGTCACGTTAAGATGCGTATCTTCCCCAACCCCGGCAACGGCTATGAGTTCGTAAACTCCGTAGTCGGCGGCGCTATCCCCAAGGAGTATATCCCCGCTGTAGATCAGGGTATCCAGGGCGCTATGCTCTCAGGCGTACTCGCGGGCTATAACGTTGTAGACGTCAAGTGCGAGGTATACGACGGTTCGTACCATGAGGTCGACTCTTCCGAGATGGCGTTCAAGATCGCCGGTTCTATGGCGTTCAAAGAGGCTATGAAGAAGGCTGATCCCGTACTGCTCGAGCCGATCATGAAGGTCAGCGTAGTAGTACCCGAAGAGTACATGGGCACCGTTATCGGTGACTTCAGCTCCCGCAGAGGCATGGTCAAGGGTCAGGAGGTCGACGGCGGTATCGCGAGACTCACCGCTGAGGTCCCGCTCTCCAACATGTTCGGTTACGCTACAGACCTGCGTTCCAAGACTCAGGGCCGCGGCAACTACGTTATGGAGCCCTCACATCACGCTGAGGTTCCCAAGAACGTGGGCGAGGAGATCATGTCCAACCGCTCCAAGAAGGATTAATCAGTGAGCGGGGTCCCCGAAACGCCCCGCGTTTTGGGGGAAGGCGGAACAGCGGAGCGATACGTGAATGACATTTTGTGTCATTCACAATAAGCGCAGCTTATGACGCCGCAGGCGAGGAGATCATGTCCAACCGCTCCAAGAAGGACTGATCATTAATTAGGAATTAGAAATTAGGAATCACCTGAACCAAAGTTCCTTTTTCGACAGCAAACTACACAACGGATAGCTGTTTTATTGGAAATCAGCACAATTTGTTGTGAAAATTTGCAAAAAGCTATTGCAATTCTGTCCAAGAATTGATAAAATAATTTTATTGAGTAAAATTTATTTACTATTAAAGGAGGAAATCCCCAATGGCAAGACAAAAGTTTGAAAGAAATAAACCTCATGTAAACATCGGTACCATCGGCCACGTTGACCATGGTAAGACCACTCTGACAGCTGCTATCACCAAGGTTCTGAACTTTGGCGGCGACGCTGAGTTCGTAGATTACGCTAACATCGATAAGGCTCCCGAGGAGCGCGAGCGCGGTATCACAATCAACACCGCTCACGTTGAGTACGAGACCGCTAAGCGTCACTATGCTCACGTTGACTGCCCCGGACATGCTGACTATGTAAAGAACATGATCACCGGTGCTGCTCAGATGGACGGCGCTATCCTCGTTGTTTCAGCGGCTGACGGTCCTATGCCCCAGACTCGTGAGCACATCCTGCTCTCTCGTCAGGTTGGCGTTCCCTATATCGTAGTATTCATGAACAAGACCGACCAGGTTGACGATCCCGAGCTGCTCGAGCTGGTTGAGATGGAGATCCGTGACCTCTTAAACGAGTATGAGTTCCCCGGCGACGAAACACCCATCATCAAGGGCTCCGCTTATCTTGCTCTTACTTCTACTTCTACAGACCCCAACGCTCCCGAGTATCAGTGCATCCACGAGCTGATGGACGCTGTTGACGAGTTCATCCCCACTCCTGAGCGTAAGGCTGACCTGCCCTTCCTGATGCCTGTTGAGGACGTATTCACCATCACAGGCCGCGGTACTGTTGCTACAGGCCGTGTTGAGAGAGGTCAGATCCGCACTTCCGAAGAGGTTGAGATCGTTGGTCTTACCGATGAGAAGCGCAAGGTCGTTGTTACAGGTCTTGAGATGTTCAGAAAGACTCTGGACTATGCTGAGGCAGGCGACAACGTTGGTGTTCTGCTCCGTGGCGTTCAGAGATCCGAGATCGAGAGAGGTCAGGTTCTTGCTAAGCCCGGCACAATCCATCCCCACACAAAGTTCCGCGGTCAGGTTTACGTTCTGACTAAGGACGAGGGCGGCCGTCATACTCCCTTCTTCAACAACTATCGTCCCCAGTTCTATTTC
>CACYSI010000020.1 GCA_902776975.1 uncultured Ruminococcus sp.
TGCCTGTGCTCGGCGATGAAAACGGCATAGAGGTACCTGTGATGACGGTAGACGGGATAGACTGCTCGCCTACCTATATCAAGGTCGATATCGAGGGCAGCGAGAGCGCCATGCTCAGAGGAGCTGAGCGAACGCTGAGAGAGCTTAAGCCTAAGCTCAACCTCGCCGCCTATCATCGGTCTGAGGATTTTTTCAGCCTTGTACTGCAATTGCACGATATAAATCCCGACTATAGGATATATATGCGCAAGCACCCTTATATCCCCTGCTGGGATCTGAATATTTACGCTGTATAAAATGAAGAAGGACGGTCACGCGCCGTCCTTCTTTTCATTCTTCCCGAACTTTATATTTATCATAACAACCGACAGCAGCACCAGAGCTATGCCGATATAGCCGAAGGGAACCGCGAGAGGCTCAGAGAACACCACAGCGCCGATGACCGTAGCCACGACAGGCTCGACAGTCGCGATGATAGATGCTGTGCTCGAGGCGATATTTTTCAGCCCTAAGGTGTAGAACACATACGGCAGGACGCATGACGCCAGCGCGAACAGCAAGGCGTAGCAGACCGAGCCGAAATCAGCGAAGATCACATCTGCGACGGGTCGGACGTCGGTGAATACCAGACAAAACGCAGCCGCTAAGATGAAGGTATACAGCGTGATAGTAAAGGGCTCATAGCCGCGGTTGAGCGCGAACCGTGAGAAGATCGAATACAGCGCGTAGCATATGCCCGAGCCGAGTCCGAAGAGGAATCCCGCCAAAGTCACCGTGAGCTGACCGCCGATGACTCCCGTGGTCATGGCACATCCGAGCACCGCGAGCACAAGAGATATGACCTTGGGCGCGGTGAGTTTCTCTTTGAAGAATATCAGCGAGAACAGCATCACGAAGGCAGGCGCGGTATATAACAGTACAGCCGCCGCCGACAGAGAGCTGAGCTCTATCGACGTAAAGTAAAAGTATGTGAACAGCCCTACGCTTATTATGCCTGAGCCTAAGAATATCCAGATATCTTTTAGCCTGATCTTAAACAGCCGAGGCTTATAGATAAGCACAAACAGCGCGAACATCACCGCCGCAAGCGTCATACGGATGCTGACGGTCTGCATGGAGCTTAGCCCCAACGCGGTATAATGCCGCACAAATATACCGATACAGCCCCAAAGTATACCTGCCGCGAGGACCGACAGTACAGCTAACTTCTTTTTCATCTGCCAAACTCCATAAATTCCGTTATACTCAGCTCATCCTGAGCGCAGGCGAGCAGGAGCTTAATATACGCGCATTCGGGCGATATATCATACAGCGGTATGGCTCCCGCCTTAAGGATATCGGCGGTAGACTGATATATCTTTCGGTCGCTTCTGAGTGACGCAAGAAACATCGGCACGTTACCGAGTGATTTAAGAAAAGGCTCCGCGCTCGCGCTGTCGAGGGTCGCGCTGTGGTACAGGGTATGCGTGACAGCTCTCACGCCATCCGTGTTCAGCCGCCTATAATCGAGCATGGGATATGGATGTATCAGCATGACGTTATCTCTTATCTCAGGCAGTCTGTCAGCTCCGAAGATCGCGGGTACCTTATGACCGATATAAGGTCTGAGCTCCCTGAACGAGCCGTCATACACGCCGTAAAATCCATTGAAGCTGTAAAAATCCTCGGACATATCCGCCTGTCTGATATCACAGGCGGAGTGTACATATATCACGCCGTCATCGTTGCGATAAGGCACCGTGACGCCGTTCACGCCCGACCTTATCAGCTCGACAGCCGTACAAAAATTTTGATAACCGTTAGACCTCTCGTCAGACATCAGCATGTTAGCCGCTACGATACAGACGGGCATAGCCGCGTCGCACATTATCAGGCTGACGAACGCCGCGATATAGCCGAGGTTATCGCTGCCCGAGGTGAAGATAACTCCGTCATACGCGCTCATATCACAGGTATATACGGCTCGCGCGAGAGTGTTAAGATCCTTTGCCGAAAGATGCTCACTGAGGATGTTGACGGGATCAATGATATCAAAAGCGGTATCTGTATGCTCAGCCGCGTATCTGTCCGCTACGGGACATTTATCTTCACTTTGAATGTTGATTGTCTTGCCGTCAAAGGCGCTGCCTATAGTGCCGCCCGTGGCTATCACAAGTATTTTCATATCATTCACCAAATACGCCCGCCGAAAAGGCGGGCGCTGAATAGTATCAGTTTTATTTTTTACCTAACTCTTCGAGAATGACCTTCTTGATGTTGGGAGCGGTGAGTCCGAAGATATCGAGCAGTTCCTTAGCGGGGCCGGAGTAACCGAACTGGTCGTATACGCCGATGCGTCTTACGGGTACGGGGCACTCTGAGGATGTGACCTCGCATACCGCGTCGGCGAGGCCGCCGATGACGTTGTGCTCCTCTACGGTGATGATCCTGCCTGTCTCCTTAGCCGCCTTGATGATTATATCGCGGTCGATGGGCTTGATGGTGTGGATGTTTATCAGCCGCACGCTCTTGCCCTCGGCGATCAGCTCATCTACAGCCTTGAGGCTCTCGAGCACGCACAGACCCGTAGCGATAACGGTGACGTCGGTACCCTCTCTGAGTGTGATGCCCTTGCCAAGCTCGAACTCATAGGTGTCGGGATCGTTGAAGCTGTCTACAGCCAGTCTGCCTAAGCGGATATATACAGGGCCCTCATACTCGAGAGCAGCCTTGGTAGCCGCCTTCATCTCCCAGTGGTCGGCGGGGTTGAGCACCACCATACCGGGGATGGTACGCATGATGCCTATATCCTCGAGGCACTGGTGGGTAGCGCCGTCCTCACCTGTGGAGATACCGGCGTGTGAGCCGGCGATCTTAACATTAAGGTTGGGATATGCTACGCTGTTGCGTATCTGCTCAAAGGCTCTGCCGGTAGCGAACATAGCGAATGAAGCCGCTACAGGGATCTTGCCCGTGGTAGCTAAGCCCGCCGCTACGCCTACCATGTTAGCCTCGGCGATACCGCAGTCAAAGAAGCGGTCGGGATGAGCCTTTTTGAAGATTGCGGTATTAGTAGCCGCCGCAAGGTCAGCATCCAAAACGATTATATCGGGGTTGGTCTCAGCCATCTCGCTCAGCGCTTCGCCGAAGCTGACGCGGGTCGCTTTTGTAATGATCTCAGCCATATTACGCCTCCAGTTCCGCGAGCTGCTGTTCGAGCTCTGCCATAGCAATCTTGAATTCTTCGGCGTTGGTCGCCTTGCCGTGCCAGCCGACCTGATTCTCCATGAAGGAAACGCCCTTGCCCTTGACGGTCTTCATAATGATCGCGAAGGGCTTGTCCGACGCCTTAGCCTGAGCCATAGCGCCCTCGATAGCGTCAAAGTCGTGGCCGTCGATGATGGCTGTGTCAAAGCCGAAGCTCTCGAACTTGGTGTCGAGCGGCTCTACACCGCCTACCTCCTCGGTAGTGCCGTCTATCTGCAGACCGTTGCAGTCTACGATGACGGTCAGGTTGTCAAGGCCGTGGTGACCGGCGAACATAGCGGCCTCCCAGACCTCGCCCTCTTCGCACTCGCCGTCGCCGAGCACGGTATATACGCGATAGTCCTTTTTGTCTATCTTAGCGGCAAGAGCCATACCGCACGCGGCGGATACGCCCTGTCCCAGAGAGCCGGAGCTCATATCTATACCGGGTGTGCCCTTCATATCAGGGTGACCCTGCAGCATCGCGCCCACATGTCTGAGGCTCTCGAGCTCAGACCAGTCAAAGTAGCCCTTGAGCGCCAGTATGGCGTAAAGGCTCGGGCAACAATGGCCCTTGGATAATACAAAGCGGTCTCTGTCTGCCCAGTCGGGTCTCGACGGATCCACATTCATCTCTTTGAAGTAAAGGTAGGTAAAAACATCCGCCGCCGACAGCGAGCCGCCGGGATGTCCCGATTTACCGTTAAACGTACCGATGATAGCGCCCATCCTCGCCTTACAGGCAAGGATCTTGAGATTCTTCTTCTCAGCCTGATTCATCCTTATGCCTCCCCAGATTTCGCATAATTCTACTGCTTCTTAATAAAGCCCTTTTTAAGAAGTAATATTACCAGAGCAGACCGCTCTGCATACGGAAATATATTACCACAATTATGCCTCAATATTTTTCATTATGTGAAAAAAGCCGAAAATCGCTCATTTATATTGAAAATTCATAAAATCTATGATACAATCACGCCGGAAAGGAGCGAAATGTATATGTTGCTCACAGCTGATATAGGCAATACCAACATCAAGTTCGGTATTTTTGACGGCAGAGAGCTGAAAAGGACTCTGACCATATCCTGCAGCAAGGACAAGACCGCCGATGAATACGGCGTGGAGCTGTACTCACTCATAAGGGTGATGGGCATCCACCGCGACGACTTCAGCGGCTGTATCATAAGCTCCGTAGTACCGCTCGTGACCACCCGCATCGAAGACGCCGTCAGAGATATACTCGGCGTAGAGGCTATCATAGTAGGACCGGGAGTCAAGACAGGACTTAACATCCGCATAGACGACCCGTCTACACTGGGCGCCGATCTGGTATGCGCCTGTGTAGCCGCAAACACCCGCGGCAAAGCTCCCATGATAGTGATAAGCATGGGCACCGCAACGGTGTGGTGCGTAATAGACAAAAACGGCAGTATGATAGGCTGTCCCATAGCTCCGGGCGTATCGGTATCGCTCGAAGCCCTGACCAAGAACACGGCTCTGCTGCAGGGAGTAGCCTTCAACGCTCCGTCCTCTGTCATCGGCAAGAACACCGACAAGAGCATACGCGCGGGCGTAGTATGGGGCACGGTATGTATGATCGACGGCATGATCGACAGGATCGAAGATGAGCTGGGCGAAAAGTGCAAGATACTCGCCACAGGCGGTCTCGCCGACAAGATCATCCGCTACTGCGGCCACGATATAGAGATAGACCCAAACCTCATCTTGGATGGTCTGAGACTCATATATGAGAGGAACAAATCAATAAAAGAGAACAGAGAATAGAGGATAGAGAAAAGATAACGGTTATCGGAAACGCTTCGCTTTTTGAAAAACATGATAATTGACCGAGTAAAGCGAGATACCTTAACTGTTCTCTGTTATCTATTATCTGTTATCTATATATTTGCGCTTCACCGCTTCGGCATACCGAAAATCACGCGGGAGGCAGCAGGAGGTAAAAATGTCAAACACAAGCCAAAACAAAACCTACAGACTGACCGCTCTGGGAATTCTGACAGCCATCATCATAGTGCTGCAGATATTCACCACCTTCGTACACTTCGGTCCGTTCTCGATCACCTTAGCCCTCATCCCGATTGTTGTCGGCGCGTCGATGTTCGGCGTAGGCGCGGGCGCGTACTTAGGCGCGGTGTTCAGCGTAGTAGTAGTCATCATGTGCATCACCGGCGGAGATCCGGGCGGCTTTCTCGTATGGTCGGCAAACCCCTTTATGTGCGTAGTCATGTGCATGCTCAAGGGTACTCTGGCGGGCTTTGAGGCAGGCGTTCACTATCGCGCTCTCGAGAACACAAACAAGATCGTAGCCACCGTAGTGGCGGCGCTGGTATCCCCCATCGTCAACACGGGCATCTTCATACTCGGTATGATGATCTTCTTCAGAGATACTCTCGTAGCGTGGGCAGGCGATACACCCGTACTGTACTACATCATCTTCGGTCTGACAGGCATAAACTTCCTCATCGAGGTAGGCGTAAATGTCATACTCAGCCCGGTCGTAGTAAAGATTGTAGACGCTGTCAAAAAGACAAACAGATAAATACATAAACAACAAAACGCCCTGTGCAGCAAAACTGTTGCACAGGGCATTGTTTATTTTCAGATATGTCATATCACAAATCCGCCGTTGACGGACAGCACCTGACCGGTGATATATCCCGCATCATCCGACGCGAGATACAGCACGGCTCTCGCTATATCCTCCGGCTTGCCTAAGGCGCCGAGAGGTATCGACTCTTTAAGCGCGTTTATATCTTCATCCGTAAAGCCCGACATCATATCGGTCATGACCACACCGGGTGATACGGCGTTGACGCGTATGCCCGAGGGCCCGACCTCCTTGGCGAGCGCCTTGGTCAGCCCTATGACTCCCGCCTTGGCGGCAGAATACGCCGCCTCGCATGAAGCGCCGACCTCACCTTGTCGAACATAGCCTTGACCTGAGAGCTGTCGGATACATCCGCGCGTACAGCGCACGAGCGGACGCCGAGCGCCCTGAGCTCCTCAACGGCAGCCAGCGCCTTATCCTCGCTGTTATTATAGTTTACGGCTACATCGTAGCCAGCCTTGCCGAAAGCGGCGGCGCACGCCGCGCCTATACCGCGGGAGGCTCCCGTTATCAGTACCGTACTCATATCAAGCCCTCTTCCAAGCCGACGGTATGAAGATGAGCAGGAACGGATACAGCTCCAGTCTGCCCGCGAGCATATTAAAACAGAAAATGATCTTGGAGAACACGTTGAAGCCCGCGTAGTTCCCTGTGGAGCCGACGACATTCATACCGGGACCGGTGTTGTTAAGTGTGGCGAGCACGCTTGTGAAGCTGGTCATAAAATCAAAGCCGTTGAGCGATATCAGGATCGTGGTAACCACAACTATCAGCATATATATCGCGAAAAACACGCTTACGGAACGAGAGACCTCGTGAGTTATCTTTTTGCTGTCCAACTTGACGGTATGCACCTTGCGCGGATGAAGGATCAGATCGAACTCCTTAGCAACTCCCTTGAGCATGATGATCACGCGTGAGACCTTGAAGCCGCCGCCCGTAGAGCCGGCGCACGCGCCGATACACGTTACTATAAGAACGATAGCCTTCGAAAACTCCGGCCATTTGTTGACGTCGGTGATCGCGAAGCCCGTAGACGAGCCTACCGAAGAAACGTAGAAGAAGCTCTGATGTATCGACTGATACACATCGCCGTTGAACGTACCGTTGAAGATAAGATCTCCGGCGATCAGCGCGGTGGCTCCGAGAGTGATACCGAGATACACCCACAGCTCCTCGTTCCTGAACGCGAGCTTAAAGCGCTTTGAGAGTATCAGTATATAAACATAGAAATTTACGCCGAAGAGCACCATGAACACCGCTGCTACCGTCTGCAGATAGGGGCTGAAGCGCGCCAGCGAATCATTGTATACCATAAAGCCGCCGGTGCCCGCGGTAGCGAAGGAGGTAGTGACCGAGTCAAAGAAGTTCATGCCGCCGCACAGCAGCAGTATACACTCGAGAACGGTGAGCCCGCAGTATATGCCGTACAGAAGAGCCGCGTAGTTGCGCAGCTTCGGCATACTCTTGTTGACTGACGGGCCTGTGGACTCAGCCTTCATCAGATTTATGTTCTGACTGCCTCCCAGACGGGGGATGATAGCGAGCAGGAACACTACTACTCCCATACCGCCCAAGAAATGCGAGAAGCTGCGCCACATCAGCATACACTTAGGCAGATGCTCGATCTCAACGAGGATAGTAGCGCCGGTGGTGGTAAAGCCCGATACAGTCTCAAAGAGCGCGTCGATAAAGCTCGGTATAACGCGCGACCACCACAGCGGGATACAGCCTCCGACCGACAGCACCAGCCACGAGAGAGCCGTAGCGGCAAAGCCGTCCTTTAAGTACATCACGTTGCTTTTCGGCTTTTTGATGACCAGAGCCAAACCGATCAACGCTAATGCAACGCCGGTATAGAAAAAATACTTTTGAAAATGCCACTCGCGATAGATGATGCCCACGACCACAGGCAGCAGCATAGCCGCGCCCTCGATAAGTAAAACCCATCCCAGAATGTAAGAAATCAGCCTTTTGTTCATAACCTTCCCTCAAGGAAACCGGAATTAACACAATGCCGCAATACCGACATCGTCTATATGCCCACAGACAGCGCGGGCGCTGTACTTTATTTCAAGATATCGCGCAGATCGGCAAGACCGGAGTGCTTGGTGATCACTATGACCCTGTCGCCCGGTTCTATGGTATCTCCGCCGCCGGGCATGATGATCCTGCCGCCACGGCTGATACATACGATCTGCAGATCGCTTTTCAGGTTGAGCTTGGACAGCGGAACTCCGGTGACCGCGCTCTTCTCTCTTACGATGAACTCCAGCGCCTCGGCGCGGTCGGAGTTGATCTTGTACATTGTCTCGACGTTATTGCCTACGGTATTCTGCATACCTCTGACATAACGGATGATATACTCGCCCGTCAGCTGCTTCGGTCTGATGACGCTGTCGAGCGGCAGATTGTCCACGACAGATGAGAATTTCAGATTGCCCAGCTCAGTGACTACCTTGGCCTTGGGATTGACGTTCTTGACATACAGCGACGCGAGCAGATTCTCTTCATCGGTATCCATCAGACATACCACGCTGTCGGCGCGCTCGATATGCTCGGATAACAGCATATCCTCGTCCATAGCGTCGGCGTTGATTATCATTACCCCGTCGAGATTCTCGGAGAGCTCCTCGCAGCGATTAGCGTTTTTTTCGATGATCTTGACGTTTACGCCTGCCTCGCGCAGTATGCGCGCGAGATAAAAGCCTATCTTACTGCCGCCGAGGATAAAGACCAGGCGGCCCTTGTTAGAGATAGTCCCCAAATGCTTGAGCAGCTTTGCCGCCGCGCCGGACGGCGCGACAAAGGACACCATGTCGTCGGTCTTAAGGACAAAGTCGCCGGTCGGGATGAACACCTCGCCGCCGCGCTCTACAAACACGATGCGAACGGAGCCCTTGAGGATAGACGAGCAGTCGACTACGCGTTTACCCGCTATGGGAGAGCTCTCCTGAAGGCGGATCTTTATGAAGTCGATCATTCCCTTGGCAAAGGAGCTGATCTTGATCGCTCCGGGGAACTTCACCAGACGGGCGATCTCATTAGCGCAGGTATACTCGGGGTTGATAGCCAGCGTCAGCTTAAGATCCTCCTTGACTATTTCCACGTCGTTGATATACTCGGGATTGCGGACACGCGCTATGGTAGAGGGCACGCCGGCGTTTTTCGCGAGCAGACAGGTATACAGGTTGAGCTCGTCGGTGGCGGTGACGGCGATCAGCAGATCGCAGCTCTCCACCCCCGCCTCGTGCAAAACGCAGTAGGTAGCGCCGTTGCCTTCGATCGCCATTACGTTTTGGGTCTCGCTCATTTTTTCAAGCGCCCCTACGCTTTCATCTATCACGGTGATCGAGTGTCCCTCAAGATTCAACTGCTCGGCTATAGAGCGTCCTACTCTGCCGCAGCCTACGATAATAATATTCATATAACTACCTCAACAAATGACCTTATCGCAACGGATACATCCGTAAAACTGTATTTTGATCGAGATCAAGCCTATCGTTTAAAACTTGAAGCACTTTTTGAGCGCCTTGTACTCGCCCAGCACCAAAAGATTCATATCTTTTGTGAGGACCGTTTCGGGCAAGATCGTAAAGTTCATCACATCGTTCTTTTTAACGCCTATGACAGTCAGATTGTATTTTCTTCTGATATCCAGATTGATTATGCTTTTGCCGATCCACTCTTCGGGAACATCCACCTCATAAAGCGAATTGTTCTCGTCCAGCTCGATATAATCTATGATATGGTAAGAGCTGTACCTTATAGCCGCCCATTTAGCTATCTGCTTTTCGGGATATACCACTTTGTCGGCGCCGTTGCGCAGCAGAAATCTCTCCTGCCCGTCGCGCTCGGCGCGGGCGACGACAAAAGCGGCTCCCAGCTCCTTTAATAAATATGTGGTTTCGAGAGAGCTCTGAAAATCATTGCTGATAGTCACATAGCAGATATCAAAGTTGTTGACGCCGAGCGTACGAAGAAAAGCCTCGTTGGTGCTGTCTCCGATGCGGGCGTCAGTGATGATGTCCATCATATCGTTGACCTTATCTTCATCATGGTCTATACCCAGCACCTCATGTCCGAGCTTGTTCAGCTCGATCGCGATGTTCTTTCCGAACCTTCCGAGTCCGATCAATAAAACAGATTTCATAATGTATCTCCTTGGAACATACCTAAAATACTATCCGACAGAGTCGGTTTTTCTTCAGTCCGTTATGATTAATCCGATTGTTACCGGTCGATTTATCCGACCGTGATACTCTCCACGGGCAGCTTGGACAGCTTCTTGGATGAACCCGATAAAGCGGCGAAGATCACGGTCAAACCGCCGACTCTGCCTAAGAACATGAGCATGATCAATGTGATCCTGGACACTATACCGAGTGTCGGTGTGATACCGAGCGTCAAACCGACGGTACCGATCGCCGAAGCAGTCTCAAAAAGACATACACCGAAAGGCAGCTCTTCGACCGCGCATATCACCGACGCGCCGGCAAAGCACAACGTGATATACATCAAAAAAACGGTAGATGCCATTTTGACGGCGCCTGCTTCGACCCTTCTGCCGAAGCACTCGGGGTCTTCTTTGCGATTGAAGCAGGAATGCGCGTTCAGAAGCAACACGGCGACCGTAGTTGTCTTCATGCCGCCTGCCGTAGATCCCGGAGAACCGCCGATAAGCATAAGCATGATGAAAATCGCCTGCCCTATCGTCGTCATGGAGTTAAGATCTAACGTGTTAAATCCCGCCGTTCGCGTAGTTACAGACTGAAACAGTGAGCCGAGTATCCGTTCGCCGAGCGGCAGCCCGGCAAAATCACGCAGAAAGAAAAGTACGGCGGGTACAGCTATCAGTACGGCGGAGGTGATCAGGATGACTTTGCTCTGCAAACTGTAACGTTTTAATCGAAATCTATATGTAACGACGTCCTTCCACGTTAAAAAGCCGATGCCGCCTATGGTTATCAACAGCATCAGAACGATATTGATAACTGGATCAGTCGAGTAGGAAGTCATCGAAGCGAACTTTTGATCCGGCTTGCCCAAGAGATCAAAGCCGGCGTTGCAGAAAGCGGAAACAGAGTGAAATATCGCCAGCCATATCCCTCTCACCCCGTAGTCTGTGATAAACACGGGCATCATAACAGCCGCGCCGATCAGTTCTATGATCGCGGTACCCTTGAGCACAAATTTTGTCAGTCTGACGATGCCTCCGAGGTTCGGCGCGGAAATGGCGCTTTGCATAGTGCTCCTCTGGCTGAAAGAGAGCTTCCTGCCCGAAAGCATCGCAAAGGACATCGCCATCGTTATAACGCCGAGACCGCCGATCTGTATCAGGGTCAGGATCACCGCCTGACCGAACCCGGACCAATAAGTTGCTGTGTCCTGCACTACCAGACCGGTGACGCACACCGCCGAGGTCGAAGTAAAGAGAGCCTGATCGAAGGGCGTAAAGCCGCCGCTTTGCGATGATATAGGCAGCATGAGGATCAAAGCCCCCAAAACAACGACTCCTATAAATCCGAGAAAGATGATCTGAAACGAAGTCAGCCGCTTCGCTTTCTTTTTGCTGTTTGTCATAAGCGCTCCTTGTTTTCCCTCGGTCAGCCGGTTCTGTATCGGCTTATTTCCGATATGTTCCGCGCTGCCGCTCATACAAAACGGGGGCTCGTGATTATCGGGACGAAGAACGCCGCCGACAGCGTCGCCGCTGTCAGCCGTTACCCTAATCATCCCCATAAGTAGCTATATTTTACATCAACATGACCCGAAATTCAATATCATAATAGAAATATAACGCCAAAATGTTACTGTGCAGGCGGAGATTTCTGTTCGCCCGACAAACACCTCCTCAACTCCTGCGCATAATATTTGAATAACGGCAGACGGAAAGTTTACAATTTTTTCTTTATTTTTCAGATACTGTATGCTATAATGGAGTTTAAAATGGGGTTATATGGGTAAGTGTACCTATTAACTGTTACGAAAGGAATGATAATATGGGCCTTTTTAAAGCGCTGTTCGGCGACTACTCCGCCCGCGAGCTTAAGCGTATCCGCCCGATATGCGACAAGGTGCTCGCCTTGGAGTCAAAATACGCCGCCATGAGCGAAAAAGAGCTCAAATCTCAGACAGATATATTGAAAAACCGCCTCAAAAACGGTGAGACTACAGACGATATCCTGCCCGACGCCTTTGCGGTATGCAGAGAGGCATCGTGGAGGGTGCTGGGCATGAAGCACTTTCCCGTACAGATCATCGGCGGCATAGTGCTGCATCAGGGACGTATCGCCGAGATGAAGACAGGTGAAGGTAAGACGCTGGTAGCTACCCTGCCCGCGTACCTCAACGCGCTGACAGGCGAGGGCGTACATATCGTCACCGTCAACGACTACCTCGCCAAGCGTGACTCGGAGTGGATGGGCAAGCTGTATCGCTGGCTCGGTCTGAGCGTAGGTCTCATCATCCACGACATCCCCGTAAACGAGCGCAAGCCTATGTATGCCGCCGACATCACCTACGGCACCAACAACGAGCTGGGCTTTGACTATCTGCGCGACAACATGGTCGTCTACAAGGAGCAGAAGGTACAGCGTCAGCACGCCTTCGCTATCGTGGACGAGGTCGACTCCATCCTCATAGATGAGGCGCGTACTCCTCTTATCATATCCGGTAAGGGCGACGAGGCGAGCGACCTGTACGAGCGTGCGGACAAGCTCGCGCGCACCATGAAGAAATATGTATTCACCGAGATCGACACCAAGCAGGATCTCGAGGAGTTCTATCAGGAAAACAACATCGACTATGTAGTGGATGAGAAGGCGCATACAGCCACGCTCACCCAGCTCGGCGTTAAGAAATCGGAGAACTACTTCGGTCTTGAAAATCTCTCCGATCCCGACAACGTCACCATACAGCACCATATAAACCAGGCTATCAAGGCTCACGGCTGCATGAAAAACGAGGTCAACTACGTCGTCAAGGACGGCGAGGTCATCATCGTAGACGAGTTCACCGGCCGTCTGATGTACGGCAGACGCTATAACGAGGGTCTGCATCAGGCGATCGAAGCC
Organism: uncultured Ruminococcus sp.; assembly: GCA_902776975.1. Lineage (GTDB taxonomy): Bacteria > Bacillota > Clostridia > Oscillospirales > Acutalibacteraceae > Ruminococcoides. Next base: position 12,931 of record CACYSI010000020.1, read on the forward strand.
AAAGAGGGCGTAAAGGTCGAGAGCGAGTCCAAGACCCTCGCCACCATAACCTTCCAGAACTTTTTCAGGCTGTACGGAAAGCTCTCGGGCATGACAGGTACCGCCAAGACCGAAGAAGAAGAGTTCCAGGAGATATACAACCTCGACGTAGTCGAGATACCCACAAACAAACAGGTCATCAGACAGGATAAGGAGGACGCTATCTACCGCACTGAGCGCGGAAAGTTCCTCTCTATCATCGAAGAGATCAAGCAGGCTCACGCAAAGGGTCAGCCCGTGCTGGTAGGTACGATCTCCATAGAGAAGAGTGAACAGCTCTCAAAGCTGCTCAAGAAGAGCGGCGTCCAGCATAACGTACTCAACGCCAAGCACCATGAGAAAGAGGCTGAGATAGTCGCTCAGGCAGGTAAGCTCGGAGCGGTCACCATAGCTACCAACATGGCAGGCCGAGGCACGGATATCGTGCTCGGAGGCAACGCCGAGTACATGGCTAAGGCTCAGCTGCGCAAGGACGGCTATGACGACGATACCATAGCCGAGGCCACGGGCTTTGCCGAGACTGACGATCCCGTCATCACAGAAGCGAGAGAGAAGTATCAGCAGTATTACAAAGAGCACAAGACAGAGACAGACGCCGAGGCGGAGCAGGTACGCGCCGCCGGAGGTCTGTATATCATAGGCACCGAGCGTCACGAGAGCCGCCGTATCGACAACCAGCTTCGCGGACGTTCCGGACGTCAGGGCGACCCCGGTCAGAGCAGGTTCTTCCTGTCCTGCGACGACGATCTGATGCGTATCTTCGGCGGCGACAGGATGGCGGCTATCCTCGACCGCATGAATATCGAAGAGGATCAGCCCATCGAGAGCAAGATGCTGACCAACATCGTCGAGAGCTCTCAGCAGAAGGTCGAGAGCCGCAACTTTGCTATCCGTAAGTCCGTACTTGACTACGACGACGTCATGAACCGTCAGCGTGAGATCATCTACGGTCAGCGCAATCAGGTACTCGACGGCGAGGATGTACATGACACTGTTGTCAAGATGGTCACAGACACTATCGAGAACAACGTCAATATGTTCTGCGCCGACGATATGGACAAGGACAACTGGAACCTCGCGGGTCTCAACGAGCTGTACCGCAACTGGCTGATAAGCGACAGCAACAAGTTCAGCTTTACCCCCGAGGAGCTTGCCGATACATACAAAGAGGACATCGTGAAAACTCTGCAGGACAGAGCTTTGGCGATGTACGAAGAGAACGAGCGTCTCGTCGGCTCCGACGCGATGCGCGAGATGGAGCGTATCTATCTCTTGAAGACCGTCGATACCTACTGGATGGAGCACATCGACAACATGGATCAGCTCAAGCAGGGTATCCGCCTGCGCGCCTACGGTCAGAGAGACCCGGTAGTCGAGTTCCGTATAGAGGGCTTCGATATGTTCGACGAGATGATCGAGACCATCCGTCAGGAGACGGCAAGGCTGATACTCGTAGCGCCTAAGCGCGTCTTTGAGATACAGAAGAAGCGCGAGGAGCTGGAGGCTAAGCGCCGCGAGATGGAAGAGAAGGCTGCCGCCGCTCATCAGGTTATCCTTAAGACCGAAGAGGACAGAAAGCCCAAGCCCTCGGCTGTAGAGTTGGGGCTCAAGCGTGAGCAGGTAGCTAAGCCCGTAGAGTTCTCGGGCGACGGCACTGTATCTACCAACAGAACCGTCGTAAACAAAAAGAAAAAGCCCGGTCCCAACGATCCCTGCTGGTGCGGTTCGGGCAAGAAGTATAAAAAATGTCACAAACCGATAGATGAGGGATATCAAAATGGGTAAGGTAAGAACACGCTTCGCTCCCAGTCCGACGGGCTTCATGCATGTCGGCAACCTGAGAACGGCGCTGTATGAATACTTAGTAGCAAAAAGTCAGGACGGAACCTTCGTCCTGCGTATAGAGGATACGGATCAGGAGCGCTATGTAGAGGGCGCCGTTGACGTAATCTACAAGACTCTTGAGACAGCCGGTCTCAAGCATGACGAGGGTCCCGACATAGGCGGCGACTACGGCCCCTATGTACAGAGCGAGCGCAAGGATATGTATCTGCCCTACGCCGAGCAGCTCATAAAAGAGGGTAAGGCGTACCGCTGCTTCTGCACCAAGGAGCGCCTCGAGAAGATACAGAGCGAGACCGTAGGCGGCGGCTACGACCGTCATTGTAGAAACCTGTCGGAAGCCGAGATCCGAGAGAAGCTGGACGCGGGCGTCCCCTATGTCATCCGACAGAAGATGCCTACCGAGGGCAGCACTACCTTTGTCGACGCTGTCTTCGGCGAGATCACGGTAGATAACAGCGAGCTGCAGGATCAGATACTCATAAAGCAGGACGGCTACCCCACCTACAACTTCGCAAACGTCATAGACGACCACACCATGGGCATAACCCATGTAGTGCGCGGTTCAGAGTATCTCAGTTCCACGCCTAAGTACAATCTGCTGTACGAGGCTTTCGGCTGGGAGATACCCACCTACATCCACCTGCCGCTGATAAACGGAAAAAACGACGACGGCACTGTCTCAAAGCTCTCTAAGCGCCACGGCTCCACGGGCTTTGAGGATCTTATAAAGGACGGCTACCTGCCAGAGGCTATCATCAACTACATCGCCCTGCTCGGCTGGTGCCCCAAGGATAATCAGGAGATTTTTACTCTGCAGGAGCTATGCGAGGTCTTTGACATAGAAGGGATCAGCAAGAGTCCGTCCGTGTTCGACTACGACAAGCTCGAGTGGTTCAACGGCGAGTATATCAAGGCTATGTCCGACGAGCAGTTCGCCGGTATCTGCGCTCCGTACTTCGATCAGGCTTTAGGCGATAAGGAGCTTGACCGCGTAAAGCTCGCCTCGATACTCAAGCAGCGCACCACTAAGCTCACCGACATACCCGAGAAGATTGACTTCTTCGCCGCTCTGCCCGAGTATGACAAGGAGCTGTTCTATAACAAAAAGAGCAAGACCAACGCCGACAACGCGCCCGTGATGCTCAAGGCGGTATATGACGAGCTCAAGGCTCTGCCCGAGTGGAACGCCGACAGCCTGCATGACGCGCTGATAAACCTCGCCGTAAAGCTCGAGGTCAAGAACGGCACCGTGATGTGGCCTGCCCGTATCGCCGTTGCGGGAAAGACCGTGACTCCCGGCGGAGCCATCGAGATCCTCGATATCTTAGGCAGAGACGAGAGTCTAAGACGCATGGAGCTGGGACTGGAGAAGCTAGCCCCCCTTTCCTAAGGGGGCTGTCACCGACGCTTGCGTCCGGTGACCGGGGGGTGCAAAATCCCGACCTTTGAGCGGCAACCCTCCGGCGCTTTGCGCCACCTCCCTTAGAAAAGGGAGGCTTTTCACCATTAACTAAAATGAGGGAATGTATATGACAGATGAAATCAAGAATATCGTAGATAATACCGAGGAGATGTCCTCAAACTTTATCCACACGATGATAGAAAAAGATACAGCCGAAGGCGGCGACTATTACGGAATGAAGGTGCATACGCGCTTTCCGCCCGAGCCTAACGGCTATCTGCACATAGGTCACGCTAAGGCTATCTGCATCGACTTCGGCACGGCGCTCAAGTTCGGCGGTGTATGCAACCTGCGTATGGACGACACCAACCCCACCAAGGAGGATGTGGAGTTTGTCGACGCTATCAAAGAGGATATACACTGGCTGGGCTTTGACTGGGAGGATCGCTTTTACTACGCGTCCGAGTACTTTGACAAGATGTACGAGAGCGCTGTGGAGCTGATCAAAAAGGGGCTTGCGTACATCTGCGAGCTTACGCCCGAGCAGATGCGCGAGTACAGAGGCGACCTGAGCACACCCGCTAAGTCTCCCTACCGTGACAGACCTGTCGAAGAGAGCCTTATGCTCTTTGAAAAGATGAAGAACGGCGAAGTTGAGGACGGCAAGATGACTCTGCGCGCCAAGATAGACCTCGCGTCGGGCAACTTCAATATGCGCGATCCCGTCATATATCGAATCAACCGTCTGCGTCATCACCGCACCGGCGACAAGTGGTGCATCTACCCGATGTACGACTTCGCCCACCCGATAGAAGACGCCATGGAGGGCATCACCCACAGCCTGTGCTCGCTCGAGTTTGAAGATCACAGACCGCTGTATGACTGGGTCATCAGCAACGTCACCCTGCCCGCAAAGCCGAGGCAGATCGAATTTGCCCGTCTCGGCATCAACAACACCGTGATGTCCAAGCGTAAGCTGCGCGCCCTTGTAGAGGGCGGCTATGTGAACGGCTGGGACGATCCGCGCATGCCTACCCTGTGCGGACTGCGCAGACGCGGCTACACGCCTAAGTCCATACGCAGCTTCTGCGACCGCATCGGCGTGAGCAAGGTCAACTCTACCGTAGAATACGATTTTCTCGAGCACTGTCTTAGAGAGGACCTCAACATGACCGCTCAGCGCGTCATGGTAGTGCTCGACCCGATAAAGCTGGTCATCACCAACTATCCCGAGGGACAGAGCGAGAGCTTCACTGTTGAGAACAACCCCAACAACGAGGCTGACGGCAGCAGAGAGGTCACCTTCAGCCGCGAGTGCTGGATAGAGCGCGGCGACTTTATGGAAGAGCCGATCAAGAAGTATCAGCGCCTGTACCCCGGCAACGAGGTACGCCTCAAAAGCGCCTATATCGTAAAATGCACAGGCTGTAAAAAGGACGAGGACGGCAACGTGGTCGAGGTATACGCCGAGTATGACCCCGAGACCCGAGGCGGCAACACACCCGACGGCAGAAAGGTACGCGGCACCATCCACTGGGTTGACGCCGAAAACTGCCTTGACGCTGTCTGCAACCTGTACGATAACCTATTTACCGTGCCCGATCCCGAGGCTGACGGCAGAGACTTCATCGAGTACATCAACCCCGACTCGCTCAAGACGGTCGAGGGCTGTAAGGCTGAGAAGGCTATCGCGGGCTTCAAGGCTCCGGCGTACTTCCAGTTCATGCGCACGGGCTACTTCTGCATAGACCCCGACAGCACCGACGAAAAGCTGATATTCAACAGGAGCGTAAGTCTCAAAGACGGATTCAAAAAGAAATAATCATACTACAGGCGGAGCACAGACCATATACGCTCCGCCTGTTTTTATCAAAATGAGGTTGTTATGAACAGATACATAAAGCTGCTGATAGCCGTGTTGTGTATACCCCTGACCGCCTGTTGCTTTTCGGGCTGCGGACTGTTCGGTCAAAAGCCCCCGGGCGAGGATAAGATAAAAGCCGTTTTCACTGAGAACGAAGACGCGTTCAGAGCATCCGCGAAGTATCTGCTGAGCTTTGAAGACAAGTTCTCAAACCTCGAAAACGTGTATATCACCAAGCCCGATGAAATAACGGTATACACCCGTCAGCCGGGGACGGTATATCTGGATGATCAGACAGTCAAGCCGGAGGGTAACGCCGCAGAGCATATATCGGCGCTGTTCAACGCCGGCTGTAAGAGCATAGGCATGAGCGGCTCCGCTAACACTAACTCAAACTCACCAAACTCGATATACTTCAGGATGTGGAGCGCGACTGTCAGAGATACAGACTGCGGTATCGCCGTGTCAAAGGACGAAGGCGGCACGCCGAAAACAGAATTCATGACCAGGCTCTCCCCTATCTCCGACGACGGCTGGTACTACTATATCTCAGACTATGAAGATTGGCGAGAGGCTCAATAAAACTTAAACGGGACTGCGAAAACGCAGTCCCGTTTGTTATAAACATATTATTATCAGTCAACAGCCTCGATAAAGTACATACGTGACGAGAAGTCGGGGAACACCCTGACCTGCTCGTTCAAGCCCGTACCCGAAAACTGCTGTTTGAGCGCTACGCCCGCGTTCATCAGCACGGAGCCCTTGGCTGTGTAGTCCTCGATCTCGCCGCCCATCTTGACAAAACGCGCGATCAGGTTATGCAGCACGCCGTCCTGCTTGACGTGTACGGGAGCCATGGTGTTGACCAGACTGCCGAAGAGCTTGATATCGACCTTGCCGGAGATATTATAGAAGTGATAAGTACGCTCGGGGTCGAGTCCCTTTGCAAAAAAGCGACAGCTCTGAGTATTGGGCTGAGTCAGCTCCTGCATTAGCAGACCGACAGCGCGCTTCTTATCATCCGAAACGCACATCCACTCATGGATATTATCCGAGAGGATACGGTAAAAATCTCCGTATTGCAGGATATTGCGCCAGATCTTATACAGATTTATCTGCAGGCGCGTCTGCTCCCTTTCATCCGCACGGATATCGCCCGCGTCAAGCTCATAGCCCAGCACGCCGAACGCCGCAACGTTGAAGCGGGTCTCGATCGGAGCTGAGCGAAGTGTCTGATGGTTGGGCGACGCCGACACATGAGCGCCGACGCAGCTCTGCGGATAGCCGTAGCTGTAGCCCTCCTGTATATGCGCGCGGCTCAGAGCGTCGGTATTGTCCGAGCCCCATATCTGCGGAAAATAACACAGCATACCGAGATCAAAGCGGTTGCCGCCCGAGGCGCAGCCCTCAAAGAGGATATGCGGAAAACGGCGCGTCAGCTCTCTTATCATCTTATAGAATCCGAGTATATATCTGTGAGCCGCCTCACCCTGACGCTCGGCGGACAGATACGGCGAGTATACGTCCGAGAACACGCGGTTCATATCCCATTTTACATATGAGATCCTTCCCGATGAGAAAACCTCGCTCATCGCGGCGATCATATGATCGACCGCCTCGGGATTGCACAGGTCGAGTATACGCTGGTGTCTGCCCTCGCTGTGACGCCGCCCGGGTATCTCCAAAGCCCAGTCGGGATGCTGCCTGTACAGATCGCTGTTTACGCTTATCATCTCGGGCTCGACCCAGATACCCAGATCCATACCGAGATCCGTGATCCTCTGCGAAAGGCGGCTGAGCCCTCCGGGGAGCTTCTTGACATTAGGCGTCCAGTCGCCGAGAGAGCTCATATCATCGTTTCGCTCTCCGAACCAGCCGTCATCCATGACGAACAGCTCTATGCCAAGCTCTTTGCCCGCCTTAGCGAGCGATACAAGACTGCTCTCGGATATGTTGAAGTACGAAGCCTCCCATGAGTTGAGCAGTACGGGGCGCTCCTTATCAGCCCACTCGCCGCGGACGATATGCTCCCTTACAAAGCGGTGCATATTGCGGCTCTGACCGTTGAAGCCCTCGCCGCTGTAGGTCATGACCGCCTCGGGAGAGGTAAAGCTGTCGCCGGGCTTGACGATAAACCTGAAGCCCAGCGGATTTATACCCTGCGCGACGCGGGTCTTGCCGTAGGCGTTCACCTCGATCGCGGCATAGTGATTGCCGCTGTAGATCAGGTTAAAGCCGTATACCGAGCCGCTGTCCTCATCCGCGCTCTCGTCATGCAGCATAAAAAACGGATTGGCTCTGTTTGAAGAGCATCCCACTCGAGACTCAACGGTGAACTTGCCGTGTCTCAGTGTAACAGCGCTGCGCTCCATCTCGCGAGCCCACGCTCCGTGAAACGAAGATATCGTCCATCCGCTGTCGGGCATATCCACCTGAGTAGATAAAAGCCGCTCGAGCTCTAAGCTCTCCGATGAACGGTTAGACAGTCTCGCGGATCTGGTGATAACATCGCACTCGGGATATACGCAGTAATGCAGCTCGAGCGTCACTCCGTCATCCTCAAAAACAAGGCACAGATGCTCATATCTGCCGCTCTTATCATATGATGACGGCAGACCGTCGAGACGCGGCTTGGTCTCGGTGATCTCAAAGCCCTTATACAAAAAGTCGGCGCTGCGGGAGCCGTCCGAACGCACGAGCTCGACAAAAGGCTCTCTGATATCTCCGTGCCCGAGACCTGAGAACTCGAGACACATATCCTCGAGAAATACCGTCGGGTACTCGTCAGAATAGCGAATACCGTTGCCTATCTCAAACTCGCGCTTCTGCCGCGCGGCTTCAAGCTCATCAAGGCTGTCAAAATCGAGCCGCGCTCCGTAATATATGTGCTCGGGATGCCCCGAGGGGGCTATCGCCAGAGCATAAGCGGTATTATCGGTGAGCAGGACAAAAGCGTCCCGCTCACCGTTCAGTTTCTTGATCATTTTTTATCCTTCTTATCTATGGTAGCCATGATCTTCTTCTCGTTATAGAAGCCGAGGAACACAGCGCCCAGTACGCAGAACGCTACCGCTACAAAGCCTACCAGTATCATGCCTGTAACAGAGGCGGTGATATCGTTGCTGCTCGCGTTCTGAGTAGTGCCGATAATAGCCAGAGAGGTAAACACCAGCATAGCGAGCGACTGACCGAACTTCATCGCGAAGGTACGCGCCGCAAAGAACATACCCTCTCTGTTCTCTCCTGTCTCTATACCGTCAGCCTCAGCGACATCGGCAACTATAGACTGCGGGATGATGCCCAGGAGAGCCATCGGGAACGCGGCGATCAAGCAGATAAGCACGCCGTATACCACACCGGGGATGACCGTGGTGCCGATGATACCGATAAGACCCGCGATGACATAAGCGATAGCAAGCCCGAGGAAGCCTGTGATGACGAGCTTCTTCTTGCCGAACTTCTTGACCAGCTTGGATACGAACGGATAGAAGCACGCAGAGAGCACCGTCATACCGCCGAGGAAATACATGGTGAAGGACTCGTCGAGCTTCATTGATACCTTGACAAAGAACGGCAGACCTGTCTGGAACAGCGTCAGACCGACCCAGTACATGATGTCGGAGCCGACAAAGGTACGGAAGTTCTTGTTCTTGAAGGTAGCTCCGAGCGACTTGAGCATATTCACATTAGAGGGCTTTGTATCGACAAACTCCTTCTCTTTGAGACAGAAGGTGGGTATAAGCATGCAGATGCATGAGATGATCGCCAGAACGATGAAGCAGATACGGTAGCTCCACGCGAAGCCCACGCTGCCGCGCAGCATACCCGCAAACACGAACGGAGTATAGGCGAGCATCGTACCCGCGAAGAAGGTCAGAGATATAGCCGTAGAGATATACATACGGTCATCCTGAGTCTTGCCGAACTCAGAGATAAGCGCGTTATAGGGTGTGCAGTACATGGTCATGAACAGATAGAACAAGACGATGAATACCGAGATCCATACGATGTTCCATGAGCTTATCTCGTTTACGGGAGCGCAGAACAGCAGTACGGTGACAGCCGAGAGAGGTATCGCGGCGTACTGCATAAAGGGTATGCGTCTGCCGCGGGGGTTTTTGCTGCGGTCCGAGAGCGAGGCTATCCAAGGGTCGGTGACCGCGTCAAATATACGGGACAGAGCCGTGATGAGACCCAGCACGGTCAAAAATCCGCCGATCACCAGACTGGGTACTATATACTGTATCGCGCCGCTCTGTATATCTACCTGTGTCGGCAGATAGAAGGTGACGAACCACGCGCTGATGATACCGCTGAGCGTAGACCAGCCGAGCTGACCTACCGCGAAGATCCTCATTTGTTTTTTAGTTAATCTTTTCATGTTTTCCTCCGTAAAAACTATTGCCCGCAGCGGCGGTCCGGTTTTATTCAACCAATAACTGCCGACTGACAACTACCGACTGACAACTGCCGACTGATAACTACCAACTACCAACTATCAACTAACAACTAACAACTAATTCTTCTTACCCATCGCGATCTTTACCGCCTCATAAGCGCCGTCATAAAGTCCCATTGTTTTGTTCTTCTTTATCTGCTCGCACATATTATATAATATATCGTCCTCTGTCATGAAGAGCTTGACCATCTGCAAGGTGTGCGGTATATCCCTGCACTCGAGGGTGCCGTCGCCCATCTCTGCGCTGTGGATGGCTCCCCACTTTTCATGTCCGCCGATACGCCTGAGGAACAGCTTGGGTATCGGATAAAAAGCAAGCTCGCTGGGCTTGGTCAGCAGGACGTCCGCAGAGCGCATGAGCAGGTTGGTACAGTATACCGCCTCAAAGATGTTCTCATGCCAGAAGGCGTGGATACCGTCGACCTTACCGTCCACAGCGGCGTTCGCGAACGCCTCGGTATCGCTCCAGTCATTGAAGTGAGTCTCGCTGAGCTCCGAGAGACCGTCGATATCGGCGACCAGCTCATCCCATACGGCTTTGTAATCGCCTACGTTGATATACAGCGCCGCCTTGCCCGTCCGCACGGCAGGTATGAGGTACTTTATCACAGCCGCGAACAGCTCTTTCTGAGCGCCGGCTCCGCCTATGGTCAGCAAAAATCTCATCGGCTCGCCGTCACGCTTGCGGCGTATACGAGCGTCGCAGTCATGCTCGACAGCGGCGACCAGCTCATGGTCGATATAGTGACCCGTGTACACAAGGTCCTCAGCCGGTATGGGCTTGAGTACCTTATCCTTACTAAATCCGTTAAGAATACGATATCCCATATAGCTCTGGTGCGTCTGGACGGTATGCGTAGCTCCCTCGGCGAGGTGCAGAGCCATCGGCCAGTTGTCGGGGATAGCGTTGACAACATACTTCATCCCCGCGTGCAGCGCCGCCTGAGCGGGCCACACATGAGTGCCTATAATAGGGATATCCTTGGGGATGTTCCTGAAAACAGGCGCCATAAGCTCGGCGTTTTTCTGATCCGAAGAGTTGTAGCTGAGCTGACGGAAGCCCTCATAGTTCATTGGCTCCCATACGGTCTTGTTGAACACCCTGCTCTTCTGTGAAAGGCGTGAGCCGAGGCTGTAGAGGTCGTTCTGAGCGCCTATGACCTTAGTGCAAGTGGTATCGGTATAGGAGTTGAGATCCATCCAATAGGGAGTATAGCCCAGAGCCTTAGCCGCCGATGCCATGGCTATGGATATGCGGTAGTGACCGAAGCCCATGCGGATGTTGCCCACTATGATGCCCTTGTCGGTGTCGAAAGGTATCTCTCCGTCGCCCTCGTTGACGCGTATGTCATAAACTCCTAACGGCTCATACAGCACGGCGTTCTCTGCCAGCTTGACAGGGTAATCCGCCATACTGTCGTCTCCGTACTTTCTGATGTACTTCTCCTTTGATCTCTGAGCGCTCTTGTATGTTTTTTCGCTCATTTCATTACCGAAGATCACTTTACTTTTATCGTCCATTTTTCCACCGTCCTTCTCTTGACTGCCGATCGACTTTTTATCGCTTTATATAGTTAAAGTGTTAAAAACATGCTGGCAGACAGAGATATTTTTATACATTTTATATAATAACACAACTTACTGTAAAAGGCAATTCACTTTATAAATATATTTATCCTTCTTTTCTATTCAAAGTTCACAAAAAACAATCAAATTCTGCCAAATTTAATCATATTTGTTTGCGTTGACTATAACCTTCTCAGGTAGTATAATATGACTCGATACTTAGGATGAAAGCGGTTGAGCTCCGTTCATCCCGGAATGAGGTAAAAATATGTCAGCAAACACCCAAGACAAAAACAACAAAAAGCGCTCGGCAATACTCGACATGGTTTTCACCGCCATGTTTACAGCGGTAATCGCGGTATGCTCGATCATCAGCATACCCGTAGGCGAGGTGCCGATAACCCTGCAGACCTTTGCGGTATGTATCTCTGCCGCTCTGCTGGGCTGGAAGCGCGGCACGCTGAGCGTGCTCATATACATCCTGCTCGGAGCTGTGGGCGTACCGGTCTTCGGCGGTATGACAGGCGGCTTAGGCGTTCTCGCGGGTCCTACGGGCGGATATATCATCGGCTTTTTGCCCGCCGCCGTTATCATCGGCTTAGCAGCTGAGCGCTATGAGCGCAAGGCTCTGCCTCTCGCGATAGCTATGGTCATAGGAGTTCTCGTGTGCTACGCGTTCGGAACGGTATGGTTCATGGTAGTGATGCAGTGGGGCATAGTCGAGACCTTAGCGGCGTGCGTGCTTCCCTTCCTGATCCCCGACGCGATCAAGATAGCTCTGGCGGTACTGCTCTCAAACAGACTCAGCAAAGCTGTTAAGCTGTGAGCGTGATCGAACTGCGCCCTCACCACGCGCTGTGCGTACATTTCTTTGAGGGCAAGGGCTACAGCGAGGGATTTGTCAGGCATATGACCGATGTGATCGAAAAGCTCTGTGACGATACCGAGATAGAGATAACAGACAGCTGTGATACGATCTGCTCAGCCTGTCCCGAGAACACGGACGGCATATGCCGATCCGCCGATAAGGTGAGCGAAATAGACAAAAGAGCCGCCGAATATATGGGTATAAAGCCGGGGGAGCATATCTCGTGGAGACGAATAAGCGCTCTGGCTATGGATAAGATAATCGACAATGGCAAACTTAATGACGTCTGCCGCGACTGTAAGTGGATAGACATCTGCTGTAAGGAGAGATGAATGCCGTGTGGCTGTTTGTCTTAAACTCGATATTGCTCGGAGCGGGCTTAGCTATGGACGCGTTCTCGGTGTCTATAGCCAACGGACTGTCGGAGCCCGGCATGAGTCGCCTTAAGGCGGCAGGGATAGCCGGCGTATACGGCGGCTTTCAGTTTTTGATGCCTATGATCGGGTGGATCATCGTCACCACCGTGGTCGGATGGTTCTCGGTCATCAAGGCTCTGATACCGTATATCGCGCTGGGACTGCTGCTGTTCATCGGCATCAAGATGATCGTCGAGTGCGTCAGAGGCAAGGATGAAACTGAGCCCCGTACCCTGACGGTACCGATACTGCTGCTTCAAGGCGTGGCTACATCTATAGACGCACTCTCGGTGGGCTTCACCATAGCTGAGTATGAGTGGCGCCCGGCTCTGCTGTCGGCGCTGATAATAGGCGCCGTGACCTTCATCATATGTATAGCGGGGCTGTATATAGGCAAGCGCTTCGGCAGGGTGTTCAGACACGCCGAGATCGCAGGAGGGGTCATCCTGATAGCCATAGGCATAGAGATATTTGTCAAAAACGTATTCTTTGCATAAAAATTGTGCTCGACCGCTCTCTTTCGAGAGCGGTTCAGCGTGTCGAAAAAGTACAACAGACAGGAGCAGTACGTCTTTACACCTCCCTCTGACGAGGGAGGCGCCGAGCGATTAAGCGAGGCGGAGGGAGAGATAACGAAGCGTTACAATAACACGCCGATTATTGACTCAAGCCGCATTATAAGTATCATTACTCACTGTCATTCTCTATCATAGCCACATTCGGCTGCCCCCTCGTCAGAGGGGGCAAACGTCGCTCGCGAACCCGTGACATGCGTGTCCGTCAGAGGGGGCAGAATAGGTTTTTCACTGCTTAGCTCGAGTTTATGGATGTATATGCATAAATAATCAAAAAATTACAATAATTTCACTTGCAATACCCAAAATAATAATATATACTGAACTTGTATATCGGTGTTATGATATGTATTAGGCAGAGAATATATGACACGGTTCGGGATATGTTGTTCCGAACTAACGCATAACAGTGATAATAGGCATATATCTTATGACCCGTAAACGAAGACATAGGAGGATATGAAATGAAAAAAGAAATCTATGACAGAGCAGATCTCGAACTCGTCAAGTTCATTACAACAAATGTACTGGTCAATTCACCTGATCCTAATGCCGACGATGAAGATGAGCTCCCCTTAGTACCCGGAAAACAATAACTGACACCCATAGCTCCAAAGCCGCCGAGATCTCGGCGGCTGTTTTGTTTTTTCAGATGCCTTCGTCGAGTCGTTGACAACGATATCCGTGTATGGTAATATTACTTTGTATAGATATATCATCAATACCGTACGACAACGCTGATACGCGGGATCGTACGCATTATGGAATTATACTAATTTCAAATAACAGTATCAAGATATCGGAAAGGAAATGAACTATGATCACTGCTATGCTTTTCGCGGGCGGTATCGGCGCGCGTATGAAGTCGGTAGATCTGCCCAAGCAGTTCTTGGAGGTAGGCGGCAAGCCTATCATCATACACACAATGGAGCACTTTGCCCGTCATCCGCAGGTAGACCACATCGTAGTCGCCTGTAAAGCGGACTGGATAGAGTTTCTCGAGGAGCTGATAGATAAGTTCAACGTACCTAAGGTAAAGGCGATAGTGCCCGGCGGCAAAAACGGCTTTGACTCCATACACAACGGCGTTGTGGCTACGCACGACTTCTCACGCGATCCCGATGATATTATCCTGATATGCGACGGCGTACGCCCGATGCTCTCGGAGCAGCTCATCACCAACTGTATCGAAGAGACCAAGAAGTACAAGACAGCCGTACCCGTGACGCCCTCTATAGACAGTCTGCTGTACAGCGAGGACGGCGCTACCTGCTCAAAGAGCTATGAGCGCTCGACCATGTACATCACACAGGCGCCTCAGGGTTATACTATGGAGAGGATCCTGTGGGCGCACGATCAGGCGTATAAGCGCGGCATACTCAGCCCCGTATCGTCGAGCGAGCTGTTTATAGAGCTCGGCGAGCCCGTACACATCTTCATTGGTGAGCGCTTCAATATCAAGGTCACGACCCCCGAGGATCTGACCACACTGCGCTCGCAGTATTATTACGAGAACTACAAGAAGTTCGCTAAGGAGGAGCTCAAATATGGACTATAAGGTAATAGACAACGTCAAAAAGAGCGTTTATGCCAATCTCGAGGATATAGCCAACGCTCCTATCTCTTGGGACAAACTCAAGGGCAAGACCCTGCTGCTGACGGGAGCCGGCGGCTTCATCGGTTACTACATGACCTGCGGCATACTGCTGCGCAACGACCTCTACGGCGACAACATCAAGGTGCTGGCGCTGGAGCGTTTCGGCGACTTCGCCCGTAAGAAGTTCGGCAAGCTGCTTGACCGCGACGACGTAGAGCTGATAGAGCAGGATATCACCGTACCAATCAAGGCTGAGCGCGCCGACTATGTCATCCACGCGGCTTCTCAGGCGAGCAACATCGAATTTGAGCGCGATCCGGTCGGCACGATAAGCGCCAACCTCAGCGGTACTCTCAACGCTCTCGACTTTGCTAAAGAGAGCGGCAGCGAGGCTTCGCTGGTAGTATCATCGCTCAAGGTATACGGCACCCTGTATACGGGCAAGCCCTATATCGAAGAGGACGACAACGGCTATGTCGACTTCACTTCATACAAGAACTGCTACGCCATAGGCAAACGCGCCGCTGAGACCCTCGCCGCGAGCTACTCAAAGCAGTACGGCATGAACATCCGCATAGTACGCCCGAGCTACATCTTCGGCGCGAGCCGCCTTGACGACGACCGAGTATGGGCTCAGTTCATCGCCAACATCGTACGCGGAGAGGATATACTGCTCAAGAGCAACGGCGCTACAAACCGCTCCTTCTGCTATGTAACAGACACAGTCACCGCCATGCTGCACGTCCTGCTCGACGGCGAGAACTGCGTACCATATAACATCTCTAACGAAAAGTCAAACACAACTATCCGCGGCTTTGCTCAGGCGGCTTGCGAGGCGTTCCCCGAGCGTAAGATGAAGCTCGCCTTCGCCAACCCCGAGGATGAGATCATGCCCGAGCCGTCGCCCCTCGATCCCACTCCCGAGATCATGGACAACAAGCGTATCCGCGCTATCGGCTGGGAGCCTAAGATCGACCTTATCGAGGGCATCCGCAGAGCCGTAGCCATATTGGAAGAAGCGTAACATACCGTTTCGCCGTTATTCCTGACTAAAACGGAGAAAATATGCCTCTGAAAAACAAACTCAATCAGTACGAGCTTGACACCGCTCTCGCCGTACTGCGTGATAAAAACCTGCCGCTCGACGAGCTTAAGTCCAAGACCGTAGCTGTGTCCGGCGGCTCTGAACTGCACAAAAGCATAATATACAGTCTGCTCTGTTTGAATGACGAAAAGGCTCTCGGCATAAAGGTAATCTCGGTGGGCGAGTCCGTACCGACGCTATATGATGACGACTTTTTCACGGTAGCTGAGCCTGATGAGCTCGGCGATGTCGATCTCTTCATCGAGGCGGGTTTTCTGCGCTATGAGGGCGAGACCGACAGCCGTATCTTCGCCGATTGCATCGACAGAGCCATGAGGACAGCCGCCCTGCTGAGCAGGATCAAGGCGGGCAGAGTGATACTGCTGTCGAGCGTCGCCTGCTACGGCTCTCCGCTAAGTGAGATGACCCTTTCAGAGAGCGAATACACCGACGCGGGCTTTTCTTTGAACGACATCACAGCCGTGATGTATCAGTGCGTCGAAAACATCTTCGCAGGCGCGGCGCACACAAGCGGATTTGAACTTGTGACAATGCGCGCCGCGGCTTTGATCGCGCCCTTCGGCGGTACCGAGGTCGGCGAAAAGCTCCTCTCCCCCGTCATCAAGGGCGATAAGCTCGCCTTAGCGCCTCACGGACGCAAAACATCGTTTGTATATATCAACGATCTGCTGACGGCGATCTATTACGGCGCTCTGCTGTGCAATCCCGAGGTGTATAACGTCAGCGGTCCCGACAGCGGGATGTCTCCGCTGATGCTGGCTGCCGTATGTGAAGAGCTGTTCGGCTCCGATGCTCAAATATCGGATGACGGCATGCGCGTACACGGATGCTCGATAAACTGTGATAAGCTCAAAAAGCTCGGATATACGCCCCTCATCAACGACAAAGACGCCCTGCTGATAGCTGAAAACGCCCTTTCGGGCACAGACAGGGTCTTCATGTTCAGCGACTCGTACGACGGCAAGCTAAGCGCCGTGCAGAGCGTACTGCTGGGCTTTCTCAAAGAGGTAGACCGCATCTGCCGCAAGCATGACATAAAGTATTTTCTCGGCGGCGGCACACTGCTCGGAGCAGTGAGGCACAAGGGCTTCATCCCGTGGGACGACGACGCGGACGTGATGATGCTGCGGGAGGACTATGAAAAATTCCTCAGCGTCCTGCCCGGTGAGCTGCCCTCCTACATCACCGACCAGAACACAGACCCCGACTCGCACTTCGCATTCACCAAGCTCAGGCTCGACGACACTGTCCTGTCTACCGAGTTTTCGGCGAGATTCGACATACACAACGGAGTATTCCTCGATGTGCTGGCACAGGACAAGACGTCAGACAAAAAGCTCGCCCGCAAACTGCATATGAAGATGACAGCTCAGCTCAGGTGGCTCGTGCTCAACAAATGGCGCAAGACTCCCATGGACGCGAACAACAAGTTCGTATCCTTCATCGGCGACGTCATAAAGACTGTAATGCCGCTAAAAGCTCTCGAGAGAATGCAGAACCGCATGATGACCCGCTACCGTAACAAACAGACAAAATATCTGTATGACAGCATGGGACGCAACGTCGAGCGCGGCGAATACCCCATAGAGTGGCTGGACGAGGCGGTGTATGTGGACTTTGAGGACGCCAAGCTGCCTATCCCAAAGAAGTGGGAGGAGTACCTGACATACCTCTACGGCGACTATATGAGTATGATACCCGTCAGCGAGCGTCATGTGAGCCACGATATAGTTCGCATAGATTTAGGCAGATTCATAAACTATTGACCAAATAGTAAGTCTTGAACATTATAACTAAAGGCTGACGCAAGCGAAAAAGCTTTGCGTCAGCCTTGTTTTATGGGATACTATATCATTAAGTGAATACCTCTGCCTTTCACGGTTCACGATAAATTCCAGGTTAATCCCGATTCACGAAGCCTTGCTGACAGGTATTACAGAACCAATCAGGACTATCAGGCTCGATCACACAGCCGCCGAAGGTGATTTCGTGATTCTCCAGCTTTTCTCTGAAAGCCTCACTGTACGCTTCTTCGGGCATGGGATTGTAAGCCACATCCTCGGAGCCGCATAACGGGCATACGGGCTTATTGATAAGATAGGGGAATTCTTCATCGCCGCTGTCCGGACCGTTCAGTCAATTGGCGGATAATACCGGTCTGCCAATATTCTCATTGACCTTCAAGCCCGCGAGCCAACGCTGGATATAAGTAGCGTCAACGATCGTGACCTCGCCGTCGCCGTCAGCGTCCGCTGCGCTTTCATTCAGGACAAACGGAAGCGGAATGTTTGTAACCGCTCTTTGTATAAATGTCGCGTCGCAGATCGTTACGTCGCCGTCACCGTCGACGTCGCCGAGGATAGCGGGAGAGACAGCCTGAGCGGACAGCGAGACGCTCAGCGACATGCGTCCGAAGGCTTCTTCCACCGTCGCACCGTTTGCTGTCACCTCTGTATCGTCATCCAGCCAATAGCCGAAATCAGGGTTGAGCAGGCAGTCCGCATAGTAGGTCTCGCCTTTTTCAAAGACGCCTTCAAAGACGGTGGATTCATCGTTGCTTTTTGTGTACCACTGAGAATACTGATGCTCCGGATCGCTGTGGACAGAACAATGCGAGTCCTCCTCGACAGTCAGCACGGGAGCGGGCGTCTGTATATCGTTTTCAAGGCTGACAGTTGTGCCGGCTATAGGCTGACCGAGCGTCAGCGCGACCTTCTTGATCTTTGTGTAGAAGCCGGCATACACAGTCATATCCGAATCAACCGCTTTTTGGAGCAGCTCATAAGCGTCATCGCCGTACTCCTCTTCGTTCGCGAATTCGGTCAGAGGCTTAGTGGCGAGATCGCGGAAGATAAAGTCCTCGGTCTCCATCGCGTCAAGCGTTTCAAATACACCGGCGTTATCGAGCGCGTCAAAGACCCTTGCGCCGCGCGGCGCCTCTACAGTGATATCCTCGCCGTGACCGGCAAGATCAATGTTGACGGTATAATAGTCCGGCAGGGGCTCGACATTTATGCCTAAGTCACCGGCGCTTACGTTCGAGCTCAGTCCGCCGACGGTCACGCTCCACGAGCCATCGGCGTTCTTAACGGCGGCTGTGATCCCGTTTTCGGCTGAGATTGATTTGATCTCATATTCTTCATCCGGTGTGATCGTGGCAGTGCCGCTCGTGCCCTCAAGCAGCCAGCAGTCGATGTCGTTGTCGGACGAGAAGCCCTCGCCGTAGCTTACGGCAGCGTGTTCGGTGCTCAGATCGACTTGGATAAAATGCTCGCCGCTGTTGTTTTGAACCGTGCCGCCGTAGTTATATACAACCCCTTCCCATGTGTTGTTTGCGACGTTGCCGCCGACGTAATTCCTGACATACCCGATATTATCGGTGATTGTTCCCTCATTCCTATCGACCTGACTGTTGTATGCGTTTTTTATGATCGTTCCATAGTTCTCTTCTACTTTGCCTCTGTCAAACGCGAAAGCGGAAGCGGCGCCGTTCCTTTGTATCGTACCCTCGTTGATTTTTACGGTACCTGTGTTGGCTTCGGAGATTAATCCGCTGTTGCCGTAGATTGTTCCTCCTATACTGTTGTACTCTATCGTTCCATCATTATACCCCAAGGTACCCGAATTACAGTAAAGAGAGCTACCCTCTTTATTAGAATATAATAAGCCGTAATTGTAACCGGTGATCGAACCGTAGTTATAGGTCAAGATAGCGCCGCTGAAATTATTTGACACTGTGCCGTAGTTTCTATCGATCGTTCCTTCGTTGCCCGCTTCTCCATATATCCGCGAAGAAACGGTATCGGAGCCGACTCGACCGTAATTGTTAGTGATTTTCGCTTTAGGTTGATTATTATGGATGGTAGCGCCCTCGCGATTGTTTACAACGGTGCTCAGATTCTGCCAGATAAAGCCGTAGTTATTCAACCTGGACTCACCGTTATAATTAACCGTGCCGGTGATATCATCGGAATATGCCGATACACAGACAGAAGACACGGCTATAATAATGCACATAGTAAGGAAAACGGCAACGACTTTTACTGTTTTTTTCATAGAGATTCCTCCTTGAGCCTGATTAAAAGGGGGGGATTTTTCGTATAAAGCAACTGTTGCGCAACAGTCAATAGACTTTATTCTGCTCTCAATTTACCAGCTCGCCGATAGCAGCGCTGACTACACTTGCCGCGGCGTCTATGCCGTAGCCTCCCTCGACTACAACAGCGGCAAAAGCGTACGGATGAGCGGGATCGTCGGTAAATCCGACAAACCACGACGTAGGATCCTTGTCCTCGCCTACCTCGGCTGTACCGGTCTTAGCGCAGAAGTTTAGCCCGGCGAGGCTGACTCCGCGGTTGTTAGCGTAGCCCTCGGCGGAGCCGCGCATCAGATCACGCAGGCGCGACGCCGTATCTGCCGACATCATGCTGATATCGGGAGATTTGTTGGTCTTGATGCCCAGTTTATCGAGCAGCTTGCCGTCGTCATCAACGATATACGGAGAGGTGGCTGTACCGCCGTTGGCTACAGCCGAGCATATCATCGCCATGAGAGTCGGGTTAGCCAGATCCTGATACTGTCCGATACCCGACCACGCGAGGTAGTTGTCGCCCGCGCCGGTAGCGTCATAGTGACTGGTCGCTATGGTGATATCGCTCATCTTGAGATCGTTCTTATTAAAGCCTAATCTCTCGGCGGTCTCCTTCATCTTATCCGCTCCCACCTGCATGGCTATGCTGCCGAAGGCGCAGTTGCAGGAGTTCGCGAACGCATCTGAGAAGGTCTGTGTACCGTGGGCGTACTCGCAGGTTATGGGGTTGCCCTCTACATCCAGATAGCCGTCGCAGGTGAAGGTCTGCTCATATATATCGGGTATGTTCTCTACCGCCGCGGCGGCAGTGACGATCTTGAAGATCGAACCGGGCGTAAAGGTGGACGAAATGACGTTGTCGAGATATACGCCGTCATATTCGCTCTCGTTATTCTCGTTTATCTCGGGGGGATCCTCGGGATCGTAGCTCGGGGCGCTGGTATCGCACAGCACCTCGCCTGTCTTGTAGTTATATACCACACACGCGCCCTTGTGACTGCCTAAGGCGTTGAAGGCGGCGCGGCTCGCGTCGGCGTCGACGGTGAGCTTGATGTCGCTGTTGGGACGCAGAGAGTCGGGTATACCCAGACCCAAAACGAAGTTGTAGCCCGTCAGGCTGTTGCTGTATCGGCTCTGTATAGCCGTGGAGATATATCCGTTGTTATCGCCTACCACATGGAGCAGAGCCTCTCTTGTGGTCAGATCCGAGTTATAGTGACGGGTATCGTTCTCGCTGTAGGCGAGCTGCTGACCCGCGCGGTCGGTGATCTTACCGGCTCTCGCCAGACCTCCGTTGGATATTATATGACCGTTATACGGCTGCTGTACCCAGTCGCCGTGATACAGGACCACGCGTACTCCGAGCAGGATGATGCCCGCTACAAAGGCGAAGGTGACGAACCAGACTATCAGGGAACGTGTCATGATGCGTTTCATACAGCTTCACCCCGCTTTCTGAGAGCGTTGGCGGGAGCTCTTCGCTTGGCGGCATAGGTACGCTCGTCAGCCGCCTTTATGAAGGCTAAGAGTCCCCAGCATGATATCATAGACGAGCCGCCGGCGGACAGGAACGGGAGCGTAACGCCCGTAAGCGGCAGTATATCCGTTATACCGAAGATATTGAGAGCGCTCTGTATCACCATGAGTCCAGCCGCGCAGCAAGCCGAGATAGCGTAGAACGATGATCTCGAACGTGTGGTGATGGCGCGTGAGTAAAATGCCAGAGCGATGATCGCCGCCGCAATGGCAAAGGCGATGATGACGCCCATCTCCTCGCCTATAAGACCGAAGACAAGGTCGCTCTCGGACGCGAATACATATTTGAGGTAGCCGTTGCCTACGCCTACGCCGATGAGTCCGCCCGACGCCATGTAGGTCATCACACGCACCTGCTGGTAGCCGCCGCTGTCCTGGACGTGCTCCCAGACATGGCCCCATGCCGAGAAGCGATCGGCGACATATGGCTTGATGCTGAGCACGATGAACACCGCGAAAGCCGCCGCGACGAGCGCGAGGATGACGGTCTTGATGTCGCCCGAGCGCATCAGAGCTATGAGCAGGAAGGTCGCGAAGAATATCAGCGCCGTACCGAAGTCGCCCATAAGCGCCAGAGCGCCTACACATATTGCAGAAAAGATGATGAACTCGATGAAGTTGCGCTTGGTCTGCAACTTATCCAGAGCCGCCGCTCCGACAAAGATAAAGGCTATCTTGACAAACTCGGAGGGCTGAACGCTGACGCCGCCTATATTGATCCAGTTAGCGGCGCCGTTCTGCACTCTGCCGAACACTATGTTGATCGCAAGCAGTACCACAGCAGCTATCATGATCGCCAAGCGCCATGAGTTGACCCTGTCGGGGTCCTCTATGAACTTGACGATGATCGCGAAAGCTATCATGCCTATAGCCATAGCTATCATCTGCACTATGGCTGAGCGCAGCTCCTGCCGCACGAGCAGCATGACGCCCATGCCCGACAAGAAGCACGCCAAAGCCTCAAGCTCAAAGTTGACCCTGTTGAGAGCGTAGGATGATATGAAGAAGAAGCCCCACATCAACAGCTCCATAGCGCCGAAGATGAGCAGAGGCACATAGTCCTGTACCTCGTTTGAGAAGCAAGCCTCCACCGCCATGAACAGGTGGAAGAAGGTGATCAGTATCATCAGTTTATAGGGCTTTAATGAGCCTTTGTCCGATGCCTTGGAGAAGAACCACGAGGGGCGCAGCCTCTCCTGATACTCCTCGCCGCGCTTTAAGACAAAGGTAGTATGACCCACGGTGATCTCATCGTCGATGATGACCTTGGCGCGTCCCTCAGCCCTCTCGCCGTTGACATAGGTGCCGAACTTGGAGCCGATATCCGAAACGAACCAGCCCTCCTTACGCCTGAGCAGAACGCAGTGGTCGCGCGATACGCTGATATCCGACACACGGATATCCGAGCCCTTGCTGCGGCCTATGCTGTTCTCCCAAAAGAGCACGGGTATCTTCTGTCCGGTCTCCTTGATCTCGAGGGTAACGAGGGGCTTTTCGGGTCGCCTGTGACGGCGCGCCGAAGCAAAGCACTGGTATATGATGACCAGCGCGTATATCGGCAGCAGCGCCCTGAGCGCCAGTACCGATACGTCGAGTATGACCTGTAAGCTGATACGCCTCACCTCCGAAACGTTAATATCTCAATAGATATATATAGGTAATTTTACTATATACACTATTAAAAGTCAAATTAAAGAAATGTAAATAAATACCGCCTGAGGCTCGATCAAAATAGCCTCAGGCGGTCAATTCTTTGTTATACTGTCAATACACTATAACGGGCGTATCATAGGGAATGTTGTTGTAGATAGTCGCCATGGCGCTGAGAGGAGTATTGACGCAGCCGTGAGAGCCGTCGCCCTTGTAGATGGAGCCGCCGTACTCGGAGCGCCAGCTAGAGTCGTGGATGCCGTAGCCTCCGTAGAACGCCATCCAGTAGTCTACATACGATACATAGTCCTCGCCGACGAGGTAGGTGTCGGTATCCTTGCTGTATATCTCATAGTAGCCTGTGGGGGTATCGCAGTCGCCGTAGTTGCCGGTGACTACGTTGGTGCTTGCTATCTGCTTACCGTTTTTGTATACCCACATATGCTGCTGAGCTATGCATACCTCGATATATGTATCGCCCACATACTCGCCGAAGGCTGTATCGGTGATCTTAGCCGACTTCTTATTGCTGGTGCCTTCGATAAAGGTGGAACCGTTCTGATAGATCGCTTTTACGCGGAAGTAATACGTCTTGCCGACAGTCAGCTTAGTGGTATTGTAGTACAGTCGAGGGGTGGTGAACAGCTTGACGAACGTAGAGTTGTCGGGGCTGGTGGAATAATAGACCTCATAGTGGGTAGCGTAGGGATTTTTGTTCCATGTCAGGTTGACTCTGGAGCAGCGCGAGGTGATAGAGTAGTTAGGGCCGCACAGACCCGCCATGAAGACCATGCTGCCTGCCGAGGAGCTGTAAGATGTGCCGTACAGCTCTCTGAAGCTCTTGACTCTGTATCTGTATACGTTGCCCTGCTTTACCGAGGTATCGTCAAAGGTGGTTTTTGTGTTGCCGTAGACAGTCTTATACAGCACCTCTTTGTTGCCCGACTCGGGGCTCGCGCGATATATGCGGTAGCCTGTAGCCATATCGTTGCGATCCCATGTCATCTCGAGGACCGTAGATGAACGCCACTTGGTAAGACCCGTCAATGCAGAGGGCTGGGTGGCTGTCTTTTTGAGAGTCTGTTCACCCTCGTATACAACGCCGTCTCTGACTATGTAAGCCGATACCTTAAAGTAGTACTGGGTGCCCTGTCTGAGGGGCTTTACGGTGCAGGAGTTAGTCTTGACGTCCGCAAAACGAGAGAAGTTCTTGTGCCTGTCGGCGTTGAGATAGTATACATAGTAGCCGTCGGCGCCCTCTACCGGATCCCAAGTCAGATCGGCGAGATCGCTCTCAAAGCTCGTGCGGTCGATGTTCCTGACCTTGCCGACGGTGGGTATAGCCTCTGTAGCAGCCTCTGTGGCAGGCTCGGAGGGGGCCTCTGTCGCGCCTGTCAGCGCGATCTCGTCGGCATCGTCGGTAACGGCGGGATCCCCGGCGGGCTCGGTGACTTCTTCATCTTCGGTCACGGCGGCCTCGGTCGCCTCTGTCGCGCTCTCGTTCTCTTCGGCGGCATAAGCTCCGACCACTCCGAACGCCGATACGGTGATGATAACAGCCAGTAAGACCGAAATGATCTTCTTTAAACTCTTTTTCATATTCAACTTTCCTTTCTGCAGCAACGATGTCAGGAAACGCTTACACAGCGACCGTCACAGGTCGTTATAAATATAGTAACATAAAGGTTACAAAACTGCAATACTTTTTTACTGCTTTACAATATATTCTCTGATCCCGGCGTACTGTATCTCATCCACCGTCACCTCGAGCTCCAGACCCTCCGCGGTATACTCCTCAGAGTGGAGCACTGCCTTATCTCTGAGCTTAGCGGCTATGCCCGCCTTATCAAAGGGCAGCAGCAGCCTGACCCTCATGAGCTTTTTGGGCAGGTTGGCTTCAATGGCTTTGAGCAGCTCATCTATACCGGTGCCGTACTTAGCGCTGATATGCACGGCTCCCGATATACCTGTCATGCCGTCAGAGATCAGATCGCACTTGTTGAGTACGGGGATGACGGGCTTATCGAGGCTCGACAGCGACGCCAAAAGCTCTCTTGTCACATCGAGATGCAGACGGCTCTCGTCGGAGCTCGCGTCACATACGTTGAGTATGATGTCAGCCTGAGCCGCCTCTTCAAGAGTAGACTTGAACGCCTCTACCAGATGATGAGGCAGTCTGCGTACAAGCCCGACGGTATCTATCAGCATCACGGATACACCGCAGGGCAGCTTGAGCGCTCTGGAGGTAGGGTCAAGGGTCGCGAACAGCTTGTCCTCACTGAGGACGCCCGCGTCGGTGAGAGTGTTCATCAGGGTGGACTTGCCCGCGTTGGTGTAGCCAACGATGGCGACGGTGATTACGCCGTCCTTGTCGCGGCGGTCTCTGAGCTGTCTGCGGTGCTCCTCAACGTCCTTGAGCTGAGCCTTGAGGGTCTCCATCTTGCGCTTTATATGTCTGCGGTCGGTCTCGAGCTTGGTCTCGCCGGGGCCTCGTGTGCCTATACCGCCGCCGAGACGGGACAGCTCTATACCTTTGCCGGTCAGACGGGGCATCATATATTTGAGCTGAGCCAGCTCTACCTGTATCTTGCCCTCTTTGGTGCGCGCTCTGAGCGCGAAAATATCGAGGATGAGCATGGTGCGGTCTATGACGCGGACATCGGTGATCTGCTCGATGTTGCGTATCTGAACGGGAGATAACTCGAGGTCAAAGATGATGAGGTCGATATCCTCGTTTTCGCAGTAATCGCGTATCTCTTCGAGCTTGCCCGAGCCTACGCAGGTGGCGGGGTCAAGGCGGCTCAGCCTCTGGGTTATCGAGGCTACGGGTATCGCTCCCGCGCTCTCCGTAAGCTCAAAAAGCTCATCCAAGGACGCCTGTGCGTCATAATCTCCTGTATCCGCCTCGACCAGCAGAGCGCGGTCGGGCGTCTGTTCGGTAACTGTAAGTTCCATAAAAAATCTCCGAAATGTAGAAATATTCTTTATTGTATGATATTATATATAATATTCGCGGAGATTTCAAGCTGTCCCTACGGTTAATAACGCTATATTATCAGATAAATAAGCGCCAGTATCAGATTCATATCGGCGCCGTCCTTCATGAGGATCACCAGCAGCAGCATGATCATGCTCTGCTCCTTGTCCTTCATCAGATATTCGAGCAATCCGCCGCGCTTTTCGGGTTTTTCGGCAGGCGCAACAGGCTTCTCGGGTTGCGGCTCAGGTTTATGCTCGGGTCCCGGCTCGGGCTTATGCCGCGGTCTGTCAGGCGCGCGTCTGTCAAATGACGAGTACATGCGCGCTACCCTGTCCATAGCCTGCTGTTCAAGAGAATCGGACGGCATATCATCACCTCATTCATAAGTCAAACAGCGGCAGATCCTTGATGAGCGGCATCAGCTTCATCACTCTGATCAGACGCTTTGCCTTGTCTAATTTGAGCTGTCGCTCTTCGCTGAGAAAGGGTCTCATCGCCTCGAGCAGACGCGTGACCTCGTCCTCCTGCTTGAGAGAGCCTAACATGGGCGCGAGACTGCCTATGAGAGCCGCGGTATCGCCGAGAGGCTCCGGCTCGGGCTGAGGCTCGGGCTTACTATGTACGCCCGACGCGTCCACGCCGAGCTGCGAGGCGAGAGCCGCTATGTCGCGCATGGCTTCGGGGTCGGATAGTATACCGCTGAGCTTTTCGGAAAGATCGTCCATCAGCCCATCAGCTTCTTTATGATAGCTTTTGCCTGAGGAGTGTTGAGCAGCTCCCTCGCCTTATCCTCATCACCGAGGATATCCTCCATCTCGCGAGCCTTATCCGAGGGCAGCTTTTGGAGCAGCTTGCTGTAGCTCGAGCCGTTCACGGCGCTGCGGATATCGCTCTCGGGCGTGCCCATACGCTCGCTGAGCTTCTTTATCAGTTTGTTTATCTGTTCTTTATCAGCCATAATTATCTCCTTAAACACTTTATACCATTATACTATGCAGGAAGGTGTAAAATATGAAAATAATCGTTGTATCCGATACCCACGGCTCTTACCGTAACTTCAAAAGGATAATGGAGCTCAACCGCAACGCCGATATAGTCGTACACTGCGGCGACAGCAGGGATGAGCTGGATCAGATCAAGCGCGAGTTTCCCGACAAAACGTACTATACCGTCAGGGGCAACTGCGACTTCTTCACCGAACTGCCGTTGGTCGAGCTGTTCACCGTGGACGGTGTGCGCTTCATGGCTGCGCACGGACATATGTACAACGTCAAGTACGGTCTGATGAACCTCCTGCTCGCCGCTAAGGAGAACGACGCCGACGTCGCGCTGTTCGGACATACCCATATAGCGCATGACGAGCTGGTAGACGGAGTAAGGCTCTTCAATCCCGGCTCGGCGGGCTACGGCGGCAGCTTCGGCGTGATAGAGGTCAAGGACGGACAGGTGCTGTCCAACATAGCTCACTTAAAATGATCGACTGCTCGGACTTGATAAAAATAACAGTAGATTTTTAGATCTGTCTATGATATAATATAGTTTGACGCAAACGTGAAAGGCGGCGGCGATATGGATATCATCCTTGATAAGGATAACGAAAATTCGATCATCGGGCTCATCCGCTCGCGCCGCATACCGCATACCGTCATCATAGAGGGCGCGGACAGCGCCGAGCGCGAGAGCGCCGCGAGACTGCTCGCGGCTGGAGCCGTCTGCACGTCGGACGAGCCTCCGTGCCTGAGCTGCAACGCCTGCTCAAAGGCTCTGGAGGGCTATCATCCGGATATCTTCATCCCCGAGCCGAGCAAAAACCTGAAGAGCGGCATACTCTCGCTCAAAGACCTTCGTGACAACTATCTCTCACAGATGAGCGTCAAGCCCAACGAGGCTGACGTCAAGGTATATGTCTTCAGCGAGGCTGACAGACTTCTGCGCGAGGACTCACAGAACGCTCTGCTCAAGACCATCGAGGAGCCGCCCCAGAACCTGCTGTTCATCTTCACGGTCGGCAGCGCTAAAAGTCTGCTGCTGACGGTGCGCTCAAGGGCGCGTATCATCACCCTGAGGCATACCGAGAGCTTTGATGAGGACTGTGAGGATGCGGCTGCCGATATAGTCGGCGGCATAGTATCGCTGTATGAGTACGATCTGCTGCTCGCTTTAGGCAGACTGAGCGATAAGGAGCGCCTCAGAGGAGCGCTGACAGCCTTTACCGAAAAGCTCAGGCTCGCCCTGTGCTTTTACAGCGGTATCCCTACTGATGACGAGACCGTAAAGCGGCTGACCCGCAAGCTCGACCGCACGCGCGTCATAGCTCTTATAGATATAACAGGCGAGGCAGTATCAAGGCTCGCGACAAATGTAAATTTACAGCTGCTGACTGCGTGGCTGTGTTCACAATACAGGAGGATTACATGGCAGAAGTGATCGGTGTAAGGTTCAAGGAGGTAGGCAAGGTCTACTACTTTGATCCCGACGGCAAAAAGCTCAAACTTAACGATACCGTCATAGTCGAGACCTCAAGGGGCGTCGAGTGCGGCGTGATCGCTATAGCTAATAAAGAGATCTCGGACGAAGAGATCGTTCATCCGCTCAAAAAGCTCATCCGTATAGCGACCAAAGAGGATCTCAAGCATCTTGAAGACAACCGCCGTAAAGAGAAAGAGGCGCTGAAGATCTGCGAACAGAAGGTAGCCGAGCACGGACTGGGCATGAAGCTGGTGGACGTAGAGTATACCTTTGACAACTCTAAGATACTCTTTTACTTTACCGCCGACGGCAGAGTAGACTTCCGCGCGCTGGTCAAGGATCTGGCGGCGGTCTTCCGCACCCGTATCGAGCTAAGGCAGATAGGCGTTCGCGACGAGAGCAAGATGCTCGGAGGCCTCGGAGTATGCGGCAGACCCTTCTGCTGCTCGCTGTTTCTCGGCGAGTTCCACCCCGTGTCCATAAAGATGGCTAAGGAGCAGGGGCTATCGCTCTCACCCACCAAGATATCGGGCACCTGCGGCAGGCTGATGTGCTGTCTTAAATATGAGCAGGAGGCATACACCGATATGCTCAAGCGTACTCCCAAGGTAGGCGCCATAGTCAAGACGCCTATGGGCAGAGGACTGGTGACAGAGACCAACCTGATCACCCAGACTCTCAAGGTCAAGATGGACAACACTCCCGACGACGCCGTGCCCCAGACCTTTAAGGTCAAAGAGGTACGTCTCGTAAAGGACGGCTACATCAAGCTCAACAAAAAAGAGATCGACGAGCTCAAGCAGCTTGAGGATAATTGACCGTCCGACAGATCTCCTTAAAAAGCGATTCTTCTGTATAGCTTAAGCTAAACTTGGTTAGCGTTCGCTAATTTTTGGCTTAAAACCTTGTTTTTTTGAAATAATGTGCTACAATGTAGTCAAAGAATTTAAGGAGGTCAAATCATGGCTTATAAGATTTCTGACGAATGTATCTCTTGCGGCGCTTGTGCCGGTGAGTGCCCCGTAAACGCTATCTCCGAAGGTGACGGCAAGTACGTCATCGACGCTGACACTTGCATCGAGTGCGGCGCTTGCGCGGATGTATGCCCCGTAGGAGCTCCCGCTGCAGAGTAATTTCAGATCAAACAAAAATCTAACCGAGGCTGTATAGCCTCGGTTACTTTTTTGTCTCTATTCGGTTTTAAGTAAATTTCGGATCACCAAAAATTCAGAGATCACCGCTCTATCTCGCACTCTACGGCGATTACATCGCCTAAGACGACGTCGAACAGCTCTTTGCCCTCTGCCTCGCCCTTGCGGATGGTAAGGATATCGCGCTCGTGGGTCTGACCCGCGTAGCGCACCTCTATGCGGCGTATGGGGCGCTCGCGCAGCTGAGCCACCGAGTATGTGTTGGTGATGAAGCGCACATACGACACGTTGTTGGTGTGTCCGACAAAGTCGATATCTCCCGACAGCACCTCGACCTGAGCGTAGTCATCCAGCTCCTCATGCTTAAGGCGGCTGAAGCGTATATCGCGCTCAGGCTCTTCGACATGGGTATCGGAGGTCACGCCTACGTCGCGTATGCGGCGTATCTTCTGGGTCGCAAGCTCTAAGGCGCACATCTCTATGCGTGAGTATACGCATATCGCGCCGTCCTTATCCTTCAGAACGGTGTCTACAGTCATCTTAGCACCCTTGGCGGAAGAGATATAGCTCTCGGCTGTATAGCGCTCCATCCAGGCGAGCGGACGGTCTATTTCGACGCGGTTGCGGGTGAATACCCACACACAGCCGTATTTTTCACGCAGGGTCACGCCGTCGAGCTCCAGCTCACCCATCATCTCGGTCAGATAATCCTGCAAAAGGTCAAAGGTGCCCTTGACCGACAAAGTGACGTTAGGGTCGCATATGCTGGCGGGCACAGCCGCCTGTCTGATCAGCTTCATATATATCACACTCTTTCATATACCGTTTCCACACTGATTTTAACACAAATAAACTGCAAATTCAACAGCGGTGTTGGCTTAATGAGCTACTTTTTCTTGACACATACGGCATATTAATGTAGAATATATAAGGTTAGGTATATTTGCCGTAAGCCACATACAGGCTTATAATCTGCTCAAGGGGGTAGACAATATTGGATATTTTTGAAAAATGCGAACGCTTCACCATAGCCGACGAGCTTATCGAGCAGGGGATATATCCCTACTTTCACGCTCTCGAGACCAAGCAGGACGTAGAGGTCATCATGGAGGGCAAGCGCAGGATAATGCTCGGCTCCAACAACTACTTAGGTCTGACTACCGAGCCTTCGATCATCGAGGCGGGTATCAAGGCTCTGGAGAAGTACGGCACAGGCTGTTCGGGCTCGCGCTTCCTCAACGGTACTCTGAGTATGCACCTCGAGCTTGAGAGAGAGCTTGCGGACTTTGTACATATGGATGAGGCGATCACCTTCTCTACGGGCTTTCAGTCGAACCTCGGCATCATCAGCGCGATAGTAGGCAGAGGCGACTATGTAGTATGCGACCGTGAAAACCACGCCAGCATCTACGACGGCTGCAAGCTCAGCTACGGCACCATGGTACGCTATAAGCACAACGATATGGAGGACCTTGAAAAGACCCTTAAAAAGATCCCCGAGACAGCAGGCATACTGATAGTTACCGACGGCGTGTTCTCTATGGGCGGCGATATCGCTAACCTGCCCGAGATCTGCCGCCTGGCTGAAAAATACGGAGCGAGAGTCATGGTCGACGACGCTCACGGACTCGGCGTCATAGGCGAGGGCGGCAGAGGTACCGCCAGCCACTTCGGACTTGAGGACAAGGTAGACATCATCATGGGCACCTTCTCCAAGTCGCTCGCGTCCTTAGGCGGCTATATGGCGGCGTCGCGCAGCGTATGCAACTATGTTCGCCACAACTCGCGCCCGTTCATCTTCTCAGCTTCGATGACACCGTCGAGCTGCGCCGTAGCGCTGACAGCCCTCAGACACCTCAAGGCTCATCCCGAGCTGCCCGAGCGTCTGCGCGCTCTTGCCGCTCACGCGAGAGACGGCTTCCGAGCGGCGGGTCTCAAGATACGCGAGAGCGACACTCCCATAGTGCCGATATATACATATTCGATGGAGAACACCCTCATCAAAGCTAAGGCGGTATATGAGGCGGGTGTCTATGTAAATCCCGTCCTGCCCCCGGCTACAGCGCCCAACGAGTGTCTGCTGCGTACCAGCTACATGGCTACTCTCACAGAGGATCTGATAGACGAGGCGGTAGAGATAATCGCTAAGGTACTGCTCGAGAAATGAGCGAGATAAAAAAGGTAGCCTTAGTCACGGGCGGCAGCAGCGGCATAGGCAGAGCGACTGCCGTAAGTCTGCTTGAAAAAGGCTGTACAGTATATGAGCTGTCCCGCAGGGATAATCCGCCCGAGGGCGTACACCATATAACCGCCGACATCACCGATGAGGCTCAGGTAAGGAGCGCGGTGGATGAGGTCATCAGCCGTGAGGGTCGCATAGATATCCTCGTGAACAACGCGGGCTTCGGTATATCTGGAGCCGCCGAGATGACCGATACCAAGGCGTCTCACGCTCAGCTCGAGCTCAACCTCTACGGCGCCGATAACGTCACCAGAGCGGTACTGCCGCATATGCGTGAAAAAAAGAGCGGCAGGATAATCTTCGTCAGCTCTATAGCCGGCATACTGCCGATACCCTTTCAGCTGTGGTACAGCGTCAGCAAGGCGGCTGTAGCCTCGTACGCGCTGGCTCTGCAAAACGAGATACGTCCGTTCGGCATAACGGTATGCGCGATACTGCCGGGAGATATAGCCACGGGCTTCACCGACGCGAGAGAGAAGTCCTCAGACGGCGACAATGTCTACGGCGGCAGGATAGAGCGCTCTGTCAAAACCATGGAAAAGGATGAGCGGGGCGGCATGAGCCCCGACAAGGCGGGCGGTTATATAGCTAAGCTCGCGATGAAAAAACGCACATCTCCGCTGAAGGCTATAGGGTTCAGCTATAAGGCTGTAGCCGTGCTCTCAAAGCTGCTGCCGCGCAGATTCTCAAACTATATAGTAAGTTTATTATACGCAAAATAAGGGCTGTCACTCGACAGCCCTTCAGTCTGTAGAAAAACCTATTCTGCCCCCTCTGACGAGGGGGCATGCGGGCAGCACTTCATAAAGAGTGTTTCATTTTATTCGCGGGGGAGAGATAACGCAGCTTTATAATACAAAGAAAACATCTGACACAATACAGTGAGTAATGATACTTATAATGCGGCTTGAGTCAATAATCGGCGTCCGCCTCGCTTAATCGCTCGGCACCTCCCTCGTCAGAGGGAGGTATAAAGACGTACTGCTCCTGTCTGTTGTACTTTTTCGACAAGCAGAAGGGCTGTCACTCGACAGCCCTTTTGTTATACCCATATCCTATTTATCTAAAGTAATAGATTGAAGCATCTCCAAAAACTCGCGGCGGTACTCATCCGCCTTGTTTTTGCGCGCGGCAAACTGTACCGCGTAGAATTTGCTTTTATACTTGAATACTACCAGATCCGCCGAGTGTACGCTGACAGAGTCGTTGACTCTGTACTCAAAGCGAATGCCGTTGGCGTCTTTGGACGCTATCTTGAGCTCATACTCGTTGACGACCTGATAGTTGAGCAGAGTACGGCGCATGCGTGAAGTCATCTTGAGCAGGAACGACTCCGCGTCGCCCATAGAGCTGAAGAAGCCGGGCTTGTTCCAACCGACGGAGATAACTATATGTCTGCCGGGATCAAAAACGCCCCAGCGGTTATCGGGAACACCAAAATACCTCGTCAGCTCAGCCTCGTTCATTTCGTTGTAACCTTCGGGATATGTAAGGTTGATCTCGTTGTTGATCTTGGCGTTGATCATTGTCAATCCTCCTCAAGAGTAATTTAGTAGTACGCGCCTTAGGTTTATTATAATACAAGCAGCTTTGATTGTCGCTGAAGAATCTCAAAAACGGGTTTATTCTAACAGTTTTTTGACTGCGATGACTCCCAACACGGTCGTGACCGCCGCGACTGCCGCGATACCTACCGCCTTGCGGACGAAGGGCACGTTGTAGTCAAGGGTCGCGTATGACGGATTGATACTGTGTTTGAGAAGCGGAGAGAGGATCGTGCGCTGGTTTTTCAGCACATCGTTCTTTAGCTTGATATCCTTGGATATGACCAGAGTCATACGTTCCGGTACTTTATACGCCTGCCATGTAACCTCGTCGGTAGACGGATCGCCAGTGCGGGCAAACTGCGCCCACATAGCCATAACGCGTCTTGAAAGCTCAGCGTCGGCACGCTCGCCGGTATAGATGGTCTCTTCGTGATTGCCGAAGACATACGCGAGCTCTACCGCGTGACAAGCGCCGCGATAACGCAGAGCCGACGGCTCTATCCAGTAGTACATAAATACCCTGCCGCCGTTACGGCTGTGGCTCTCAGCCTGACGCACCGCCGGCAGACGGAACATCATCTCATTGTAGAACTCGGCGATACGCCAGAGCTTATGCCCCTCGAGTCGGGACATAAACTTATTTACGCGATGCTTACCGATAACCGAGAGCGCCCGCATATCGTTTTCAAACTTAACGGGCATACTGAAACCGAACGGTACTATGCCGCCTACCTCGCCGACCCAATAGTTGATCTCATCGGAGTTGGTGCCTATGAGCATATCTATATCGGAGGTTACTCCGTCCTTATAAGGTTCATACGGATCGGTCGGTATGAGCTTTCCGTCGCGCTGAGGAAAGTTATTGTACGAGTCGACGCTTTCGTTGATGACTTTCAGCTCTTCCTCGCTGAGCTTCAGCAGATCGGACATTTTGCGGGTACCGGCAGCCTTGATGAGCCTTGCGGTAAACTCTCTGCACTCCTCCTTAGAGAAGGTGAGCGCCACCGAGCCGCTCTCGCCTATCACTCTGCGGAACAGCCCTTTAGCCTCATCTATGATCGGCAGCAGAGATACGCTGCCGCCTCCGGCTGACTCACCCATCACGGTCACGTTGTCGGGATCGCCGCCGAACGCCTCTATATTGGCGCGCACCCATCTGAGAGCCTCTATCTGATCGAGCAGACCGAGGTTAGGCGCGTCGGGATAGTCGCCGCCGCCCTCAAGGTAACTGAGGTCGACAAAGCCCATGAGTCCGACGCGGTAACCGACAGTCACCATGATGATATCGGGCTCGGCAGTAACGAAGGCGGAGCCGTCATACATCGGGTCGGCAGTGCCTCCCCAGCCGTATGATCCGCCGTGCAAAAAGACGATTACGGGCTTATGCGCCGCTGTACAACCCTTGTTGAGCCATATATTCAGATACAGGCAGTCCTCACCCTGACGGTAGTAGGACGCCTGCTCGGTGCCCCACTCTGTCTGGATGGGCGACTTACCGTTATAATACGCCTCAAATACGCCGTCGCGATCTTCGACAGCCTCGGGACGCTTCCATCTGAGATCGTCTACAGGCGGCTTGGCAAAAGGTACGCCTCTGAACTCCAGTATGTCGCCGCTGAGCTTGCCGACAAAGGTGCCGTTTTTGCACTTCGCGCTCAGCTCAGGGTCAAAGTCGCCGGTGATCTCACGGTTATCGCCGTACATAGCGGCAAGACGCTCGCGGATATCGGGCTTTGAGCTATCAGAGGATACCTCCGCCGCAACGTTACCGTTGTTTATCGCCATTATCTCTTTCTCCTGAATCTGGTGATTATCTTTTCTATAAATGTGGTCTTCTCCGAAAGCTCGCATCTGAGCTCATCTATATGAACATCAGCCTGTGTATCGAACGATACCAGCATGCGCGCTGTCCTGACGAAGAGATCTCTGAATCTTTCCATGCTCTCGTCATTATAACGGCTCGCGGCGTAGTCTATCATGAGCACGAGACCGTCTGCGCCGTCGAGTATCTCCATATCAAGGATAGTCTGCGAAGCCGCCTGGTTCTGACGGATGTCGATGCTCTCTACGTTCATACCGCCGGCGTCCATATCGCGGATATCCTGCTGATACAGCAGATACGCGGATTCGCCGGTAGCTACCGAGCCGGTCTTATCGACATAGGGATAGATGCTGTGCTCGATGCCCTTCTGCACCTGCTCCTGCACATCCGCGAAGAGTTCGCGGAGGGTCATATCGGCTGTGAAGTGAACGCCTACAGGCAGCTCACGGAACAGCAGACCGACAGATGTCATCATCTCCATGTCGTCGCGTCCGTTATAGTTCCACGACAGCATGACGTCTGGCTTATCGTTATATAAGCCTATGGCGAGCGCCGCTACGGTGATGAAGAACTCGTTTCGGCTTATCTTATACTGACGCTCGATAGCAGCCATCTGAGCCTGTTCGATGCCCAGATCGGCAAAGATCTCGCCTAAGTCATTCTCACGCGACTCATGATCCGTCTCGGGATAGCTCGACCACTCTACGCCGTCATAGCGATCCTCAAAGTACTTCTTGCTCTCCTGATAGAAGGGCTGGTGTACAGCGTTCTCACGGTTGGCAAGCATGAGATAGTAGTAGTCGGGATCGGGCTGAACGCCCATATATACCTTACCCACGTTGCCCATGAACACCTTGAGCGAGGTGCCGTCAAAGAGAGTATGGTGTACGTCAAAGAACACATAACCGTTCTTCTCAGTCTCGAATACGCGGCAGCGGTGCAGCTTGCCGCCGATTATCTTGAAGGGCTGTACAAGGGTATCCTTGAGGTTTTCAAACTCAAACTCGGTCAGTCTCTCGACCTTGACCTCCTCCAGGACCTCGGGCGTGTAACGCTGAACGATCTCGCCGTCGTCATTGAAGTGGAAGGTGGTCAGCAGAGCCGGATGATGACGGAGCACTGTCGTCATAGTCTCGGCGAGCTTCTCCATATCGAACATCTCTTTGTCGAGCTTTTGCATCGAGAAGAGGTTATACATGGTCGATCTGGGGGTATAGAGCTGATAGTCGACCATATAGAGCTGTTCGTCTGTAAGCGGATGCTCCTGCTTCATCGAATTGGCGTTCTTGACGTCGGGCGACTCGCCGTCGCTGTTCGACTGAGCCTCGATATACAGCTCGGCTATCTTCTCGGGAGTTCTGCCGCGGAAGATATGGCTCGCGTTGAGTCCCGGTAGACCCGCCTCGGTGATGAGCTTGATAGAGCCTAAGCTGTCGCCGCCCATCTCATAGAAGTCGTCGTGTATGCCGACCTGCTCGAGTCCCAAAACACTCTGCATAGCCTTACAGAGCTTCTCCTCGGTCTCGTTTGTAGGAGCGACATAGTCGGATTTGAAGTCCTTGGTATCGGGCTTGGGCAGAGCCTTGCGGTCCATCTTGCCGTTAGGCTTGAGCGGGACCTTGTCTACCTTCATGAAGAAGGCGGGGATCATATAGTAAGGCAGACGCTTAGCGAGATCGGCGCGCAGAGCGACGGGATCGATCTCGATATCATCTATATAATAAGCGCACAGATAGCTCTTGCCGTTTTCTTCAAAGCCGCGCGCGGCTGCCCACTCTATGCCGAGCGACTGCTTGACCGCAGCCTCGATCTCAGCGGGCTCGATACGGTTACCGTTTATCTTGATCATATCGCCGGAGCGGCCTAAGAGCACATAGTTGCCGTCGGGATTCTTGCGGGCGAGGTCACCTGTATGGTAGATACCGCCCACAAACGCCTTTTCGGTCTCCTCGGGCAGGTTCATATAACCGCGCACATAGGGGTTCTCAAAGCACAGCTCGCCTATCTCACCGTCGGCGGCCTCCTTGCCGTCCTCGGTGATAAGAGTGATCTTTGTCTCTATCTCGGGCTTACCTATCGGGCAGGTCTCATATTCCTTATCTATCTGGAAAACGCCCACGGCAAAGCCGCTCTCTGACGCCGCGTAGATATTGATAAGGTCAAGGTTCTCGTTATAAAGATTGTTTGCCGGCTCACTGCCTACAAACAGCATCCTCAGGAAAGGACCGCTCTTGTTGCCTAACATACGGACATAAGAGGGTGTGAGGAAGGTGATGGTGATGCGCTTCTCGAGGAAGAATGCCAACAGCGCCATCGGGTTCTTGATAGTAGCGTAGCTTACTACATACATCTTGCCGCCCTGGATGCTGAGCACCTCGAGAATAACTATGACAGAGGCTACAAAGTTCATAGGCGCCAGCAGAGCCAGTCTGTCATTACCTTTAAAGGGATTTTTTCCGTTTATGCGGATCGACTCTATAGCTCTGCTGAGGTTGCCGTATTCATGCAGTACGCCCTTGGGGTTGCCTGTAGTACCCGAGGTATAGATCGCGTACGCGGCGTCATGGGGATCTGTATCGGCATGACCGCTTATGGCCTCTTGATGCATGATCTCTTCCCAGTTAGCGGCGCTGATCTCCGTCTTGCATCCGCAGTCCTCGCGGATATACGCGATACGGTCAGGGGCATAGGTGTCCTCTACCAGAGCCCACGCGGCGCCCGCCTTCCATACGCCTATCATGGCGATAATGGGCAGGATACCTCTGGGCAGATTCAAGAGCACAAAATCCTCTTTGCCTATATTGATCGACTTTAAATAAGCGTATACGCGGCCGGACATATCATCGAGCTGCGCGTATGTGATGCCCTTAGAATGCGCGTCGTCGTACAGTATGGAAGCATTGGGCGTGTCTGCGGTATACTGCTCAAGCAGTTCTATAATATTGGTCATAGCGGTATCACTCTAAAGTCAGGATATCCGAGAAGCCTGTTACTTCGAAGATCTCCATAATGATTTCGTTTGAGTTTTTGATGGTCATCTTGCCCTGAGCGTTCATCTGCTTCTGGAAAGTGAGCAGAACTCTCAGACCTGCGGACGAGATATAATCCAGCTCCTTGAAGTCGAGTACCAGCTCGGTGAGACCTTCGAGCTCGGGTCTCATCTGAGCCTCAAACTCAGGTGATGTCGAAGTATCCAGTCTGCCGCTTACTGCCGCGCAAAGCACGGTTCCGTCTTTTTTCTTGGTAATTGTCATAGTAAATCTCCTTACTGATTATTTTTAGAATAAAAATGCGCGATAACGCAACATATTATCGGTTTAATTATATTACTAAATATCGTCCGTGTCAATCAAATAGTTGTCGGATATCAGCATAAAATCGGTTGTTTTTTATCAAAATCAGTCTGCCCTCGGTATATAGGCTGAAAATCCGGTCAGCCGAGGACACATCATGCAGTCCGGATATCCATAATAAGCAAAAAGTCCGCCGTAAACTTACAGCGGACTTTGACATTTATTTCAGCTTATAGAGATTCTCTTTAGCCTTGCGGACCACGCGCAGATCGTTATCATAGGTACACTTGGTATGGGCTTCTTCCAGATCTACCCATATATAGCTGTCGATCTCTTCGCGCTGCACCGTCACCCTGTCGCTCATGGTCTGCGCCATGAAGAACACCACGCGCTTGCGTATCTTGCCGAAGGGACAGTAATCTGCGACCTCTCGGAAGGAGTCGATGATCTCTATATCCAGACCCGTCTCTTCCTTGACCTCGCGGATAGCTGTCTGCTGCTCGGTCTCGCCCTTCTCGACATGACCCTTGGGAAAGCTGTAGTTGCGGCCGTTGTGGTTTCTGACCAGAAGTATCTTATAGCGGCTGCCGCTGCGGTAGATAACTATGGCGCCGCAGCTCTTTTCATACAGGCAGCTCAGCTTTTCGACCTGAGCGTTTCGCAGAGCCGAGAGCTTCTCCCTTATCATCGGCTCGTAGTAAATCTCTCCCTCGGGAGCTACGATCAGCTTTTCGGAGCCGTCCTTGAAGGCAGCGACGGCTATGACAACGCCGAACATAAAGTCTTTAAGGGGTTTGCGGGAAATAATATACGAGCTTTTGTTCTTAAAGCTGTCAGCGCTCGCGTAGCCTGAGTAAAGGCCCTCCGCCAGCGTACCGTATACATTAACCTTGACCTTCTTTGCTATCATTCCGTCTCACCCCCTTAATACAGTGATCTTATCCTGTCGAGCTGAACAGCGGCGTTAGCCGACATAACGTTGTTGATGAACAGCACCTCGGTGATACCGTGATCCTGCATATAGCTCTTGAGGTTCTGACCGAAATAGCGGAAGTCGATAACATGGACCTCCTGATAGTTGTTGGTAAGATAAGGAACAAACGAATTGCCGTAGCTCTCTTTTACCACGGCGATTTTCTTGCCGTTATCGAGAGTATCGTTATACTCGATGAACAGCGGGCTGTCGCCGTAGATGAATACGCCGTAGGAGTATCTGCCGGAGCCCTCCTGCTCATAGTAGACAGTGGTCTCGTACAGATCCTCGCCGGGGTTATCCTGACGCATGGCGTGAGTCTGATACGGGAAGGTCCAGTAGTGGACCGTATCGAGGTTCTCATACAGTGACTGGTCGTTGTCTATCAGCGAGCCCTCAAAGTCAGCTATGGTATGCTCCTCACAGGTCGTCAGATCGAGCGGCGTCTGCCCGGTCTGCTCACAGAACGCCTGATACGCGTAGTACGCGCCCAAACCCGTCCAGTGATGGTCTGTATTGAAGAACAGATACTCGTCTATATGCTCACACAGCTTGTTGTAACAGTTTATGGGCTTTACATCCTCGGTATAGCTTGAGTAGATCTGCTTGATGTTCTCAGCCTGAGAGCCCGCGGTCACCCCCGCGTCTATCAGTCGTTTAGGCAGGGCGAACTCGGTATGATTAGGCACTACCATATTGTAAACGGTGAAATCGGGAGCGTTCTTCTTGAACTCCGATATAGTCGCGGCATAATCCTTAGCTCCCGCCTCGGAGCTGCCGAACAGCTCGAGCGCCATCTTGTTGTAGATATACACGCCGCCGTTTGAGGATGAATACTGACCCTCCGACTTGCCGTCATCCTTGATGTTGGGGGTATTGAAGGTCATAGCCTCGTTCACCGTGGGCGCCTCGGTGACCTCCTCGACCGTCTCAGCGACGGTAGCCTCCTGAGGCTTAGCGCTGCTGCCGCCGAAGATCGCCTTGAACGCCTGCACCAGCAGGATAATCACCAAGAACACGATCAGCAGACAAACCAGTACGATCACGGTGCGTCTGATGAGCAGCTTTTTGCGGCGTTCGCGCTTCATCTGAGCTATGGCGCGCTGCCTTTTCAGGCTCTCGGCTGCTTTGCGGGTATCGTTGCCGCCGAAATTATCGTAGTCCATAAAATTCCCTCCGTTCCCTCATAATGCTTCAAAATGTAAATATTCTATAGTATTATACTACAAAAATCTTTATGATACAACTAAAAATCCATAAAAAATACGATGTTTGACGCTTTTTTTGGATTTTTTATATAGATTTTATGAAGATCATCAAGGTTCTTGCGTTATCTTTTAACTTGTGCTATTATTAATAAGTTAATAAAATACAGAAAGCGTGACTGATATGGACTACAGATTTTCAGATAAGGTGCTGGCGCTAAAGCCCAACGCCATCCGCGAGATACTCAAAAGCGCGTCCGACCCGGGCGTGATCTCCCTCTCGGCGGGCAACCCCGCTCCCGACGCCTTTCCGATAGAGGCTATAAGCGAGATATCCGCCCGCCTGCTAAGGGACAATCCCATAGGCGTGCTGCAGTACGGAGTCAGCGAGGGCTATCAGCCCCTGCGCGATACCCTCAAGCAGTATCTCAAAACTAAGCACAACATAGGCGGCGAGAACGATGAGCTGATCATTGTCTCTGGCGCTCAGCAGGTCATGGATATAGCCGCCAAGACCTTCCTCAACGAGGGCGATGTGCTCATCTGCGAGGCTCCGAGCTTTGTCGGAGCGCTCAATACCTTCCGCAGCTATAACTCCGAGCTCGTGGGCGTTCCCGTCGATCCCGACGGCATGAACATGGAGGCGCTGGAAAAGGCGCTGGATGAAAACCCGCGCGCAAAGCTCATCTATACCATCACTAACTTCCAGAATCCCTCGGGCGTGACCATGTCGCTCGAGAAGAAAAAGCGTATGTATGA
Organism: uncultured Ruminococcus sp.; assembly: GCA_902776975.1. Taxonomy (GTDB): domain Bacteria; phylum Bacillota; class Clostridia; order Oscillospirales; family Acutalibacteraceae; genus Ruminococcoides. The sequence goes on from CACYSI010000020.1 coordinate 54,384, forward strand.
GCTCGCTAAAGCGCATGGTTGTCTGATCATAGAGGACAACCCCTACGGCGACCTCAGATACTACGGCGAGGATGTGCCCGCTATCAAGAGCTTTGATACCGACGGCATCGTCATCTATTCCGGCTCGTTCAGTAAGGTGCTCGCGCCCGGCATCCGCGTCGGCTATATGATGGCTGACAAGGCCGCTATGGCTAAGATGATCATATGCAAGCAGGGTCAGGACGTACACACCGCCATGTGGTCGCAGATGCTCTGCTATGAGTTCATGACCAAGTATGATTTTGAGGCTCACCTCGGCTATCTGCGCGATCTTTACCGCGCCAAGGCAGACCTGTGCATGAGCCTGCTCGACCGGTACGTCGTGCCTCACGGCATCAGCTACAACAAGATACAGGGCGGTCTGTTCATCTGGTGCAACCTGCCCGAAGACGTCGATATGCTCGACTTCTGCAAGAAGCTCACCGAGCGCAAGGTCTGCGTAGTACCGGGCAACGCCTTCCTCACGGACAGCGCCATGGAGTGCCACAGCTTCCGCATCAACTTCTCCACCCCCACCGACGAGCAGCTCACACAAGGCGTCAAGGAGATCGGAAAGCTCGCTCAGGAGCTGATCGGATAATAAAGCCTTCCCCTTGAGGGGAAGGTGGGCAATTCGCTTGCGAATTGGTCGGATGAGGTGGAAACCTCTCCGATATATCAATTTACGGGATAGAGCGGAAGCGCTTCCACCTCATCCGTCACCGCCTCAGTCGGCGGCGACACCTTCCCCTCAAGGGGAAGGCTATACTTCACCCACAAAGGACAGATAACTATGGATAATACCACCCCCGAAAAGAAGCAGATCGTATTCTCAGCGATACAGCCCAGCGGCTCTATCACCCTCGGCAACTACCTCGGCGCCGTTAAGAACTGGGTAAGGATGCAGGATAACCCCGAGTACAACTGCATCTACGCGCTCGCCGACCTGCACACCATCACCGTGCGGCAGGAGCCGGCGACCTTCCGCAAAAACATCATAGATATGTACGCCTCGATCATGGCGTGCGGCGTTGACGTAGACAAGGCCCCGTTCTTCATCCAGAGCCACAACCCCGACCACGCGGTCATGGGCTGGATACTTGACTGCTACACCCAGTTCGGCGAGCTCAGCCGCATGACTCAGTTCAAGGACAAGAGCGCCAAGCACGCCGACAACATCAACGCCGGTCTCTTCACCTACCCCAGCCTCATGGCGGGCGACATCCTGCTGTATCAGGCTGACAAGGTGCCGGTAGGATCAGACCAGATGCAGCATCTTGAGCTTACCCGCGACATAGCAAACCGCTTCAACGGCATCTACGGCAACGTGTTCAAGATCCCCGAGGGCTTCATCCCCAAGGACGGCGCCCGCGTGATGAGCCTGCAGAATCCGACCTCTAAGATGAGCAAGTCTGACGAGAACGCCAACAGCTACATCCTGCTCACCGATGAAGATAACGTGATCATGAAGAAATTTAAGCGCGCTATCACCGACAGCGAGGCTAAGGTGCGCTACGCCGAGGGCAAGGACGGCATCAACAACCTTATGTCTATATACTCGGCTGTCACGGGGCTGAGCTACGAGCAGATCGAGCGCGACTTTGACGGCAAGGGCTACGGCGACTTCAAGACAGCCGTAGGCGAGGCTGTGGTCGCTGAGCTCTCCCCCATCCGTAAGCGCTATCAGGAGTTCTTGAAGGACAAGAAGTACATCGAAGAGTGCTACACAAAGAGCCTCGAGTTCGTCCGGCGCCTGAGCCACAGAACGGTAGAAAAAGCCATGAAGAAGATCGGCTACGTCCTGCCTAAGAGATAAACCGAATAATTCGTTGAGATTGCCACGAGCTGACACAAGTGTCAAGCCCCTCGCAATGACTGTTACCGAAAACAACGGCGACGCAGATACGCTCTGCGCCGCCGTTTTATGCTTTATTTATCCTATCTTGGCTATATTGTCATCCGATGTAAGGTTATCCAAAGAGTACAGCATCAGCACCCTGTCCACGCCCTCGCGGGTGATGATCTCAGACAACGGATAGCTGTAGTATCTGAGGTCTACCATGATGATCTCGCTGTAGTGATCGGCGAGGAACGGCACCATAGAGTGCGCGAAGCTGTCTTTGATCACCATCAGCTTTTTGCCGTCCTTGAGCTTAGTATTCTTTATGACGGTATAAGGGTGGTTGCCGTCGAGGTATACGGGGTACTTGTCGTCCTCGTCAAGATGATCGTAAAAGAACATATCGTCCTGCTCTACGGTGTTCTCACCGTCGGTGATGCTCACCTTGATATCGCCGTCGTTGAGCTTATTGTCCCAGACCTCGATGCTGTCGGGCGGAGTGAGCCAGAAGCCCGAGGTAGAGTAGGTGGTGCCGTAAAAGCCCTCGTAAGTGTCTACGCTGTAGTCCGTCGGCTCATGGGGAGTATAGCCGAGAGTCTTGCTCAGGGCTCTGTACGCTGTATAAGCGCCGTACGCCGTCCAATGGTGGTCGGTACGGTAGAACACCTGATGTCCCTCATCATAAGCCTCTTTGAGACCGTCGCGCAGATCGACGAACTCAGCCTTGTCAAAGGTATCTTCAAGAGCGGCAAAGCGCTCGTCGTCAAGATAGGTATAGTGAAAGCGCGGCAGCTTATCGGGGCAGAGCCAGCCGGTAGACGGAGCCACAGCCACGGTGACGGGGACATCTATCTGCTGAGCGAACTCCTCCATAAAGCCCGAGTTGCGCGCGAGCATATCCTTAGCCTCGGGATCGTTGATGAGATAGTCGTCGGCGCCCTTGTACACGCCCTTCTCGCCGTTGTTGCCCAGCGCTAAGTTGTAGTACGCGCTGAAGCCTACCCAGAAGTTGCGACCCGCGGTATGATCCTCGATATACTTCTCAAACTTGGTCTGGAAGGAGTTTTTCTTATCCGAGGTGAAGAGCGAGGATGCATTGAACTCGGGAGCCTCCTGCAGATAGCGCTTTTCGGAGGAGCTGTATTCTTTTTTGGGCAGGATGATGAAGAGTATCAGCATCACAGCGATGAAGCCGATGAAAACTATCATCGGCAATCTCTTATAGAGCTTACTCATACAGCGCCTCCTTTATGATCGATAGGTTGAGATTGCCACAGCCCTTTAGCAACCCTCAGTCACCTTCGGTGACAGCCTCCTCGCCGGAAGCGGCTCCCCCCTTGTCCTTCGGACATTCCCCCAACGGGGGTACCTTAGGAAAGGCCTGTGGGCTTCGCAATGACAATTGAACAAATCAGAATCTGAAATAGATGAACGGGTTATAGCTGCCTGCTACGAGCAGAGCCGTGCTGATGAACAGCACCGCAACGCAGTATACAGCCTGCAGAGCGGGAGCGGCGGCGGTAGCTCTGACCTTTTTATACAGCAGAGCTCCCAGCGGGGTAGCCGCTGCGCATCCGACTATGAGCATAGGCAGATATGACATGACCAGAGTCAGGGCGTTCTCGCCTATGACGATACCGCCGAAGTTGAACATCGAGCCGAGGAACTGTCCTAAAGCGGGCATACCGCCCTTATCGTCGGCAAAGTAGAAGATGACCCAGCCGATGATGATGAAGAACAGCGAGTAGATGTGCTGTACGGCAGCGGGACACTTAGCGAGCCACTTTTTGAGCACGAGCTTTTCGATGACGAGCAGAAGTCCGAAGTACAGACCCCAGAGGATGAAGTTGTACGACGCGCCGTGCCACAGTCCGGTAAGGAACCAGACTATCAACAGGTTGATGATCTGCCTGCCGAAGCCCTTGCGGTTACCGCCCAGCGGTATGTAGACATACTCTCTGAACCATGTACCCAGAGATATATGCCAGCGCCGCCAGAACTCGGTGATGCTCTTGGATATATAAGGGTAGTTGAAGTTTTTGAGAAACTCAAAGCCGAGCATATTGCCCAGTCCGCACGCCATATCGGAGTAGCCTGAAAAGTCAAAGTATATCTGTAACGAATATCCGATGATACCGACCCATGAGCCGAGCCAGCCGTTGTCCTGACCGGTCGAGAGCATAGCCTCCCACATGGCGCCCATCTGATTAGCTATGAGCACCTTTTTGGCGAGTCCTACGCAGAAGATGCACACGCCCTTGGTAAAGTCGTCGAGGGTCTCGCGGCGGTGATCGAGCTGATAAGCTACGTCCTTATACCGCACTATCGGGCCAGCGATAAGCTGGGGGAACAGCGATACATAGGTGCCGAAGGTGATGATGTTCTTCTGCACGGGAGCCTCGCGGCGGTAAACATCTATCGAATAAGACATGGTCTGGAAGGTGTAGAAGCTGATGCCTATAGGCAGGTCGGGCAGCCTCGGTATGGGGATATCCACCCCGGGGATGAGGTTGACGGTCCTGAGCAGCATACCCGAGTACTTGAAGAACCCGAGCATACTCAGATTAATGATCATAGAGGCTATGAGAAAGCCCTTAGCCCTGCGCGGATTTGACTCGCGGTTTTTGTCTATAAAGTATCCGCAGGTATAGTCGACAATGGTCGAGATGACCATGAGGATGACGAAGACAGGCTCGCCCCAGCCGTAGAACACGAGGTTGACGACAAAGAGCAGGAGGTTGCGCCACTTACGCGGACAGATATAGTACGCCGCGAGCACTATCGGCAGATACGCGAACAAAAATATAAGCGATGAAAATACCATGGCGACCTCCTTTCTGATAAATTAGGCATGAGGAATTGCCAAAAGCGGTAACTCGTTGTTCCTCAACAAAACGCTTTCTAAACGTTAATCAGCTTTTTGAATTCAACTATCAGAATCAAAAATGCAAAGCATTTCCCATAATTCCTAATTTCTATTTCTTAATTCCTCATTAGAATAAAATGTTCTTCTTAAAATCCTTATCACAGCGCGGACAGTGTATGTGCTGCGTCCCGGTGCGCTTTTTGAGTCTGAGCTGAGCCTTGCAGTAGGGGCAGCGGACATAACGGTGAGTCTTGAAGTCTCTTATCTTCATATACTGTCTTTTGAAAAAGTCACTCACCGTGCCCCAAATGCTGAGAAAACGGTTGTTCTCATACATACGCTTAGTGATGTTGGTAGACAGCGAGCGCAGTATCGCTATCGTAGCTAAAGCCAAAACTATCAGTATCAGTACGGGCGTACGCACAAAGAAGAATATCCTCAAAAACAGATTGACGACATACAGTATACCCGCCAGTATCCAGATAAAAGTATTCAGCTTGTCATTTCCGTATCTTCCGCGCATGAACTCGGAGACCTTCATAAGAAAATTACGCATACTGTCACCTTCAAAAAATCGGTATCGTGAATCAAAAACAATATTATCACAACGGCAAAGGATTTTCAAGAAATAAATTGCTTTCATCTATTGAATATCACCGAAAAACGGTTTATACTTTTATGCAGAATGACAATAAAGAGAACAGTTAATGGTTAATGGTGAATAGTGAACGGTGAATGGTTTATGTATCTCGCTTCGCTCGTTCAATTATATTATAAAATCAAAGACGTGTCAGTGTGTTCCCTCAACTATTCTCTATTATCTGTTCTCTGTTAAAGAAAGGTCACATTCATGGAAAAATTAAAGCAAACAGCTAAGCATAACGCCTCGCGGATCAAACAATACATCTTCTCGTTTTTGAGCTGGACAATCATCGCCCTGCTCACGGGAGCTATGGGAGGTCTGCTGGGCGCGGGCTTTCGATGGGCTGTGAACTACGTCACAGATGTGCGTACGGCAAACCCGTGGCTGCACTACCTCCTGCCTGTAGGAGGCCTCGCGATAGCCTTCTTGTACCGCATAACCAAGCTCAGCGGTCACGCCGACACCAACCTCATCATAAACTCGGTGCGCACCGACAGCAAGGTGCCGATACTGCTCGCCCCGGTCATCTTCGTATCCACCGTCATCACCCATCTCTTCGGCGGTTCAGCCGGCAGAGAGGGCGCGGCGCTGCAGCTCGGAGGCTGCATAGGCAGCTTCTTCGGCAGAGCGTTCAGACTCAGCGAAAAGGACCTGCCCATAGCCGTGATGTGCGGCATGAGCGGTCTGTTCTCGGCGCTGTTCGGCACTCCGCTCACAGCCACGGTCTTCGCTATGGAGGTCATATCGGTAGGCATTTTCTACTACAGCGCGTTTTTGCCGTGCATAGTATCGGCGCTGACGGCATACTCGATAACCACCCTCTTCGGTCTTGAGGCTACTTCATATACGCTTACCGATTTTCCCGCGCTGAACCTGCCTAATATCGCTCTGACGGCGGTCATCGGTATAGCGGCGGCGGTGGTGAGCATGATCTTCTGTATAGCTCTTGAACAAACTCACAAGGCGGCGGCAAAATTCCTGAAAAACGAGTACCTCCGCACAGCAGTGGGAGGCGCCGCGATAGTTCTGCTCACGCTGATCCTCGGCTACCGCTACAACGGTATCGGCGGCGATGTGATAACCGAGGCGGTAGTACACGGCGAGGCTCTGCCCTACGACTTCATCCTCAAGATGGTGTTCACCGTCATCACCATAGGCTTCGGCTACAAGGGCGGCGAGATCATCCCGACCTTCTTCATCGGCTCGACCATGGGCGCGGTGATAGCTCCGCTCCTGGGACTGCCGGCTCAGTTCGGCGCCGCGGTGGGGCTGATAGCGCTGTTCTGCGCGGTGGTCAACTGCCCCATAGCCTCGATCATCCTGTCCATAGAGCTCTTCGGCAGCAAGGGCCTGATCTTCTTCGCGATAGCTCTGGTCGTCAGCTATATGCTGTCGGGCTACTACAGCCTGTACTCGGGACAGAAGATAATGTACTCTAAGCGCCGCGCGAGATATATCAACAGAAACGCGAAATGACAGTCCGATCATAGAATTTGAAATTGAAAAATGTAAAATGCTATGATATTATAAAGGTGTTACACGAACCGATTTATTTTTCAAATAATAGGTGGATTCTTGTCTATCGGCAAAAACACATCAATATTTTCTCATCTATTATTCGGAAATAAAGGTTTGTGTGACAACAAACGGAGTTATGCGTTTTTCGGTGTGTAGTTCCGTTTGGGGCTGCACACTTTTTATTTGAGGATCATCTCAACAATCATAACTCCTCACTTACTTCAAATCAGGCGAGGAGGGTTACCACGCCGTAGCGAGCATAAGATTAAAGCCTTCCCCTCGGGGGGAAGGTGCTGAGGCGCAGCCGAAGCGGATGAGGGGCTTACGTTTCCTGCATCTGCCGAACTCAGAGGATATCAATCGTTACCGTTTTTTCTTCTGCGTTTCAGCCACACTGAATTATTGATAAAGAGGATAGGTCGTCCCCTCATCCGTCACCGTTCGGTGACACCTTCCCCCCGAGGGGAAGGCTCATAAGACCCTATAATGCATAATCACATCATGGAGGAGAACAAAATGAAAAAAGCAATAGCGATTCTATTAGTCTACTCGATACTGATGACCCTGCTCGTGGTCTCACCCTTCACCGCAAGCGCGGATGAAAAGAGCGTAGCCGAGACAGGCGATACCGTAGCAAGCGGCACCACCGGCGACTGCACATGGGAATTCAATAACGGCGTGATGACGATATCCGGTAACGGAAAGATGGAAGATAATAATTCACCGTGGGACGGCTATTCTTTCAATACTGTTGTGATCGAGAACGGTGTCACGAGTATCGGTGCTCTGGCGTTTTTCGGCTGCACGGGACTGACGAGCGTGACTATCCCCGACTCAGTCACGAGTATCGGTAATGGGGCGTTTTTCGGCTGCACGGGACTGACGAGCGTAACTATCCCCGATTCAGTCACAAGTATCGGTGATGGGGCGTTTTTCGGCTGCACGGGACTGACGAGCGTAACTATCCCCGACTCAGTCACGAGTATCGGTGATGAAGCGTTTTCCGACTGCACAAGCCTTACGAGCATAGATATCCCCGACTCAGTCACAAGTATCGGTAATGGGGCGTTTTCCGGCTGCACGGGACTGACGAGCGTAGATATTCCCGACTCAGTCACGAGTATCGGTAATTGGGCGTTTTCCGGCTGCACAGGGCTGACGAGCGTGACTATCCCCGACTCCGTCACGTATATCGGTCAAGAAGCGTTTTCCGGTTGCAAGGGACTTACGAGCGTAACTATCCCCGATTCAGTCACGAGCATCGGCGAAGGGGCGTATTCCGGTTGCAAGGGACTTACGAGCGTAACTATCCCCGATTCAGTCACGAGCATCGGCGAAGGGGCGTTTTCCGGCTGCACAGGTCTGACGAGTGTAACTATCCCCGACTCAGTCACGAGTATCGGTGGTTCTGCGTTTTCCGGCTGCTCTAATCTTAAGAAAGCTCAAGTGAATCAAGCGGCAACAAATAATTTCAGCAAAATATTCAACGGAGCAACATCTGCTGTAGATACTGTTATCATTTCAGATACCGTCACGAGTATCAGTAGTTCTGCGTTTTACAACTGCAAAGGACTGACGAGCGTAACTATCCCCGACTCCGTCACGAGTATCGGTAGTGAGGCGTTTTCCGGCTGCACAGGGCTTACGAGCGTAACTATCCCCGACTCTGTTGAAGCCATCGGTGCATCCGCTTTTTATGGGTGTCCTTTAATGACAAGCGTTACTATCCCCGCATCTGTTACTGATATCTATGATAAAGCCTTCGGTTATTACAATAAAACAGGCTTCGGTGAGACAAAGGTAAAAGACTTCACCGTCTACGGCTATAAGGGCAGCGAGGCGGAGCGTTATGCCAATGACAACAACTTCAAGTTTATAGCCTTGGATGACGAGCCCTCCGACCCGACAAAAACCACCGACAGAGAGATCTTCGGCGATATCGACGGCGACGGAATAATCACCATAACAGATACCACCTACCTGCAGCGTTATACTATCCAAGCCGAGACCCCCTACCCCATCGGCGAAAAGATGAAATAATAATCGGATAAAAATACAGCACGGCGAGAGCGATCCCGCCGTGTTTGCTTGTAAAAAACCTAAAACGCTGTCATCCCGAGCTTGTCGAGGGATCTTAAGATGCAGCTTTATAGGTTAGGCTGTAGCAGCATTTATTGTAGGGGAGTGGCGTGGTACGCGTATCTGCTGCTCCCGTTCGCCGAAGGCGACATTGTACGATCGCCTCAATCATCGGAACGTATGATATAAAATCTATTTTTCATTCTGAATGATATTAATAGAGGCTGAAGGTATCTTGTTACGTTATCTCTAGGATGAACCTTTGATCAATATTGAAAATCATTTGATTTTCAATCGGGAGGAGCAGACACGCGTGTCACGCCCCTCCCCTACAATTACAACTCCTAACTCCTCACTCCTGACTCCTGACTAACAAAAGCGCTCCCTTCCAACATGAAAGGGAGCTTTTTAACATCATATATGCAGCAGAGCCGTAGCTATGCCGAAGTATACCACCAGAGAGATAGCGTCCACTATCGTGGTGATGAACGGAGACGCCATGACAGCCGGGTCGAAGCCGAGCTTCTTGGCGATCATAGGCAGGGTACAGCCCACGAGCTTGGCTATGAATATCGTGACCACCATGGTCAGGCATACCACAAAGGCGACCAGCACCGTGATATGCTCGTTGTGCAGTACAAGGCGGTCAAAGAGCATCAGCTTAGCAAAGTTGACCGCGGCGAGGCTGACGCCGCACAGCAGCGAGACTCTCGCCTCTTTGAATATTACCTTGAATATATCCTTGAACTCGATCTCACCCAAGCTGAGCGCGCGGATGACGGTAACGCTCGCCTGTGAGCCGGAGTTACCGCCCGTATCCATCAGCATGGGGATGAAGGCGGTCAGAAATACCGCGCTCGAAGCCGCCAGAGCGTCCTCGTAGCCCGTGATGATCATACCGGTAAAGGTAGCCGATACCATCAGTATCAGCAGCCACGGTATACGCGCGAGATAGGTCTCGAACACGCCGATACGGTCATATGGCTTCTCGGTGTTAGGCGTGATAGCCGCCATCTTCTGGATATCCTCGGTAGCCTCTTCCTCCATGACGTCGATAGCGTCGTCTACGGTGACGATACCGACAAGACGGTTCTCCTTATCGACTACCGGCAGAGCGAGAAAGTTGTATTTGTTGAACATCTGGGCGACTATCTCCTGGTCGTCGAGGGTGTTTACGGAGATGACGTTGGTCTCCATGATGTTCTCGATCACCTCGTCGTCGTCGCTGAGCAGCAGAGTCTTGATGGTGACTATACCTATCAGGGTGGACGATGAGTCCGACACATAGCAGGTGTAGATGGTCTCTTTGTCTATACCCGTGCGGCGGATGCGCTTGATCGCCTCTTCGGCAGTCATCTTGGGTCTCAGGATGACGCACTCGGTGGTCATGATAGAGCCCGCGCTGTCCTCGGGGTATTTCAGAATCTCGTTTATCTCTTTTCTGGTCTCGGGGTCAGCCTGTCTGAGGATACGCTTGACCACGTTGGCGGGCATCTCCTCTATCAGATCGACGGCGTCGTCTACATACAGCTCGTCGATGACCTCTTTAAGCTCCGAGTCAGAGAAGCCGTGGATGAGCAGCTCCTGAGTATCCTCGTCCATCTCGACAAAGGTCTCGGCGGCTGTCTCCTTTGGCAGCAGTCTGAACAGCAGAGCCGTCTTCTCACTCTGCAGATCCTCAAAAACCGCCGCTATATCGACGGGGTTCATGGTGTTGAGGATATCACGCAGGGTGGAGTAACGCTTTTTTTCGAGCAGTGTTTGAATCGTCTCAAACAAGCTCACTGTATTCCTTTCCATATTTTAACCTCCTCATCTTTTTCATCTCAGGAGGCACTGTATGGAGTTATGACAATATGTTCAGCGGGACCGGACGCAAAAAGCCGATCCGGATATCCGCGTACAGATGCTCCGGGCGGTTATCTTTGCCGCTTCGGTCATGTGATATATGACACATCGTCGCCCTCCGGCAGCGCCGCTCGTACTTCCGGCGTCCATATTCTCGCCTCTTTTCACTGTAAATTCTTCTTTGCATAACGACTGAAGTATTTTTATTTTACTCCGACATCACAAATAAGTCAATCAAAATATAGCTGATTTTTATATAATATTCTGCTTGATTTTGTGACCGCGATAAACTATAATTAAAGCTACCAAAAAACAGAAGCATTTTTCGGGGTCAATATGGAAGATAAGATCGAAACCAAGCTCAAAGAGCTTTTACCTTATATAATCATCGAGGGAGCGCTGTTCCTGCTGCTGCCGCTGCTCATGGGTACTCAGACAAACGCCGTCACCTACGTCATCCAGCTCGGCGCCTTTCCGCTCATCTCGCTGGGCTGCGGCTTTCACTATACCTTCAGAAAACACAAAAAAGATATCATCTTATGCTTTATAGCTCCCGTATTTTACGCGATATCGGCGCTGCTGTACGGTATGTGGCGCGCGTCGTGGGTAACCGTGCTCATATATATCGCCGCGTACTTTATTTGCGGTTTCTTAGGTATGGCGCTGTGCGACATCATCAAGCCCCGCTCTGAGAGCGATACCGTCAAGGCTCCCAAGCTCAAGCCTGCCAGACCCGCGAGAGTAGACGTCGAGAAGCACGACGAGCCTCGTCCCGCTGACTTTAAGGCGGAGGATCCCGACTCGGACGTCAGCCTCGATACATCTACGACCGATGACGATATAGAGGCTATACTCAGCGCGATACACAACCGCAAGGGTCAGTGATACATACTCAGCCGTCTGATGATCAGACGGCTTTTATATTGAGTCGATATATATTGACACTCTTCTCGTTAATGATGTATAATAAATCAGTATAAGTTATATTTTCGGAGCGATAGGTATGCTGCAGAGATTACGGAGAATAGACGCGAAAATAGTACAGAGGATGTCCGCAATACACCGCCCTGCCCTGGACAGGCTCATGGTATTTTTCACCTACTCGGGCACGGGCGCCATTATTTGGTGGTTAGGGTTCGTGATCCCCTTCTTTTTCACTAAGCGTTTTCGCGGGGTCGGCATGATAATGACCACCGCCCTCGTATTCAACTTTCTGATCGGAGAGATAATCATCAAAAAGCTCGTCGGCAGGGTCAGACCGTCCGACAGCATCTCCGACGATGATATGAAGATAAACAAGCCTAAGGATCACTCCTTTCCGTCGGGTCACAGCGCGTCATCCTTCTGCGCGTTTACGGTCACGGCATGGTGCTGTCCCGTATGGATATGGGCGCCGGCACTGGTTCTGGCGTGCTGTATAGCCTTCTCACGGATGTATCTGAGGGTACACTACTTCACAGACGTCATCGGCGGAGCGTTACTCGGCATAATCGACGGCAGTCTGGTGACACTCTTTTTCAGGTATGTGGTATTCAAATAAGCCTTGGCTTTTACCGATCACAAACCACAAACTACCAACTACCAACTATCAACTTATCTACAGCGGTGCGTTTTATGCTCCGCTGTTTTTATTTTTAAATTTCTTTTTAATAATTGACAAGCGTAAAATTACAATTTGTATAAAAAACTTTTGATTTTTCACAAAAAGAAGATAGGATAATTCTGTTAAAAAAATTATGGAAAACTGCGAAAACTCTTAAAATCAGGAATTTCTATGTTGATAACTGAGCTTATAAGGCATGAGTTATTCCACTTATCCACAGAGTTATCAACATTTTTATTGAAAAATACGAAATATACAAATAGTATAATTTCTCAATAATAATTATTATTTGCAATAATCGACGCTCTCCGTTCATATACTGCTATACGGGGGCGCAAAATGAAAAATAAACAAAATGTTGTTTCCGAAGCCTGCGGCTGGGCGTTGATCTGTCTTGCGGCGGTATACCTGCGCTTTGCGTATGAGCTCAGCGGCGGATCGGCGCTGGGGATACTCTTCGGAGCTGTCAACGAAAGTGTGTGGGAGCACATCAAAATATACTCGATAGCGTACATGGGCTGGGGCGTGCTGCAGCTCTTGTGGCTGAGAACGCCGTTTCGTCCGTATGTCGCGGCCAAGTGCGCCGGACTGTACCTGCTCATGGGCGGTACAGCCGCGTTTTCATACATAAATACCGCGCTTATAGGCTCGCAAAGCCTGTGGACGGGATCCCTCACTGCGTTCGCTGTCGTTGCCGCGGCTCAGGCGGTGAGTCTTAAGCTCTCAAAAGATTGGAAAAAGGCCGCGGAATACTTCGCTCCCGCTCTGATGCTGCTGATGCTGTACTATGTGATGTTCTTCTCATTCACCGTTTTTCCGCCGAGACTGGGGCTGTTTAGAGACCCGCTGACGGGAGGCTTCGGTGTACGCGGCGGGCTTTGAGGCGCAAATACGAAAAATATTCAGCAATTTTCGCTTTTATTCTAACTGAGAAGCATAGCCCTGCTCGATATATGATATACTGTATAGGTATAATTATAAGTATATAATGTATAGGTATGCCTTATGGAAGATAATAAGAAAAACAGATATACCGACGACGAGCTGCTCATAGGCCGCAACCCCGTAGCCGAGGCGCTGTCCTCGGGGCGACCTCTTATCAAGGTGATGATCGCCAAGGGCGGCGTGACAGGCTCGGCAGTAGAGATAGCCGCCAAGGCTAAGAAGGCGGGCGTGCCGGTGCAGGAGGTAGACCGCAAAAAGCTCGACTACATGACCTCGGGCGCCGCTCATCAGGGCATAGCCGCCCTGTGCGCCGTCAGAGATTACTCAAGCGTCGAGGATATTCTTAAGCTCGCCGACAGCAGAGGCGAGGCGCCCTTCATCATAATACTGGACGAGATAGAGGATCCGCACAACTTAGGCGCGATCATTCGCTCGGCGGAGTGCGCCGGAGCTCACGGCGTCATAATCAAGAAACGCCGCTCAGCCGGGCTGACCTACACAGCCTACAAGGCATCCGCGGGAGCGCTCGAATACCTGCCGGTGGCGAGAGTCACCAACATCGCTGATACCATAGATCAGCTCAAGGAGCGCAACATCTGGGTTTACGGAGCGGATATGAACGGCGAGGACTACCTGCGCACCGACTTCGGCGGAGCCGTGGCTCTTGTGATAGGCAACGAGGGCAAGGGCATATCCCGACTCGTCCGCGAAAAGTGCGATGTGATAGTATCTCTGCCTCTCAAAGGCAGGATAAACTCGCTCAACGCCTCGGTAGCCGCGGGCATACTGATGTATAAGGTCGCAGAAAAGCGATAACAACAAAGATGATAACATTGAAGACCTACTTAATACTGTTATGTAGTGACCGTTTGTCAATAGGCAAAAGTCACAAATGTAAAAAGGCAGAGGGCGCGTGACAGGAGCCGGTAACAGAAGAATCGGAA